>JBNAWC010000033.1:0-13258 GCA_049700035.1 Candidatus Bathyarchaeales archaeon
TTACATGAGCTTGAAGCCATGCAGGAAGACTTAATAAAGCTCTTCAGCGAACGTTTCGACGAAATAAGCTCAAAAATCGAAGAATTACGCTCAAAGGTTGAGACGAAGCCGATAAAGGAAATCACTATACCCACAGCGAAAGCGCCGCCGAAACCGCAAGTTGAAGAAGAAAAACCGCCAGCGGAAGAAAAGGAAAAACGCAAGCGCAAACCAGCGCCAGCCAAGTCAAGCCCAAGAACGGAGGCTGAAAAGCGCATAGAAGAAATCCGCGCCGAAGTTGAGAAGGTTTTGGAAAGATTGGGGCAGATGGAACTTGAAACTTGAAGGCGAAGATGTGGAGAAGGCGAAAAGAAACGCGGCAATAGAAGCCGTCAAAAACGTTAAAGACGGTTTCATAGTGGGGCTTGGAAGCGGAAGCACAGCAGCCTACGCCATCGAAGAAATAGGAAACAGAATTAAACATGAAAAACTGCATGTGATGGGCGTTCCAACATCATACCAAGCCTTCATGATAGCCATAAAAAACGGAATCCCAATAACCACGTTAGAGGAGCATACAACATTAGACTTGACCATAGACGGCGCAGACCAAGTTGATGAAAAATTAAATTTGATAAAAGGCATGGGCGGCGCACTAGCCCGCGAAAAGATAGTCGCTTACTCATCCAAAAAACTCTTGATAGTTATAGACGAAAACAAAAAAGTCAAAACTCTAGGAGAAGGCGACCATCCAGTGCCAATAGAGGTAATACCATTCGCCGTTCCTCTAGTAATGCAAAAAATAAGAGAAATGGGCGGAAAGCCAGCTTTGAGAGAAGGGATAAAAAAGGTTGGGCCAGTCATAACGGATAACGGAAACGTAATTATCGACGCGCACTTTGGATTGATAAAAAGTCCAGAAGAAGTTGAGTATAAACTGAAAGCCCTTCCAGGTGTCGTTGAAACAGGGCTTTTCGTAAATATGGCTGACGTAGTATATGTTGGAAAATTAGTTGGTGTTGAAAAGTTTATGAAGGAACATGGCAAGAGTGCTAAAGCTTAAGTGCGTTGTTATGAAAGTGTATTCTTGAGTTGATATGAGCGAACAGGAATTAAAAGAGATTGACGAGCGAAGTCTTCCCTTTTTTTACAAGTTAATTTTAAAGATTCCAAAGGCTGACTTTTTGGAAAGCGCTTCTGGAATTTTCTGGAGTATAGTAATACCTATATTTCTGGTTCTGTTTTCCTTTTTAACACTATTCTTGCTCTTGTTCTTTCCATTCCCGACAAACATCATTCTAGTTTCAACAATTCCAACAACGGTCCTAATAATATTCCTCAGGATAAGCCTTGAAAGATTCATCAAATGGTGGAACCTAAACATTAAAGAAGGCTCATTCGAATGGAACGTTGAAAAAACTATGCAAGAATACTTAGAGTTGATGAAGAAAGAGGAAAAGGAATAGACTGAAATCGATAGGTTAATTAAACTTTTTCAAAAATAGTGGTAAGGAAAGCCGGGGTAGCCTAGCCTGGAATGGGCGCCAGACTCATAATCTGGAGTCGAATGGGGCTAAGCGCCCAACGCCAGAGGTCGCGGGCTCAAATCCCGCCCCCGGCACTTTGTTTGCAAGTGTTAGTTAGTCTATGTTTTTCGTTTTTGCCATGTTGCTGCTGCTAGAATTAAGCCTCTGACAATTAATGAGATGCCAAGTAGCGTTATTATTAGTGTCCAGAATGTGAACCATTTGGTTGTGGTTGTTGTTGTGTTGAGAGATGTTTTTATGAGGTAGCTTGTTCCAAGCCAGAATATTATGTTTGAGAGGGTTTCAGCTTTTTTGTTTGTTGGGGAGTGGGCGAAGAATCTTGTGATTAGGATTGCGATTTCGTATATACTCCAGATTAGGCAGAATGTTTCAGCGGCAGAATACACTGTCAAATGTTTTTGTGGGTGTGCGGGTGCTGGGAGGTAAATTTGCGTGTTTTGGATTTCAACTATTTCGAAGTCTTTGAAGAATGCTATTATCTCGTCGTACAGGCTTGGCGTGGATGCGAATATCGCTCCTAATAGGATTAGTAGGAATCCTAGTGATGCTATGCTGAAAAACGCTTCTATGCGTTTTAGCGTTTTTTCTTCCGAGTTTTCACCCAAAATTATATGCCTCTTTATCATTCTATTTGGGTTGCCAGCATATAACATTTCCTTAAGCTTCATGTTTCATGCACACTTAAATATAACATGCGCGGATAAATGCATAAAGAGGATGAAGTATTTGCCGAATTGTCCAAAATGTGGAGCAGAAGTCACTGAAGAAATGAGTTTCTGTCCTAGATGCGGCGCGCCGCTAAGGGTTGGGCAAGTTCCGCCACCGCCGCCGACTGGACGCAGGGAGGAGAAGCATGAGAAAGAGGAAAAGGGCGAGAAGTTGGAGAAATATGAGAAGCGTGAACTGCTTTTCTTGGGCCCTCTTATTGGTGGTGCAATCCTGTTAATGTTGGGCATTTTAGGTTATCTCGAGGTTAGCGGGCTTATTGTTCATGGTGCTTCAAGAGCGCTATTCTTGATAATCGTCGGTGTGATACTTTTGATTGGCGCGCTTTATGTTATTGGCACTGCATCTAAGCGGCATCCAAGACCCTAGATAAGCCAGCCTAAGAAAAGTCTGTAGAGCACGTGCTCTAGGCGTATTAGGGGTTTATCTCTTCCAATTACGCGGAAATAGTTTTTTCCAGCAGCCTCCATGAGGTCTCCGATTTTATATCTTGGAAGTAGGCATGTAGACACTATTAGTTTGCCCCATTCACCGCGTTTAAGTTCGTGAAGCATTTTCATGCCGCTTTTTGTTTCAACCTCAAAAAGGTACGTGTCATAGTTTGGCGTGACGTATGGCAAGTCGTCTATTTGTTGGGCGAATACGCCTTCGGTTGCGCTGTAGATTTCAATGATTGGGATATCACCATAATATTTCTTGAGCACTGGCGCATACTTGAACTGTATCTTTCTAACACTTGTGCAGAACAGCGCCCGCATCTTCCACAACTCCTTCGGTTTTTTGCCGTGCTTTTTTGCGATGTATCTGGCGAAAGCCAAAATGACTGGTGTCACGCCCATGGCAGCGGTAACATCTGCGCCAACAGCCCTTTGATATACAAGTTCAAACCTATTTTCCCAGTCTTTTTTTGTTATTCCAGAGCCAAGCGCGTCTATTTCCTCTTGTCTCGGCAGTAAGCTAACCTTGTCGAGCATGGGGTTCAGTTTTGCATATGTTCCAGAACTGTAGCCGTAAGTTATTTCTTTTCCATCAACAACCAAGGTGTGAACGCGTGATGGAAAGTTTAGGTTTAGGATTTTCCCAGATAAAAGTTCAAAGTCTCCCCTTTTCAAGGCGAAATTTATCAGCGCTCTCGCTCCGCAAGCGAAAATTTGTTCAAGGTGAGTTTTTGTTGCAGGCAAAACCTTTGCGTGTCCAGTTGAGCCTCTGGTCATGACCCAGCAAACCAGCGGTTCTGGAAGAAACGCCTTAAAATTTCCTCTCTGAACCTCACCGAGATAGGGCGAAAGTTCAGCATAACTAACAACTGGAAAGTTAGCTCTGAAATCTTTGATTCCGCGAATGCTATGCGCATTGTGGCGTTGCCCATAATCGGTTTTTGCGTATGCTTCAACAAGCTTTGCCAAAATTTGCGTTTGAGCATTATTTGGGTCTTTTAAGGATTCATACCATGGAGCTACAATTGACCTGAAAATGTTTGAGTTTTCTTCTCCAGTGAGCATTTAAATCAAAATGACATTTCTACGTGGATGCCCTTATACCTTTCCAACAAAATTTGAAGTCACTTTCTTTTGTTGCTGTAATAAAAAAGGGTGGAGGTGGGTGGAGGAGGATAAGCACAATGGTTCGCTGTTAGCCTAGGTCAACGAATGAGTTTGCTGCCATGCCGCCGGGTGCTGTGCGGACTATTGTTAGTGCGGCGCCTTTCGCTGTTCTAACCTCAATTTTTATAGTCTCGTAGTTGCCGACAGTATCGGTGTCCAAGTTGATTATTAGGAACGCTTTTTCGTTAGATTCTAGGACGGTGTCTCCATCATTGTGGCGTAGACGATTTCCAGTTGCAAGTTAATTATCCTCTTGTAGTCGTTCACGTTTTGCGTCAACTCGCTTTGGACGATACCTCCAGTGTAAATTGCGTATGTGGAGAAGACGCTGGCTAGGCAAACGGAGGCTATGACCATTATTATGTGCGATAGCGTTACAGAGAATCCCATTAGGCAACCCTTTTCGCTTTCTTCATTTTACCTTCTGCTATGGAAATGAGCATCCTCATGTCGTTTAATCCGATTTTTATTCCCGACGCAATTGAAGCCTTATACATGTTCAGCAGTAGCCTACCTTTGCTAAGTCCCTTTGATTTAGCCTTCTCAGCCGCAACAGCCAAAGAATAAATTTGCCCACTGGAATTTTCTGGCAAAAAGCCCAGAAGCTCGTAGGACTGCGCAAGCTGCTTTACATCATCTGGAGTAAACCCCAAATCAAGGAGAGACCAAACCCAATCAAGGTAAACTGTTCCGGATGGAGGAAACTCGGGCTTGGGTGGAGGGTGTTCCGCGATTTGAGGTTTGGTCTCGGGTAATTCTTCTGGAACTGCTGGAATGACAGGTTTTTCTTCAACAGCAGCTTCAGTTTCTTCCTCTGTCTTTCCTATGACCAAGGATTTGACGCCAGGGGGAAGTCTCTCACCGTTAAGTTTTTTCAAGTCTTTCTCGCTGGAGACGGCTCGCAAAAGATTGAATGGGTTTTCGATTTGCTTACTGCTGCGCGAATGTCTACAATGGATTTTTTAAGTTCAGACACTGCAGTCCTTAAATCTTGGGATAACTTATCCACATCAGCCTTTATCTTTTGAATTTCCTTCTTTTCCTCATTTTTCTCCTCGATTTTCTCTTCTTTCTTCTCCTGAATGGCGTTTTGCCCGTTCTCTTTTTTTCGACATGTTATAACATCCAACCTTAATTTCAAGACTTATTTACTATACGAATCCATGATTTACATTTAAATTATGTGAAGCCAAAATCAATATTTGTAAAATTTGCAATTTAGAATCAAATTTTAGTAATATTTACAAAAATCGATTCAGAATCGAAACAAGAACTCATTAATTATTCCCTTTTAATTCAACGTTTATTATCGTCGTACTTCTCGTCGATATTTCAAGTTGGTCCGCGAATCCCCTTTTTACGTAGGCGTTTTTTATTGTTATTTTTTCGCCTTTTTCGAGTTCAGCTACTGTTTGTGCGTGTTGTCTCCATGCTGTTACCCATATGCTTCCTGTTTCGTCCTTGATTTCGAAAGTGGCTACTTTCACGTTTTCACCCCTTGAAGTCTTTATCTCCCTCATCATTGGTTTTGTCGCAACTTCACCCTCAATGTTCACGTTGTTCATGCCCTCTTTTAGTTCTGCTATTCTGGAGAATTCTGTCGGCGCTTGAATCTCAACATAGGTCTCGTTATCAACGTGGATTTCTATGCTTTCTTCCAAAGCCTTTTTTGCTTTGGCGTTTACAAGCTGCAGTTTTGCGCCTTTCTTTAGGATTCTCTCCAATTCATCCACTTTCTCGTTCCAGACCACAACTGGAATTTTTCCAGTTTCGTCGGCCATTATGAAGCGCAGGACTTTTCCTGAACTTGCGTCTTGTCTTTGGAATGTTGATGCTTGGAAAATCTCTTCAACAAGGCCAGTTAAGTTTAGTCTTTTGTTCTTGTGGGCTATTGTTATTTCTCCGATTTTCGTGTTGAATTTGCTTATTGTTGGATAATCCTTTGCGTTCACGTCTTCTGGGTTTATTTGAACTTCGCCTTTTTCCGCTATGTGCAGTTCAACCTTTCCAGTGCGGCTTTCCTTTGTGTATCCGTGTATAAAGCGTGCGATTTGTCCAACCTTTACCTTGCTATTTTCTATGAGACTTGCTTTGTCGTTCCATAACACAACGCGTAAGATGTCGCCCTTGTCAGCAATAAGCAGACTTGCCATCTTTCTGCCAGTTTTTTCGTTGAGGATTTTTGGGTTTAGGACTGCAACAACTCGCCCGACAACAGAGACATCGTTCAAGTTTGGAACCAAATCCTTTATAAGTGCTGCTGAAACGCTTGTCTCCTTAGAAATTTTAACTCCAAACTCAGCTGCAATCATCCGCAGAAGCGACTCGTCTGAAATTAATCCTCCAGTTTTTCTCCGCTCATCCTCAAGCCTTTCAAGTATTTTTTCCCTTGAAATTTCTGGATTTTTCACGAGTATTTGCTGAATTATCTCCTCAAACGTCATCTTACACACTGCTGAAATGCCTACAGCAGACAGAGTTATAAAGCCTTATAGCTGGCTCTAAATAGTTTATTATAAGAGCCAAAACCCTTCTATCTGCTGTTGGAGAGTAGGCGCTAACATGGGCGCGGAAACCCTTTACGGTCTAGGGATCGCCCTAATAATAGCTGGCATACTTGTGGTGTTGGCTGCGGTTCTCCTACTTTTCATTTCAAACATCAAAAGGGGAGGGAAAATGAGGGGTGGCGGAGCAATAATTATTGGTCCTTTCCCAATCGTTTTTGGAACGGATAAGGAATCGCTGAAAATGGTTCTTATACTTTCGATTCTGTTAACAATAATGCTTGTGGTGATAACGATAGTGTTTTACATGTTGTTTAGATAGCGAGGCGATTGTACTGGCAGAAGAAGAAAATAATGGAGAAGCGTTCGCGTTCAAGATGTTTATGATGCTTTTCATCATTGGCTTCATATTGATTTTTGTGGGCGTAATAATTTTGATGGTTGCCGCAGCTGTCGGCGGTGGAACAGCGAGTTTCGGCGGAATAATTTTTATTGGTCCTATTCCGATAGTTTTTGGTGCTGGTCCAGAAGCTTTGCTTATGGTTATTGTTGCCATAATCCTTGCGGTTTTAAGCATCATAATGTTTTATGTTTTTAGGAGGAAAATTGAGGAGGTTTAGCCTTTACTTTTAGGTTTTCTCTTCTTTTCCGTGGTATATTTGAAGGAAGATTAGTGCTAGGACTATTAATGTTGCCGTCATTAGTATGTATTTCAACACTTCAAAGTATGCTCCTATATCCATGTTAAGCGCTCCTCTTTGCATTTATCTTTGAAGTTTAAGTATTTAAGCAGTAGGCTTTTTCCACTCCGCCATTAATGAATCATAAAGCTCGTCGTGCTCTTCTATTGTTTCGTACCAGTCCAAATTTTTTGCAAGCTTCTGCGCAATCAGGTGGTAGCACATGTGCACTTCTCTGTCTAATACGCGGAAGTAGAAGTCGTCGCATGTGCAGAATTCGGCTTCTGGCATTATCAAGTAATCCTTCTCCTTTCCAACAACTATCCAAACGGTTCTGCCGCTTGGCTTAAAAACGTACTTTTTGACGCGTCCCTCTTTTAGGGCTTCAAAAGCTCTCGTGAAACGTGAGCCAAAAACTTCATAGAGCCTCGTAAGGTTTCTGCCAGTAAGTTTTCCTTCCTTTTTTGCTTCTCGGCATATAACTTCAAGTATGTTGGACTCTGAATTTTCAGTCATGCGGTGCACGAGCATTTGCGCGAAAATTGTGTGCGTCAGTCTATTTTTATCGGCTCGCCTTTTGGCTTTTTTTCCTCTTTTATTTTTGGCAGTTTAACCTCTAAAACGCCGTTTTTGTATTCTGTTTTTGCCTCTTTCACGTTAACCTTCGCGGGTAAGGCTATTTCTTTAAAGTATTTGCGTTGTGGCGTATCAACGGAAATGCTCAAGGAATCTTCTGTTCCATGCAGTTTAATGTCCTTCTTCTCGACGCCTGGAAGTTCTGCAACAACATGGATTTCGCCGTTTGTTTCAATTATGTCAACCAGTGGTTCGCGTTCTTCTTTAACTTGTGGGCCTAGGCGTCCAGGCTTGACGTTTCCGAATTCGCGGATTTCTGGTTTGCCGTCTGGTCCTATTTTTACGCTGTAGCCGTAAACGAATGGTCCCCATTCGCGGACTGTTGTGCCGTCTGGAAGTTTTCTTTCTCTAACGTAGTCTTTTGGTATGCGTGATGTGAACATTTTGAATTCTTCTTCCATCATTTTCTCCATTTCGCGCATCATCTTGTCTATGTCCTCAAAGAAGAATCCTCTGAAGAATGGGTAGCGTCTCCTTCTGAACCATTCAGGGAAGTCTTCATCCCATGACATAACATCACCATTAAGATGTGAGAAGCTTAATCCTCTATAAGGTTTATGCTTAAAAACTCTTTTAATTCACAATTTAAGTTGTTTTAGGGTTCCGAGGAAAGTGCCGTCTAAAAGATATGCTTCGGCTTCATCCATTTTCACGGCTTTGGAGCGTAATATTGGACCTACAATTTTCTCTGTTTCCATTTCTCCAAGTGTTCTTGTTTCGTTTAGTGGTTTTCCACCCAAGGAATCGTTGAATGATGGCATTATGAAGAGGTTTTTGGTTTTAGGCTTAACCTTGTAATGTTTCAGTAATGTTTCTTCTGTGCTCTTTTCAATTTTTACTCCGTGCTTTTGCAGTAGAACTTCAGCAAGTTCAATGGCGTTGCATTTTGCCTTTATCCAAACTTGTCTTGTTATGCGGAATCCCGCTGGGTCTTTGAAGGCTAGGACTGGGTGGACGTGTCCCATTATTAGTGTTTCGCATTTTAGTAGTGTTGGTGTTGGCCATCTATGCCCATGGAATAGGCCTATGCTGTTTATTGTTGTGCCCGTTGTTGGTTGGAGTTTTATGTTTTCTGGAAGTAGCGGTTCTAGGTTTCCGTCGTGGTTTCCGCGTATTATTGTTATTTCTTTTATGTGGTTTTTTAGTGTGTTGAAGAATTCTGGTATGTCTTGCCATTCGCCTAGTTCTGCTTTTGCCACAGTGTGTTTTACGTCGCCGAGGATTAGAAGTGCGTCTGGTTTGTTTTTGGATATGAGTGTTAAAAGGTTTTTTAGCATTTTTGGCGTTTGTGTTGGGATGTGTATGCCCTTTTCTGCTAGTGCCATTTCCCATCCTATGTGTAAATCCGCGATGACTAGTGTTCGTGTTTTCTGTGTTTTTATTAGTGCTGCTGGGTTTGGCGTTAGTGGTTTTATCATGGCTTTTCCTTTTTCGTGTTTATTAATTCTAGAATTGTTTTGTGGATTTTTTGGTTTGCTGATGCTATGAAGGCTACTGTTTGTTTTGGGTCGAGTTTTGCGTTTAGTGGTTTTCCTTCTGGCGTGGTTATTGTTGCGCCTGCTTCTTTTATTATTAGGTGTGCTGCCGCCATGTCTGTTGTGCGGAGTTTTCCGCGTATGTCTATGAAGGCGTCTGTTTTTCCGTCTGCTACGTAGCATAGTTCTAGTGCGTTTGCGCCTAGGTGGCGTATGTGCTTTGTTTTTTCCGTAAGTGCTGTTATTTGTGGGATTAGTTCCTTAACCTTGTATGTGTTTAGGTCTAAGCCTATTACTGCTTTTTCTATTGCTGTGGTTTTTGATGGTTTTATTGTTTTGTTGTTGCGTTTTGCTCCTTTTCCTTTTTCCGCTGTGTATGTTGTTCCGTGGTGGAGGTCTGCGACTAATGCCGTGTGTATCGCGTTTAGGGTTGGTTCTGTGGAGACTGCGATGCTTGTTGCGTAGAATGGTATTCCGCGTGTGAGGTTTGTTGAGCCGTCTATTGGGTCTGCTGTTACGTAGTTTTGTTTTGGGTTTTGGCCGTATTCTTTTATGCCTGATTCTTCGCTTATCAGCGTGAATGATACGTTATATTGTTTTATTGTGTTTATTATGGCGTTTTCTGCTGTGAGGTCTACTTGTTTTATTTCGTCTCCGCCTGCGCCTATTCCTAGGTTGGGTTGTGGCTTGTTTAGCGTTTTTAGTAGTGGTGTTATTTGTTTTTGTATGTTGTTTTTGCATTCTTCTAGAATTTGAAGCCAGTTAATCTGCGTTTTCATTTTGGTCTTTTTATTTTATTGCCTTTTTAGGTAAAAAAAGGGTTTAGATTATTGTGTTTGGGGTTTGTGTTGGTATATTGTGTTTTGGTCTATTATTGTTAGTGTTGGCTGTGGCTTTCTTGTTAGGATTATTGGTTTTGCTAGGATTTCCGCTGTTTTTGCGAGTTCTTGTATTGTTTGGACTTCGATTGTTGTTGTTTGTGGTGGTGTTTTTGGTGGTTCTGCGGCTTCTATTATTAGGTCTTTGTGTGGGGCTATGAGTTTTTCTAGGGGTGGTGGTTCCTTTGTTTTTGGTTGTGCTTTTATGTGGAAGTAGGCGGAGAAGGCTAGTCCTGCTATGGCTACTGTGGTTAGGATGTATGAGGCGTTGCGTTGGAGTACTATGTCTTGACGGGTTGTTGTTTGTTCTTGTGTTATTGTGCCTGTTTTTGTTTGGGTTAGGGGTGTTATTGTGGTTATTTCGCCTTGGTCTGTTTTTTGGAATGTTACGGTTAGTTTTGGCGTGAACACTTGGTGTATTGTGCCTGCTGTGGTGTTTGCGCGGATTATGAATGTTGGTGTTATTTCTATTGTGTAGTATGCTGTTGCTGTGATTCCCATTTCAGCTGCTAGTTTTGTGATTATTGGGTCTGTTTCTGTTTTGTTTATTGGCGTTAGCGTTATTTGTATTGGTGTTTGGTCTGTTGTTTCTTGTGATGTTGTGTCTAGCTGATATTCTATTGTTTGTGTTGTGAGCGCCCGCGTTATTGTGTAGGTTATTTGTTTGTCTGTTGGCGTGAGTGTGGATTGGAAGTTGTATGTTAGTGTTATGTTGATTTGTCGTGTTATTTTTGTGTAGATTGTTCCTTCTCTTGGTTTTAGTGTTTCACGGCCATTGTAGATTAGGTTGTTCGGGTCTAGTATTGCCGTGTAGTCGTATGTGGCTGTGCTTACGTATGTGCAGAGCGTGTCTGTTGTTGTTTCTTCTGTTGGGTTTTGGTGGGCTGTGTAGGCTGTTAAAAGTGCTATTAGGGTTAGGACTGTGAAAAGCGTAAGTAGGATTGTTGTTTTTTGTGGTGTTTTCATGTTCCGAGTGCGACCTATGTTTTATGGTATTGAATGGTGTTTCCTTTTAAAAGACTTTACTGCAAAAATGGTAATATCTAGATTTGGTTTTTTGGGGAAACTTGAGGAAAACGGCGTTTATGGCGTGTATTCTGTTATTGAATCGCATGCCCATGGCGTTGAATATGGCAGTGTAGGCGTTATTACTGCGATGTTGGGGTCGTCTGGCGTGTCTGTGTCGACTATGTAGAGGGTTATTGCCTCTGTGGTTGCTTCAAGTTGTCCAAGTTCCGATGTTGCTCGTAGCGTGGCGTCTCTGTTTATTTCGAGTTTTTGATTTTCGCTTGTGGGTTCATATTTTTCTGACGGGTTTCTCACTGTTTGTATCCATATTTCTAGGGTGACTCTTTCGTTTGGGTGGAGTACGCCTATTGTCCAGTTGAGGTAGTTTTTGACGAATTCTCCATTGTAGGTTATGTTTTTGTACCATTCGACTGTGCCTTGGCTTGCCGTATAGTTTATTGGCTCAACTGGGTTTAGGATTATGTCTGTGACAATTTTGTTTGTTTCGACTGTGCCGTTGTTTTCGACTGTTATTATTAGTTGGAATTTTGTTGGCCATCCTGGGCTTGAATTAGTGCCTACATGGATTAGGTTTGTTGGTGTTTGTATGTCTTCGCCGGTTGTGGCATTTGTGAAGGAGCCGTTTAGGGTTTTCATTATGCATACGCTTGCGGTTTTGGCTTTTGCTGTTGTTATTGTTCCTTCTATGTGTAGTGTTTCTGTCCAGTGCGAATAGCTGTAACCTGTTATTGCTAGGGCTAACAATAGCGTTAGGAACGCGATGCTTATGGTTTTGTTTATTGGTGTGTTTATGCGTCTTTTCATTTTACCATCCTCCTAGGTTGTTGAAGCCGTCGCACATGTTCTTCCAGTATTCGTACATGCTTGTCTGGTTGTTTTGTAGGGCGTTTTCTGAGCCTTGGATTATTTGTTGGGCTGTCATGCCTTTGTATTTGTAGCCTTCTGTCCATCCTGCCACGTAGTTTAGCCATAGTGCCAGTAGTTGTGCTTTGAGTTTGGCTTCCATGTTTGAGCGCCATGGTGGGTTGAGTATGTTTAGGGCTTGTTGGAATTTCTGGTTTCGTGTGCCTGTGAACTCGTATATTGGCGATTGTGTGCTTATTTGGTCTAGGTATTGTTCGAGTGTTGCTGCTGGTACTTGTGGTCTGCCGCCTCTGCATAGTGCTTTTTCGAATTGGTTTTTCCAGAAGCCTATTGTGTGTGGGTAGCCTTCTTGGCATTTGAAGCCTATTTTTATTTGGAATGTGTATTGCCAGTTTTGTTGTGCTGGTTGGAGTATGTGGACTGTTGTTATTCCGCTTGTTTTTTCGCCTGGCGCTAGCCATGTGCATGTGTGGTCTGTTGTTGTGATTTCTAGGGCTTCTGGGTTAGGGTTTATTATTGTTAGGCTGTTGAAGTGTACGGGTTTGCAGCCTATGTTTTTTATTGTGTAGTTTATGTACGCTTCATAGCATGGGTAGCCGTTCGTTATATACGCGTTTATTGTGTCGCCGCTGCAGCCTATCATTGTTGCTGTTATGTTTGCTACGTCTTTTTCTATTTCGTTGTCCCATGTTGTTACTTTTGTGAATTTGACGTCACAGTTGCAGTAGCAGTTGATTTGCCATCCGCCGTTTGTGCATGCATAGCTATAACCTATTGTTGTTAGCGCTATCATTGTTAGGGCTAGTGCGATTAGCATTTTATTTTTCATTTTTCTCCTCCCTTTTTTGTTCTTTATATGTGAGTAGTAAGTATGCATACGCGGTTAGGGCTAGGGCTGTTGTTATGTAGACGCCGTTTTTTATGAGTTGGGTTCCGCCTTCTGCCATGGCGTTTGGCAGTGTTGTTGTGAAGAAGTTGTATGTTTGGGCGGCGAATTCTTTTAGGTATATGCTTACCCAGCCTAGTTGTGGGATTATGGCTATTACTTTGCCAGTTACTTGGCGTTCGTTTATTGGTTCGTCTGGGGCGTTGTTGGCGTCTCCTTGTGTTATGAACCATGTTAGGCCTGCGGATTCGTATTTGTCTATTACGCGGTGTATTGTTGGTGCTTCCGCTGTTGTGCGGTATTGGATTATGTCGCCTATTTTGATTGTTTTTGCTGGTGCTGCGACTATTATGGCGATGTCTCCTGGGTTTAGTGTTGGCGTCATGCTTCCGCTTGCGATTATTGTTGGCGTAAATCCCAGTAAGCCTGTTGTTGACCATACGGCGATTA
>JBNAWC010000034.1:0-10574 GCA_049700035.1 Candidatus Bathyarchaeales archaeon
ATTAGACTGGCTTTATATGCTGTATGCAATCTTGTCCCTAAAATTTAACGTGATGAAGTGCAGATATTAGGAATCTGTATTTTTCTGATTCAGCATCAAACTTAAAGTGCAACTGGAGAGTCAATAAATGATGTTTTGGGGCATGAATAGAATTTTGTTCTATAACCCTTTTCTTGTAGTGTTTTTATTCGTCCTTGTACGACTTTATTTTGGAGAAGGCTTAGATGCGGAGATTTACGTTTGCGTTTGGTTTGCTCGCAGCGTTGGTTCTTTTTGAGTTCCTCAGTTTAGGTTTTGCTGGTTCGCAGTTTGTGGTCTTAGCGGATGATGGTGAACCTTCTCTTCAGGAGTGGTTTGACCAGAACGGCTATGCCATTAACGTCGTAGAGGATGAAACTGGAATTGAAACTTTTCCCGCTGGATTTTATGGAATTCGTATTTTAGCCGAGATTGCTGATTATGCGCCAGTGAACAACTTAAGCTGGTATTTGGCGGAAGATGCGCAGTTAAACCTTATATTTGTTGGGGAAAACACAACAGGCGAAACAGCCTATTTTGTGGCTAGTGCAAGTTTCGGCTTATGTTTAGGCTCTCCTGACGGTTATTTCTATACAGAGGCTTGGAGAAACAATGATGGAAAAGACCATGCTCTTGTTTTCGTTAATCCAAATGCTCCAGGATACATAATTGCTTGGGAGGATTTGTCCAGTCTTGGAGATGCTGATTTTCAGGATTTTATTCTTGCTGTTTTAACGCCAGTAAATGTTAGTGTTCGCTTCTGTCCTAGGACGTTGAACCTTAAGAGTAAAGGGCGGTGGATTACAGCCATTGTTAAGCTACCGAAAAATCATGTTGCAGCCGACGTTAATTTTTCTTCGATATTGTTGAATGGAACTATTCAAGCTGAGAAGTGGCATTTTTGCAAGTCTTCCCGCTTGATTGTTTTGAAGTTTAATAGGGCAACGGTGATTGAACTTGTTAAGGAATCATTAAAGGGTGTGCGTTACAAGAAGTCTATTGAAGTTTCTTTAACTTTGACTGGCAAATTTTTGGATGGAATGCCCTTTCAAGGAACAGGCAAGATTAGGGTCATAAATTTAGGTCGTTGCGGCAAGTAATCTAGGAAATTGCAATGTAAACTTTCTTGTCGTCAAGTTGGTGTTCACGCCATTCAACATTAACTCCTTCGCGTCTTTCATGTAAGTGAACGCTTTTGGCTCTTACTAGCTTCTCCATTTCTTTCAAGTATGGCTCCAGCAGCGTAATGCTTTCCTTTTCCAGTTCAGCAATGTGCACAGTGTTTAGAACATCTGTCGGCATATAGCCCAACTCCTTCCTTAAGGATTGAACTCTTCGGGCTATGTCTCGCATTAAACCTTCTCCGAGCAAACTCTCGTCGCGTTTTGTGTTTAGCATCACTTGCATATCGTTTTCCGAGGCTGTTGCCCACACTTCTTTTTGCGTCATGTTTTCTGGAACTTTTTGTGTATATCTCACGCTTTTCACGTTTGCAAGTTCGATTAACAGTTTTTCAACGCTCTTCAGCATGTTGCAAGTCTTTTCTGAGGCAACTACAACAAGTTCTTTTAGCGGCCATCTCCGCTTTAGTTTTGCTGATTGCCTAGCCGCGTAGGTAAGCGAAACGCACTTGAAAAGCGCCTCTATCTCTTCTTCAACATCTTCACGTCGCATTTTCACGTCTGGCTTCGGCCAACCTTCGAAGTTCACTGATTCTGGCAGTGTTTCGTCAAGCCTTCTGTGAACCTTCTGGTATAATGCCTCGCTCAAGTATGGCGTTATCGGGTTAAACATTAGCAGAACTGTTTTTAACGTGTGCCAAAGTGTGGCGTATATTGCCAGCCTCCTGTTCAACGTTTCTGGGTCATCTGTCCAAAGCTCTCTCCTAATCATTGGCACGTAAAGTCTGCTTAAAGTTTCTATCACGAAGTCTTCGAGTACGGCAAGTGCAAAGTTAAACTCGCATCTCTCAAGCCTACTCGTGTACTGCTCTATTGCCCATTGAAGTTTTGAAAGCAGCCACAGATCTGGTTTTTCCAGAAGCTTTTCGTTTTCCGCCCATTCAAGCGTGTGTAATTTTGGATTAAAGCCATCATACTCGGCGTTTTGCACGAAAAACCTGTTCAAGCGGTAGAGCGTGGACAAGACTTGGTATGGACGGCGGTTCAATTCTTGAAGGTCAAAGTTTATGAAGTCTATGGGTGAACATTTACGCAGCATGTAAAATCTGCAGATGTCCGCTGAATACTTTTCCAGAAGCTTGTTTAACTCTATGATGTTTCCGAGACTCTTGCTCATTTTCCTTCCTTTTGCGTCTTGCGCTAAACCTTGGAATAGGAACGCCTTGTATGGAGCTTCAGCCCTTCCAGTAAGTATGACGTGCTCCAATAACAGCGAGTTCGCCCAACCTCTTGTTTGGTCTATTCCCTCTGTTAGGAACTCGCATGGTACATACTTCGCGAATTCTTCGTCTGTAAACCTTGCATATGGGGATGCGCCGCTGTTATGCCAAGTATCAAGCACGTACGGTTCTCTATGCATTTTTCCGCCACATTTCTCGCACTTTATTGTTATGCGGTCAACCCAAGGCTTGTGAAGCTCAAAATAGCCGTTAGGTTTTTCCATGGCTTTTTCCAGTAGCTCCTTCTTGCTTGAAATCAGCGTTTTGGCTCCGCATTTTTCGCACACCCATATTGGAAGTGGCGTTCCCCAAACACGCTCTCTTGATATGCACCACGGCTTGCCCTCCCTTAGGAAGGACAGGAACCTGTTTTTCGGGCTTTCATAATAGTACTCTACTTTTTCCGCAGCTTCAACAACCTTCGCGTTAATCTTGTCCGTCCTCAAGAAGTATTCGCGCCTTGCAAGCCAAACAAGCTTATGATGTGAACGCCAACAAGTTGGATATTCATGCTTTATGGTTTTAGCCAAAACCAGTAACCCTCTCCTTCGAAGTTCCTCTATTACCATCGCGTCAGCGTCTCTTGCAAAAACGCCTTCAAATGCTCCAGCATCCGCCGTAAACCTAACTTCGTCGTCAAACGGGGCGAATATTGGAACCCCCCTCTTTTGCGCTGCAAAGAAGTCCTCTTCACCGTTTCCAGGCGACAAGTGCACTACGCCAGTTGCCGTGTTAACGTCTACAAAATCTTCGCAGACAACCCTATGCACAAGCAGATGTTTACTTTCAAGCTCCGCTTGTTTTGGAATCAAATCCTTGAATGGATAATCATATTTTACGCCTTCAAGTTCCTTGCCCCAAACTGTTCCTAAAACTTCATAGTCGCTTATGCCTAGCTCCTGCATTATTGGCTCAACTCTTCCCTTGGCTAATATCCAGTTTTCCGAGCCAACTTTGACTTTGGCGTATTCCGCTTCTGGATGAACCGCAAGCATCGTGTCCGTTATAAGCGTGAAGGGCATGGTTGTCCAAACTAGTAAGTAGTCGCTTTGACTTTCCACAACCCTAAACTTGAAGTGTAATGATGGGTCTTCAACTTCCTTATAGGAATCCTCGTAGCCAACCTCTGCGCTGCTTAGGCTTGTTTGGCATCCTGGACAATAAGCCACAACGTAGTAGCCCTCTTCCAGCAAGCCTTGTTCCCAAGCGCGCTTTAGATATTGCCACTCACGTTCAATGTATTCATCCAAGTATGTCCAGTACGCCTTCTCCTGGTCTATGAATATCCCGAGCTTCTTATCTGCCTCAACCCATTCGCGGTGATAACGCATAATCGTTTTCTTACATTCCTCTATGAAACGCTCCTCGCCGACTCTTTCAAGAAGTTCGCGCTTGTTCCTAACGCCCAAAAGCTTCTCAACTTCCAACTCAACAGGCAAGCCTTGACAGTCCCATCCAGCCCAGAAAGGCATAAAATAGCCCTGCATAGTCTTCCATCTGAAACGCAGGTCCTTCATTACGCGTCCCCTTGCATGTCCAACGTGTGGTATGCCATTAAGCGTCGGTGGTCCTTCAACCCATCCAGAAAAGCCTATGTTGTTTTTTTCTCTGAAAGCCATCAGTTTCTTCTGTATTTGGTTTTTGTCCCAGAATTCGCGTATTTCTTTTTCAAGTTCAAGCGGGCGATAATCAGCCGTAAAGGTCTCTTCAAAATTAGCTTTGAATTTGGCGGTCACCTTTCATCCCAAAGCACCCGCAAATACACAAAAATAGCATCGGCAACATATAACCTTTTTGAATTACAAATTACTGTAATTCAGCCACTCGTATTCCTAGAAAAGCGGAAAATTCTGGACTATTTCCTTCTCAAAAGTGCCATGTTAATGTTGGTTAGCTTTTCAGCCTTTTCAAGCGGCTTTTCAATGTGCCAAGTGCTTTCTGTTCCTTCCCACCAACCTAAAAACTCAAACTTTCCATCGAGCTTTACAAGTGCCTTAAATTCTTGCGGAAAAACGAATTTTAAATTTTCTTCACCCTCAAGTTTAAGTTGTTTTCCATGGTCATCCACTTCCATAGCAATCTTTTCAATGTAAATTTGGTTAAGTATATCCTTCAATCGCGTAGTGTATGTCACTCTAACTTTTATTCCATTCCTCTCCATAGTCCAGCTTTGCTCAACATTTTTTGTCCAGTCGACAGCCATATTCTGGATAAGATATAATGCACCCTTTTTAAAGGAATAAGCCATGGAATGGAGATGATTTAAGAGTTCTTCGTTTGATTTAAAGCTGAATGAACCCATCATTATGAACGCGAAGTCAACTTTTTTCCTTAATATGAAATTACGCATGTCCGCTTGAACTGTCTCGATTTTCACTTCTTCTTCCATTGCTTTCTGCTGCAAAAATATGCCAGCATCTCAGCGCTTGAGTCCAGTCCAACAGCTTCATAGCTCCTCTTTGCAATTTCCCTCAATTGAAGACTTGGCCCACACGCCACATCTAAGAAGCGTTTAACTTTTATTTTGCTAAATTTTGCGGTAATCTCTTCGAAACTGTCAACTTGCTTTTTTGGGTCGAAGAAGCTGAAGGCAATTTCATAGTAAAGAGGATGTTTATAGATTTCCATGATTCACTTCATGCTTACGCGCTAGTGATTTTTGAGTTTTGCTGTTTTTAGCCATACCAAGCAAGAATATAACGCTAGTAGAATTACGGCTAGCTCAACAACGATTGCTGCTGTTCCCAAATAGAAGGGGTTTCCATAGGCGATTAGGTACAGCACATAGGGCATGTCTTTGTGCGTAAACATGTCGAAGAATATATGGGTGAAGCTGCCTATCAAACTGCAAAAATAGATTGTTGAAATTGGATACTGCACATGACTTGTTTTAAACCTCAATTTATTGTATATGCCCTGCAATTTTTCAGTAAATAACCGTTCGACAATGTAGACTCCGAGTGTTGTCAAGATAGGATAAATTATTAAGGTTAATGCAAAGCTATGTAAAAGCCTATGGTTTAAAGGCTCCATGAGGAGCAGATAATATGCAGCTTCCAAGTCAATGAATGTTGATGAGACAGCTAAGGCAAGAGGGTCAAATCCTCTTCTATCCCTAAAATATAGGAACATCGGTGCGAGAGCGTGTAGCGGCGTTATTGGCATACTATTCCAGCGGAACCTTTCTACCGCAAAAATCCCGCTTCAGAAACCCAAACTCATTTTTAACGTTTCTAAGCTGATTGGAGCTGAAAACTGGTCCGTCTCTGCAAACGCGGTAATTACCAATGACACAGCTTCCACACAACCCTATTGCGCAGCGCATTAGGCGTTCTAAGCTTGCTTCGGTGGCTATGCCGCTTTTTTCGGCTAAATCGAAAACTTCACGCATCATCTGCTCAGGCCCACAAGTGTAGATAAAGTCAAATTTTTCCTTAGCCAAAACTTGCTTAAGTGGTTCAGTGGCTAAACCTTTTATACCGTGGCTTCCGTCTTCTGTTGTGGCAATTAAGTTTTTTCCGCAGACCTTTTCCAGTTCATTTATGAAAAGAAGTTCCTCCTTTGTTTTTGCACCTGTTATGAAGACAAGTTTTCCCGCTTTTCCAACAATCTTTTTTGCCAAGAAAAGCAGCGGGGCTATGCCAGTTCCACCGCCAACAATTAACACCTTGCCATGATTTAATGAGAAGTAATTGCCAAAAGGTCCGCGAATGCCGATAGTTGCGTTAACCTTCAGTTTATGGAGCGCGTCTGTGGCTTCCCCAACCCTCTTAACGGCAATCGACACTTCATGTCCTCCAACGTCTAGTATGCTGAATGGAATTTCATCAACGCCTGGAATCCACAGCATTAGAAACTGTCCAGGCATGGCTTTTGCGCATATTTCATCCTTAAAAGTGAGCTTCTTAACGGTAGGGCTTACATCTTCAATTTTTAGGATTCGCGTGACTCTATGCTTGTTAGTGGCGGTGCGATAAGCCAACAATCTCCTCAACACTCCTAAAATTCTTCCCTTTCAAGTAGGCTTTTATTCCCCTAACCACAGCGCCAAAAACACTTACGCCCTTCGTTGCTATGGCTGTGCCAATCTGAACGGCTGAAGCCCCAGCCAACAAAAACTCTACAGCGTCACGCCAGTTTGTTATGCCTCCACAACCAATTATGGGCACATTGACTTTTTCGTAAATTTCGTAGACGCATCTTAGGGCTATTGGCTTTATGGCTGGTCCGGACAAGCCGCCAAACTTGTTACTTAATATTGGCATGGCGGTTTCTACATCTATTGCCATGGCGCGAACAGTGTTTACGGCTGTTAACCCATCAGCACCAGCTCTAACGGCGGAATCTGCGATTTCGATAATGTTTGTGACGTTTGGCGAAAGCTTAACAAGCACGGGCTTTTCAACAGCCTCTTTGACTTTGCTTACGACTTCTGAAAGAATTTTCGGGTTCTGCCCAATTTCCACGCCTGTTTCTTTAACGTGTGGACAGGAAACGTTAAGTTCAACAGCATCAGCCCCAGCTTCGACAGCTTTTCTCGCCACAGTCGCGTATTCTTCTGCTGTAAAACCGTAAACGCTGACAATCAATGGAATTTTTAAGGCGCTTTTGGCTTGGCGGATTTCCGTTGCAAATTCTTCTATGCCAGGGTTTGGAAGACCCATGGCGTTAATTAAGCCGCAGCTGGATTGGACAATTGTTGGATTCGGATAGCCGGTTCTAGGCTTAAAACCAACAGATTTTGTTACGATGGCTCCAGCGCCTCCAGCGGCAACTGTTTCAAACGTTTCCGCCGCGTAGCCTAGAACCCCCGAAGCCAACATTGTTGGGTTGGCTAGTTTTAAGCCTCCCAAATTTACGTTTAAACTTATTTCCAAGAGCTTTCACCATTTGGACGCTGAGTCTTAATTTTAGCCATCTAAAACTATTTAAAAGGTTAGGAAATGGGTGCTGCTGTGGTTGCGGTTTTTCTTCTCACTTTCGCTTTTTTGGCGGAGTTTCTGGTTGTGGTTCTTCAGCGCCTAATAGTATGCGCAGCGACTTTACTTCTTCTCGGAGCATGCTAATTTCGCTCTCCAAAGCTTTCGCTTTAGCGTCAGCCATCTTCTTAAGCTCTTCAATTTCTAGAAGAAGGTTTTTCCTTTCATTCTCCAAGTTTCTTATCTTTTCTATAACAGTTTTGATGCTGCTCATAAAGAGGCTCTCGCAATAAAATATTAGCCACTTTGAACACTTAAGATTTTTGCAGCTAAACGCTTTTGCAGTCTTATCCAATAACTATTTATTGAAACAATAAAATGAATATGTAGAGCAAGTTTCAGTTGTGGAGGAAAAAGCTTGAAGACAACTATTGTCAGCTGTCCATTCGGTTTTTTGGCTTTCAACGAAGAGAACAAGTTTATAGACAAGGTTTTGTTCTCGAAAAATCCGCAGACTGCAGCCCAAAAACTGATTAAAGGCGAGTCTGGAAAAATTATTGAAGAACTTGTTGAACTTGTTAACAAGCTTAAAGCCAGTGGTTTCGACGTTTTCGCTTTTGAAAATGCTCTTCTCGCCGAAGAAGTGAAAAGGCGCTTTAAAGTTACGACGGAATTCGTAAAATCATCAAAAGCTGGTGAACTTGTCCGTTCAAACATGGAGGATTTTGCCGTTGAAGCAGGCTTTGTTAAGGATGCTGAAGAGTTTAGAGTCTGGATGCACAGTTTGACAATGGAGATTGCCAAACTGAGGGTTAAGGGCGTCGTTGAGAAGAGGGACTTGCTCATAGTGCAGGCAATTCAGACGCTTGACGACCTTGACAAGGCAATAAACCTTTTCATGGGGAGGCTTAGAGAGTGGTATGGCATACACTTTCCAGAACTTGACCGCCTAGTGGAAAAACACGAAACCTATGCGCGTCTAGTTTTAAAACTTGGAAGCAGAGAAAACTTCACAGTTGAAAACCTTGAAATGGAGGACATCCCAAAAGCAAAAGCTGAACAAATAGCAAAAGCTGCTGAGAACTCCATGGGTGCAGCGCTTCCAGAAGGGGACGTTTCGCAGATTCAAGCCTTGTGCAAAAATGTAATTGCCATGTACCAGCTTAGACAAGAACTTGAAGATTATCTGGACAAAACCATGGAAGAAGTCGCGCCAAACGTTAAGGCATTAACTGGCTCATTGCTTGGAGCACGCCTAATAGCTTTGGCTGGCGGATTAATGAATTTAGCTAGGATACCCGCAAGCACCATACAAGTCATAGGCGCCGAAAAAGCGCTTTTCCGTTCATTGAAAACTGGGACGCGACCGCCTAAGCATGGAATAATTTTCCAGCACACCTATCTACATGAAGCTAAGAAGTGGCATAGGGGAAAAATTGCAAGGGCTTTGGCTGGCAAGTTGGCAATCGCTGCGAGAGCTGATGCTTTTGGTGGAAGATATATAGGCGAAGAGTTGAAGGCCGACTTGGAAAAGCGCATAGAAGAAATCCGTGAAAAATACAGTGAGCCTCCGCCAGTCAAGGAAAAGCCTAAACATGAAAAGAAGAAGAGGAGAAAAGGAAAGCGTGGAAGTAAAAGTTAAGCCCCATCCGCAGTTTCCAGCAATATATCAAGTAACATTAGAAGATGGAAGCCAGAGACTTGCAACCAGAAACCTTACGCCGGGAAGAAACGTTTATGGCGAGAGGCTAATACGACATGAAGGCGTTGAATATCGCCTTTGGGACGCCTTCCGCAGCAAACTCGCCGCGGCTATACTGAAAAATTTGAAAACTGTTCCAATAAAGCCAGAGCATAAAGTGCTCTATTTAGGCGCGGCTTCCGGAACAACCGCAAGCCACGTTTCAGATATAGTCGGGGAAAGAGGCCGCGTGTACTGTGTTGAGTTTGCAGCTCGAGCTTTAAGAGAGCTTGTAAATAACGTTTGCACTTATAGGGTTAACATGTTGCCTATACTTGAGGATGCCCGTTTTCCAGAAAAATATGCGGTTTTCATAAGTGGAAAGGTTGACGACATATACTGTGACATAGCCCAGCCAGAACAAGCAAAAATCTTGGCGGACAACGCTGAAGTTTTTCTAAAAAGGTCTGGTTGGATAATGCTGGCTGTTAAAGCCCAAAGCATAGACGTGACAAAGGAGCCAGAAGAAGTCTACAAGAGCGAAGTTAGGGTTCTTGAAAATCGCGGTTTTCGCATAGAGGAGATTGTCCATCTAGAGCCTTATGATAAGGCTCACGCCATGATAGTAGCTCAGTTTTAAGTATGATTTATATCAGACAACGCGATGATATTTTTGTGATATCGCGATGATTGTCGAGGAGAGGGAGAGGGCGAAACCACCAGAAAATGCGCTAAGAGAGGCTGGCTTCACTGTTTCAGAAAAGTGCTGTATACGTCCAAGCTGCTTTGATTTTGCGGCAAGGAAAAAGGAAATTCTAGTTTTTGTTAAGGCTCATCGCGATATTGATGCACTCTCACAGAACGACTTTTTCGAACTTGAAAAAATTTCAAACTGTGTTAGGGCAACTCCAATTCTGATAAGTGAAAGCATGCGTGAAAGACCACTAGAGGATGATACGGTTTATTCACGCTACAACATTATGGCTGTAACACCAAAAACGTTCGAAAACTTTGTTGTGAACAAAATCAGCCCTCTAATCCAGGCTGGACCTGGCGGCTATTATGTGGAGATAGACTGCGAAGCGATAAGGCGCAGAAGGCAGGAACTAGGGTTATCTGTTGGCGAGATGGCTGAAATGGTTGGCTTGTCCCGCAGAACCCTTTATGGCTATGAGCGTGGCATGGCTAAAGCCTCAGTGACAGCAGCATACAATCTCATGTGCGCCTTGGGAATACCAATAGCCAAACCAGTAAACATATTTGAAAAACCTAAAAACCAGCGCAGATGCTTCCTAACAAAAGCCAAGCGGATAATCGCAAAGAACAAAGTTGTAAAAAGGTTTTTGAAAAAGTTTTCGAGATGCAACGTAACAGCCGTTAGGAAGGCACCGTTCGACTTTGTTATAACAGTTCCGGAGGAAAGCACGCGGATAATAGGCGGAATTGCAAGTGAAAAAGAGCAAAAACTTGAGAGAAGAGTCGACGAAATCATAAGCGTAAGTAAAGTTGTGAGAGCCTACCCAATACTCGTCACGGACGGGCAGAAACCTGTTGA
>JBNAWC010000034.1:10584-12994 GCA_049700035.1 Candidatus Bathyarchaeales archaeon
GATAAGGATATATCATGTGTCAACAGCGATGAACTCTCAAAAATTAGAAGACCCGAAGACTTAATCAACAAATTCTAAACAAGCTTTGCTTGACGCAGTGCATTCTCGCTTTTTGCTCTTTTGGCTGGCTTCCAAGATTTCCTAACAAAATCTGGGTATTCCCCAACTTCTTCTAGGCATTTTTGTAGAAACATTATTGTTTTAGGGTCTGATGGATAGCCGCATCCAATGTCTCCATATTTTTTGGCGAGTTCCGCGATTTCCTTATCCCTTTCCACTTTAGCTATTATTGAAGCTGCCGAAACTATGGGATATCGCCTATCAGCCTTATGTTCAGAAATTATCTGAACCTTAATTGAGAGTGCTTCTAAAATGTGCTGTTTAAACCGCTCCTCCAAAACATCAGAGGCGTCAACATAAGCTATGTCTGGCTTAAGCATCTCTATGACCTTTGCCATGGCTTGCGCTTCAAGCCTATTCAATTTATGCAATTTCCTTCCAGACATTACGACTTTGTCAATTTCCATCGGCGAAAGCTTCACAACGCTATACTTCTCTGCTATACGTTTAATTTCAACAGCAAGATTTTCGCGTCTCTGCGGCGAAAGAAGCTTTGAATCTCTCACTTTTAATTCAACAAGTTTTGGTATATCCTCTTCCTTAACCAAAACCCCAGCAATAACGAGCGGTCCAATGATAGAACCGCGTCCAGCATCATCAACGCCTGCAATCAGCATCAAAGTCGCCTTTCAAACAATATTTAATTCTAAACTAATAATGCTTTGTCATTTCTCGAGAAGCTCAGCGATTTTTTCAGCGATAACCATGTGGAGCCTATCTCTGTTTTCAAAGCTTACAATGTGAACTTCAGCATCTTCTCTGGCTTTGATTTCGTCTATAAGCTTGTCTTTTGCCTTCCAATGGACAATGCCGACTAACGGTTTTGCGCTGTAAACAGCCATTTTAACGGCTTGTTTAAATTTTTCAGAGAAAAGCTCCATTGGACCGACCTCGTCTATAGCTATTACATCAGCCTCTGCAACAGCTTTCGCTATTGCGTCTGCGCCAACGTTGTTTAGGTCTTCGATGTTAACACGGTACTTGCCAACCCTTGGACCAGTAGGCTGGTTAATGTGGGCAAGCCATCCGCGCCTTGAGCTTGCTAAGTCTATGATTTCGAAGCCGACGCGTGCTCCGCAGGAGCGGACTTCTCGGCTTATCATTCCGCCAACTGCATAGCCCCTTTTCCTTAAAAATTCTACAACTTTTGTTAGTATTGCTGTTTTTCCTATTCCTGGGCTTCCAATTAGGAGCATTATCCGCTTCTTCATAAGCGAGAAAGTCTAATATCGCTTTTATAAATGATTTAGTGCAGTGCGGAGAAAACGGTTTAATGAGCGAAAAGTTCTGCGCTTTAGATTTTCCAACAGAAATGGTTAGCGAAGGCGAGGTAACCGTTTTAGTTCCAAAGTTGAAGGCTTTTGTTAAGTCTTCTTCGGAGTATGCGCCTTCCAAGGCTCCTGTTTTTTACAATCCTGTTATGGAGTTGAACCGTGACATTGCAGTTTTAGCTCTACAAGCCTACCAGAGAATAGTTAACCGTGAAATTGTGGTTTGCGAGCCTCTTGGTGGTTGTGGTGTTAGGGGAATACGCTTTGCCGTTGAGGTTGAAGAGGTGAAGGAGGTTTTAATTAACGACATAAACGCCAAAGCTTTTGAACTCGCAAAGTGCAATGTCAAAATCAACAAAGTAGGCGAGCGCGTGAAATTAGCTAATGAGGACGCGAATTACCTTCTAAGCATGTATGGAGCGCCTAGAAAAAGATTTGACGCCATAGACATAGACCCTTTCGGCTCTCCAGTTTCATACCTAGACTCGGCTTTAAGGGCTTTGCGTAATGGCGGCTTTTTGGCTTTAACTGCAACAGATATGGCGCCTTTATGTGGAGTCTATCCCAAAGCTTGTATTAGGCGATATTACGGCAAGCCTTTAAGAACGGAGTATTGCCACGAGTTGGCCGTTAGGCTTTTGGCTGGATGCCTAGCATTAACAGCGGCAAAATATGATATCGGCGTGAAATTTCTTTTCAGCCACAGCACAGATCACTACATAAGGGTCTACGCAGAAATAGCACACGGCGCAAAGAAGGCTGATGAAAGCATCAGGAATATGGGTTATGTTGCCCACTGCTTCACGTGCTTCCACAGGGAAGCCCGTAAAGGACTTTTCGCGGATACGCTGCCTTTGAAATGTCCGGAATGTGGTTCAAGGCTTAGCTTTAGTGGTCCGTTGTGGCTTGGCAAAATAGCTGATAAGGAATTCTGCGGGTTGATGGAAAAAGAACTCTTACAGAAAAGGCTTGGGCAAAAAGAGAAAGTGAAAAAAATTTTGGCTTTGGTGAAGGGTGAA
>JBNAWC010000035.1:0-12934 GCA_049700035.1 Candidatus Bathyarchaeales archaeon
TGCGTTTAGAGGAATACTCAACACCACTCAGCCCAGAGATCGCGGACATCAGTGAGAGCGCGCGCGCGCGCAAGGCATAACTTCCAAAGTTGGAGAAGACCAGCACATTATATTATGGGACTTAGAGAAATGCACAATTGAGCAAGCGAGACAAGCCTTAGCCGAAGTGCAGTATCGCTACAGATTAGGCGACATTTGGATTACAAGCGATGCTGGAGGCAGTTATAGGGCTTGGTGCTTCAGCAAGCGACCGTTTAAACAATACTTGAAGATTTTGCTTGACACTCGACATTTGGACTGGAACTTTTTCTATTGGACTGTTAAGCGTGGACAAGCAACTTTAAGGACAAGCGACAAGCAAGGTAGACCATGCCAGCGTGTAGTTGCCTGCTTAAAAGGCTATGAGGAGACGCAGATTCCCAGCATACTAACCCATGTGGTTTATGATACTGGCTTGGAAAAGCGTGGTTTAGTCATTCAATTGCCAATTAAAAGGCGATAATTTTGGACAGGTTTCCAGAAGCGTTCAGAAGATTCGAGGAAGTCGTGAAAGTGGAAAAAATTAAGTCGTTTCAAGAGTTGTTGACGAGTTTCAGCCTCTGGGCTGGGCGAAAGTGGAAAAACACGCCTAAACAGGTTGAAGCTTTGAAGGTTGAGGCTTTCAAAAGGCAAATTCCACAAATCCCAGTTAGTTTTGAGGAATATGAAGCTGAAAAAGCTGAAATTGACAAGCTTTATAGACGTGTCTATTATTGTCGAACCCGTTACTTGTATAACGAGGCTGTTTTTAAGGCGTTGACTTTGGAGCGTTTTCGTGTTCGTGGAAAAAGACGTGTTGAGCTTGAGAAGCGTATTAGTGAAGCGCAGAAGCGCATGGAGTTTTGGAAGGCTGAGTGGGAGTCTGCTTATGCTAGGCTCAAGGCTTCACGTTCACGCTTTAGGCTTAAGGTTGTTGCTGAGCGTAGAATCCGTGATTAAGATGAGATGCCCCAATTGTAAACAGCCTACTAAACGCCTTAAGGCTGAAACTGAAAGGTTTAAGCTTAAAATGGTGAAGCGTGTAAAGGAGATGTAAAGATGAAGAGCGATTGGGGTGAGGACTTTTTAAGGTTTTTCAGCGGTAAGCCTTGCATAATCGACACTCCTGTTGGCTCTGTTTGTGGTGTTTGGCAAGGGGCGGACAGTAGCTTCCATAATGGTATTGGGAACATTATTTTGACAACATCTGAGAAGCGATGGTTGCTTGTTAGGGGTTGGATTGCTGTAAAGGTTTTGGAATGCGATGTATTTGCTAAGGTGACGTATTTGATGATGGTTAAAGTCTTGCTTAGTTGCTTGGATGTGGAAGGGTTTGAGAGAGCAGACTAAAATTAAGCTTGAAATTGTTAAAGTGCTTGTTGATGGTGCGCATAGCGTTAGAGAGGCTAAAAAAATGGCTTAAAGGACACCGAGAAGGCATAGGGGAATCTACATATTACCGCTACGCTAAAACATGTGTTGACCCATACATCGACCAAAGCCGTGGGCTTCAGCTTACAGTTTGGCAGGTTTTGAAGCCTGATAAATACTTTAAAGTGAGGGCTGAAGCGGAAGAGAAGGCTTTGGAACTGCTTGAAAAGCTTAGAGAATTAAGGGAAAAGCGTGATAAATGTGGCAAGAAAGCTGAAGTCTCATGAATGGCTTTTCTTTTTCGGCTTCAGTCCAGACGAGGCAAGGTATGTTCTTGAGCAAGGTTTACCCATTCCTGCGCGTGAGCCGACATGGAGAAAACTGTTTTACGTAAGGTCTGGGCTTATATCTGGCGAAAGAACCGTTGGAATGAGCCTTAAGGATTTGAAGCCTATTTATGGTTCTGGGTTGAGTCCAACTGTTTATTCAAAGTATAGTTGGCTTGTGTATCATGGGTTATTTAAAGAGGAAGAGGTTGAAGAAAAGGAAGGGAATCCTCGGAGTAAACGTAAGCCGACGCCTGAGCAGATAAGGAAGGCTGAGACGAATATTCCGCCTGAATTGCTACGGTTAAGGGTTAAGCGTCTCGCTCAGCTTGTCAAGTTTTTGGAAAACTATCCTAGTCATGGTAAAAGGCGTGGAAAGTCATCCTAATTATCATTGTTTTTGGTATTAGGATGCTGTAAGTATAGTTGTTGTTTTTTGTGTGGGGAGGGGTGGGTGGGTTTGGTTTTGTTTAGGTTTTTGGTTGTTTGTTTGTTTGACTGTTTGATTGTTTGTTTGATTGATGCATCTCTCTGTATTTGGTGGTGGGTGTGGGTGGATTGGGGAGAGAGAAAAAGATAAACTTTTTATTGTTGATTATGATTGTGGGTGTTTCTTTTACGCCTTTTAACAAAGCCATTAATTTTCCAATTTTTGAGGAAGTGTTGTAGATTTTGAGCTTAAGTCCATTTTCGTTTGCGATTTTTTTCTGCTATTTTAATTGCTTGTATGTGGTTTTCTGGGAGAACTCGCTCACAAACTGGTGTCACTATAGGTTTTGCAGTGCATGGGTGTCCTGGACTTATAAATTCTACGGTTTGGAAGTGTCCACTTATTGCCGTGCTATTACTTACAAAAACTTCAATTTTTCTGGGCATTTTATCCAGATGAAACTATGATGTTGTCAATTATTTGAGCCTTGGTTTACATTATTTTACTTAGCTTAAAATAAAATTGCATACGGGTAATTGCTGATCAATTGAGTTTACGCAAGTCAAATTAATAGGTTAGAAGACACATTATTCTATTAGGAGAGCACCTTTGGGTCAGAGAAAACGACTGGTGTTTCCGTTCTCAGCGATAGTTGGATTGGACAAGCTCAAGCTAGCCATCCTTATAAACGCAATAAACCCGAAAATTGGCGGATTACTAATAAAGGGGCCTAAGGGCTCTGGAAAAAGCACTATAGTGCGGGCTTTGGCGGATATACTTCCAAAAATAAGTGTTGTTAAGGATTGTCCGTTTAACTGCAACCCTTATGACCCGTCGAACATGTGTCCGAGATGTAGTGAACGCTACAGGAAGGGGGAGAAGCTTCCAGTTGAAGAGAAGGAAATGGTTGTTGTTGATCTTCCGTTAGGCGCAACAGAAGACCGCGTGATTGGAAGCCTCGACGTTGAAAAAGCAATAAAATATGGAATTGAAGCGCTTGAGCCGGGAATCCTCGCAGAAGCAAACCAAAACATACTTTATGTTGATGAAATCAACTTGCTGCCAGACCACATAGCTGATGACCTGCTTGATGCTGCGGCAGCTGGATGGAACATAGTTGAAAGAGAAGGTGTTTCAGTGAGCCATCCTTCCCGTTTCATTTTTGTTGGCACAATGAACCCTGAAGAAGGTGAATTGAGACCGCAACTTCTCGACCGCTTTCCATTGTCTGCCACGGTTGAGCGGATAACTTCCTTAAAGGATAGAATGGAAATTGTGAAGAGAAACATGGAGTTTGAGTCTGACCCTGAAAAGTTCTATGAGAAATATAAGCCTATGCAAGATGAACTTCGAAGAAGGATAGTTCAAGCAAGGGAAATCCTAAAGGAAGTTCAAATTTCAGATGCTCTCCTCGAAGCCATCTGCAAGGCATGTTTGGAATTGAAGGTGGATGGTCTTCGTCCAGACATAGTTATTGCAAAGGCAGCTGTAACGCTTGCCGCTTTCGAAAACAGGAAAGAAGTCGCTCTTGACGATGTGTTGGTGGCGGCAGATTTAGCTCTAAGCCATAGAACACGCGAAGGAGGTTTTCTGGAACCAGCCACGACGCAGGAAATAAGGGAAGTTTTCACTGCAGCGGTGAAGAAAGTTTTTCAAATTGAAAAAATTGAGGAGTCCGCACAAAAGAGCATAGAGAAGAGGAGACTTTGGAAGGGAAAGAGCGCCTTCTGGGTAAGAGAGGACGCCACGAAAGAGGAAGAGGAAAAGGCGCAAAAGGAAAATTTTTTCAAAAGATTGCGAAGACTTCAGCTTAAACTTATGCTTTTTTTTAACAGAATTGTTGGCGGCGTGATGTTTGGCATAGGAAAACGATTAAAAAAACAGCCACAAAAAGGTCTTATGGTTCAAGGTTACCAGTTTGGCTCAGATAAACTTCGAGGCGAAATTCAAGAAGAAGGCGAAACTGAAAGGGCAAAGGATGAGAAGGGTTATCCGACTGTAAGTGACGTAGCCAAAAAAACCGAGGTTTCTGAAGGAGCGGCTATTACTGAAAGTTTAAGCGGAAAATTTGTTTCACCGTCACACTTTTTTCTAAAAATAGGCAAAATGAAAATTGGAAAGAAAAGCGAAAGCTCATACGCTGGAAAACGTGCTTTAACGGTTACGGCTTTGCATAAAGGTAAGCCCTATGGCTGGAAATTCCCTAAGGGTGCACCTTCAGACATACACTTGTTCGCAACGATTCGTGCAGCAGCGAGAAAACAAAAGTTCCGTGAGGCAACCGATTACACCGCTGTGAGGATAGATTCTGAAGATGTGCGTGAGAAGCTGAGGTTATGCAAGACACGGCTGACTATGGTTTTTGTGGTTGACTTGAGCGGTTCAATGTTGATTAGTGTTGATGCCATGAAAGAGGCGCTATTGCAGTTGCACAATGACGCGTACAGATGCAGGGACCGCGTGGGAATAATTGCATTAAAGGGTTTGGGTGCCGTTGTCGTTCAACATCCAATAACAAATTTGAGAGTTGTCGCTAACAAGCTGGTGAACATGAAAATTAGCGGCTACACGCCGTTGGCAACTGGGATGCTGAAAGCCCTAGAAGTTTTGAAAGAAGAGAAAAGAAGAGACCCTTCGACAACTCTTGCAATGGTTATAATTACAGACGGAAGCGCCAACGTTCCATTGGTGAGAAGCTTAGAAACAGGTGAAGTTCGCAACATAGATGAAATTGGGGTTATAACAAGGGAATATGAAGATTTAGCAGTTAAAGATGTCATTTCAGTGTCAAAACTCATTAGACGAGAGGGAATACGCACAATAATAATAAACACCAATCCACACCTTTATGGACGCGAAACCTACGGGTTAATAGTAACCCGCCTCGCAGCCCAAATTACTGGCGGAACCCACCACGAAATTGGCAAGCTAACAACAAGAGAAGATTTTGTACAGGACATAATTACGAGAATAAGAGAAGACCAGAGAAGAATAGCCTATCCAGTACAATACGCCAAATAAGCTTAAACAGTAAAGGCTGCAAAAATGGACAAAAGAAGCAACAAACTTGCATTGGTTGCGCATTGTATTTTAAATCAAAACTCACGTGTTTTTGGCTTAGCTGAAGAGGCTGGCATGATACGCGAAGTTATAGAAGTTTTCATGCGAAACAATGTTGGGGTAATTCAGATGCCATGCCCAGAACTTGCCTACGCGGGATTGTCAAGAACGCCTAAAACAAGGGAGCAATATGACACTTTAGAGTTCAGACGCATATGTAAAAAAGTTGCTGAAGAACTTACAAGGCAGATTAGCGAATATAAGCGGCATGGAATAACGCTGAATGTTGTTGTTGGCGTTGATGGCAGTCCAAGCTGTGGAGTGAAAAATTCTGGAATATTTATTGAAGAATTGCGCTTGGCTTTGGATAAAGTTGGAGTTTCAGCACCGTTTTGTGAGATAGACCTAAAAAGTCCAAAGGAAAGCGTTACCCAAATTGAAAAGTTAATCAAACAAAATTAAATTGGAGGCTTAACGCGCTTTTTCTCCGCCAATTTTTTGTTCATCCACTTTTCAAACTCGCTTGAAGGCGGATTTTCAGCATAAAGCCTCCGCCGCGTAGCCTCCAAAAAAGCGTTATCCATACTCAAAAACTCAGCAGCAGTCAAAATCTTGCAGCCAGTTTCACGCGCTTTCCAGAAAACTCCTTCTATCTTTTCACGCCAACCTTCATCTCTCAAAACATGATGCTCCAAAATAACTGTCTCCGCAACTTCAACAACACGCTCCAAACCCTTTAACCCAGCTTGAACCTGCCCATCATCAACCTTAAACCCAGCCAAATACAATGGTGGTCCACCAATCATCAAGAGATGAGGCTTCTCCATCTCAATCATGTGCAGCGTGTCCCTCGTCATTGGACCTTGAACATCTGGAGCAAACATGAACTTTTCGCCCTCACGTTCTATCGTGGTCATCAAAACCCACCCAAGAGCCGAATCTTCTGGTCCGTGAAAAACTGGTTTAGAGAATCTTATTGTTGTGGATTTGCCGAAATGAAATGTTCTTCCATCCGCAACTTCGAGTTCCGCGGCGAATTTTCCGCCAGTTTTTTGGAAAATCCAGCCTCGGCGTCGCTGGCTGAAGTTTATGTCCTCTCTAGGATTCTTCATTAAGACGGTTTTTTCCTCGTAAATTTGCCTCGCAGTTTCCGTTTCTGCTGTCCAATTGCAAAGCCAATCCTCATAGGACGGCGTGTGATGGTCAAAATGGTAATGGCTTAAAGTTACAATTTCCGCTTTCTCCGCAGCCTCGGCAATGCGCCTACGCGCTGAGGCTATAGCCCTAAACTCCAAAGGATGCGGAGGCAAACCGAAACGCAATGGACAAAGCGAAACCCCAGCATCCAGAAGTACCCTCACATCCGGCGTCTCCACGTAAGTGCACATGGACCTAACACCAAAACTTTCAGCAGCCAAAGGCGTAACACGAATCTTCCTAAGCATAACCATTCAACACTTAGCTGTTTCCTATAACTTTTTATTTAAGTCCAAACTTAGTTTTTTTGGCGGGCGATGACGACTCTGGCCCCGCTGAACCAGAAATGATTGGGATCTTGAGTGCGAAGAGCTCGCCACCAGCGTTTCATTTTTAGCTTTATTCTTCTGGTTTTTTCCACAACTCTAACATTTTTCTTTTTAGTTCGCGGCGTTTTTTGTGTAGGTAGCGGTAAACCGTGCCATGTGAACTTCCTTCGATAAGCATTTGTATTGCTTCTCTTGCTGCTTGTACTTGTTCGATGTTTCCGATTATGCCGACTGTGTGTCCGTAAACGCATATGTTTGTTTCCGTTAGTTCCTCCATTATTCTTCGTGTTTTGCCGTCCATCCCTATTATTCGCCCTTTAACGCGTCTCAAATCTGATTCAGACTTTCCAAAGATTAGGCGTAGGTCAATAATATCAAGCATTGCTTCTTCGTCTCTGATTAGGCGGAAGGCGTGTTCAGGCGAGAAACCTCTCCCAATGGCGGTTACCACGTCCTTTGCCTTAAAAAGTGTTGAGGGGTCGCTTGCGTTTTCAGCCAGCATTATTGTTACGCCTCCAGTGTCGCTTTCTATTTGAAGCGTGACGGCAAGTTTCTCCTCTATAGCCTTCTTTGTTTTTCCTTCTGGTCCGACTAGTACGCCTATGCGGTCTTTTGGTATTCTAACAAATGCGCTTGGCCTAGCCAAAGCCCGTAACCCTCATGTAACATTCTTCAACTGGCGGCACTTTAACGCCTAACCTACTGAAATACTTGTTTATATTGGTTAAGTCTCGGTGTAGGAGGAATTCTGCCATTGGATGAGATGTTGGAACTGCTTGTGAAATGTCAAATATTACTGGGCGTCCCTTCCAAATCATGATGTTGTATTCGCTTAGGTCTCCGTGCACAAGTTCAGCCTTAAGATAAAGCCTTCGCAAATACTCCAGCAACACGTTGTAGATTCTATCTGGATTTTTCGGCGGCAACTCCTTCATTGAAGGTGCTGGGACGCCGTCTTTGCCTATGAACTCCATTATTAGTACGTTGTTTTTTACTGCTATTGGTTTTGGCACACGCACTTTTGCGGCTGTTGCTTGTTCAAGGTTTCTGAATTCCTTCTGCGCCCAAGCGAAGATTAGGGAACGCGTGTCTCTTTTTACGCCCTTGAACCTATGGTCGCCTTCGATGTATTTTAGTATGCCCTTGCGGAACTCCGCGGAAACCGTCAAATAGATTTTTATGGCTAATTCTTTTCCTTCAGCGTCCTTGCCCCAATAAACCCTCGATTCCTTTCCAGCTTTGACAACGCCGTAAATTTCGTTTATCACGCCCTTGTTTAAGAAGTCATAGATTACCATGAGCGTTGAACGGTCAAAAACCTCCTCTAAAACCTCATATTCCTCGCTGCGTTTTTCCTTCATCAACTGTTCTGTTTCATATTCCCTCTCTTTTTGGCTCAACTTTTTTCTGACAAGCTTCTTAAAAGACAATTTGGCTTCTCCATCAAGAAATTGTTAAAAGGCCCTTTTTGCGGAGCAACTCCGCCTGGGCTTTAGTGTAGCGCCAAATTAAATCGCCGCGTGTGTCGGATTGGAAGTCCCATGGAGAAACGAGAACAACATCGCCGACACGTATCCAAACCCGCCTCTTCATTTTGCCCCTAATGCGACATAAACGTTCATGTCCGTCTTGGCATTTAACCAGAACACGGTCAAAACCTAACAGTTTAACGGCTATGCCTAAAACATCGTTTAGAGATGGATAAACCATCTCGCTTAACTCTTCTTCGCTTAGCACTTTCTTTTTACCCAATCAGCCACCTCAAACGTTAATTGCCCTAGCCTTCTTAATGGTATGTTTAACTCCCTTAAAAGCATACTCACTACAAAAACGGGCTTTCATATAAAATAAAATTTTAAATCTTGACAATTTGCGCGTGTGGAACTCCTTCGATGTTTAGTACGGCTTCTGGATGCACGTAGCCCTTCTCTATGGCTTTTTGAACTATGTTCTTGCCAACCATGTTCACTATCGTGCAGTTTGCTATCATCTCAACAGCCTCTTCAGCGCTAACTTTCGCGCCCTTGTAAAACTCCTCCTTAACGGTAAAGACAATTTTTCCTTCACGCAGCGTTTTTCCGAGTATTTCAGCGTCGCATATTGCCAAAAGCAGGTTATTCCCAATTTTTTTAAGGTTCATGTAGACTTCCAATTTAGACAACCATGCTAAAGTTGTTGCACAGAGGACTTTGCCCCGCAAGCCTCGCAGACGAGGAAGGATAGGCGTTTTTCCTTCACAATCTTCGTGTCTGGACGCTTACAAACTGGGCAGACCACGAAAACTTCCATATACCGTTGTATAAGCCTTTCAAAGGTTTCGCGTGAAAAGTTGCCCTTAAAAATCGCTCTTGACTCTTGGAACATGGCGGCAGTAGCCATCTCCCGCGTTAAAAACTTTAAGAGGTGTTGCGGGTCACGGTTTAAGGCGTCAGCAATCTCCTTGAAATTGTGAATTGTTGTTCGCATCCCAACAACTGAATGGCGTAATGGTGGCAACTCTAAACGCTCACGTTTCGTGGCTACTTCTGGAATTTGTGAACGCGCCCTCTTCAGCAACTCCTCATAGTCATATTTCATCCGTGTTTTCTCCAAGAAAACATGACGCAACATACTATTTAAAACTTATAACACAAGTAGGCAGTATTAGATATTGCAGAAGATGATTTAATGGGCTACGTATACTTGTACACTGGCACTGGCGCTGGAAAAACAACAAACGCGCTTGGGTTGGCGCTTCGCTCCGTAGGACACAAGCGTAAAGTCGTAATAATACAGTTTCTGAAATGGTGGAAAAACACTGGCGAATACAAGATAAGGCGGATGCTCACGCCATATTATGAAATTTACCAGTTTGGACGCAAGGGGTGGCATGGACTAAGCAATTTAGGCGAAGAAGACAAAAAACTGGCGCGTAAAGCCCTAAAATTCGCCGAAAAAATCGTTAAAGAGAAAAAACCACACCTGCTTGTTTTAGACGAAATAAATTTGGCGCTGCACTGCAAACTCTTGGACATTAAGGAAGTTTTGGATTTTTTGGACAAGATTCCGAAGAGGACTGATGTTGTTTTAACTGGAAGGTACGCGCCGAAAGAGTTGATTGACAGAGCAGAATTCGTAAACGAGATAATCGCCGTAAAAATGCCAAAAGAGATGATAACAACAAAAGGAATACAATACTAAAGGTCGCCTTAAAAACCCTTTCGAACTGCTGAAAAGCTTAAAGAGCAAAGCAATTTAGAGTGTTTAACTCTAAGCGGTGAATCCCTTTGGAGAGGCATAATCATCCTTACATACCGAATTCTCAGCCGAAGATAAAAAATGAAATGATGCGTGAAATTGGCATAAAAGGCATAGAAGAGCTTTACGCGGACATCCCAGAGAAATACACGCTAAAAAAGCCCCTAAACATTCCTCAACATGCACTTTCAGAATTTGAAGTTGAGAGGCATGTGGAAGCATTACTCGCAAAAAACAAAACATACAACGAAATGCCCATGTTTTTGGGCGCTGGATGCTGGCCGCACTACGTACCCGCTGTTGTGAAGGAAATTGTGCAGCGCAGCGAATTCTTAACAGCATACACGCCCTATCAACCCGAAATTTCGCAGGGAATGCTCCAAGCCCTATTTGAGTATCAAAGCATGATTTGCGAGTTAACCGCCATGGACGTTGCAAACTGCTCCATGTACGATTGGGCTTCAGCTCTGGGCGAAGCCGCGAGGATGGCTGCACGCGTAACTGGACGAAAAGAAATTCTTGTTCCAAAGATTATTCATCCAGAAAGGTTTGCGACGTTGCAAGCCTATGCCGAAGCAGCTGGATTAGATGTTAAAAAAGTTTCTTATGAAAGGGAGACAGGCGAACTAGACTTCAAAGATTTAAAATACAACATTTCTGAGCAGACAGCAGCCGTCTACATAGAAAACCCATCATATCTCGGGTTTATCGAAACACAAGTTGAGGAGATAGGGGATGAAGCACACAAGCACGGCGCACTCTTCATAGTTGGCATCGACCCAACATCGCTTGGAATCTTAAAACCTCCAGGCGAGTACGGCGCCGACATCGTTGTCGGCGAGGCGCAGCCGCTTGGAAACCCAATGAACCTTGGCGGTCCACTTTTGGGAATATTTGCTTGCCGCGACGACATGAACCTTGTTAGGCAAATGCCAGGACGCGTAATCGGCTTAACAACAACCGCTGACAGTGCAAGGCAAGGCTTTTGCATGGCGTTGCAAACACGCGAACAGCACATTAGACGCGAGAAGGCAACTTCTAACATCTGTTCAAACGAGGCTTTGTGCGCTGTTGCCTCCGCAGTTTACATGGCTCTGCTTGGACCGCAAGGGTTTAGGGAACTAGGCGAAGCGATAATGTATAAGGCTAATTACGCAATAAACATGTTGTCAGCCGTAGAAGGCGTAAAAACACCAGTTTTCAAGTCAGCGCACTTCAAAGAGTTTACAGTCAATTTTGACGAGGCTGGATTAACCGTTAAAGAAGTGCACAAGAAGCTTTTGCAACGCGGAATACACGGCGGAAAGGACATTTCAAAAGAGTTTCCAGAACTCGGCGAAACCGCACTTTACTGTGTAACAGAGGTTCACTCCACAGAGGAAATAGAGTGCTTGGCAGACGCCATAAACCAAATTTTAAGAAGAAGAAGGTGAAAATCCATGTTTAAACAAGCATGTTGGAACGAGCCACTAATATTTAATCTTGGAAGAAGCGAAAGAAGAGGACACATTTTACCAACAGCTGAAGAACACGTTAAGAACGTTGTTGGCGATTTAGACAAGCTTATACCGCAGAAGATGAAGCGCACAAACGCGCCGAAGCTTCCAGAACTTTCAGAAGTTGAAGTTGCACGCCACTTCATACGACTGTCGCAGATGAATTATGGAGTTGACTGTGGACTTTACCCGCTTGGAAGCTGCACAATGAAGTACAACCCAAAAATAAACGAACAACTCGCAAACATGCAAAAACTTAACATGCTGCATCCATACCAAGACGAACGCACAATACAAGGAATACTGGAAATTCTCTATAAGCTCGAAAGGTGGCTTGCAGAGTTAACAGGCACATATGAGGTTTGCTTGCATCCAGCCGCCGGCGCACACGGCGAGTTTTTGGGCACTTTGCTGATTAGAGCTTATCATAAAATGAAGGGTGAACTTGAAAAGAGAAGGGAAATCATCGTTCCAGACTCGGCTCATGGCACCAACCCAGCAAGCGCAGCCATGGCTGGATTCAACGTCGTCGTAGTGCCGTCAGACGATGACGGATGCGTAAGCCTAGGCGCACTAAAAGCAGCGGTTTCAGAGCGCACAGCTGGCTTGATGCTAACAAACCCGAACACTTTGGGGATATTTGAAAAAAACATTGATGAAATAGCCCGAATAATTCACGACGCTGGCGGACTCTTATACTACGACGGGGCAAACCTAAACCCAATACTATGCAAGGTCAGACCAGGAGACATGGGCTTTGACATAGTACACATAAACATCCACAAAACATTTGGCACACCACACGGCGGAGGGGGACCAGGCGCTGGACCAGTGGGCGTCTCAAAGGAACTTGCAGAATTTCTGCCTGTGCCACGAATAGTTTTTGACGGTGCATGGTACCGATTGGATTATGATAGACCATACAGTGTTGGGAAAATTAGGAGTTTTTATGGGAATGTGGCGGTTTTGCTGAAGGCTTACGCTTACGTTTTAAGTTTGGGTTTTGAGGGGTTGAAGGAGGTTGCTGAAGTCTCTGTTTTGAATGCAAACTACTTAATGAATAAGCTTAAGAGGGTTAGGGGTTTAACGCTTCCCTACAACAGCGAAAAGCCAAGAAAACACGAATGTGTCTTCAGCGCCAAGCAGATGAAAAACGAAACTGGAGTTTCAGCCCTAAACATTGCAAAACGCCTCTTGGATTATGGTGTTCACGCACCAACAATATACTTCCCACTAATAGTCGAAGAAGCCCTAATGATTGAACCGACAGAAACCTTCGAGAAAGAAGAGCTAGACCGCTTCGCCGAGGCTATGCAGAAAATAAGCGAAGAAGCGTACGCTAACCCAGAAATCGTGTTAAAAGCGCCGCACAACACTGCAGTTCCACGCCTAGACGAGGTGAAGGCGTCGCATCCAAGAACGATGACGCTTAGTTGGCGCATGCACCAGAAAAGAATGGCGCAAAAAGGG
>JBNAWC010000036.1:0-12454 GCA_049700035.1 Candidatus Bathyarchaeales archaeon
GAGTCTCCTCCGTAAAGCCCTAATCTTAGTCATCCAAGCTTCTTTCTTCGAAATTTTTGCTTGTGATGCACCGCTTTTGCTTCCAGAGCCGCGTCTTCTTCCTCTTTTCTTCTTTTCGTGTAAGATTCGTGCTCTTGCGCGGCTTACTCCCTTCTCTGGTATTGGCTTTATTACGCCTTCATGGATGAGTTTTCTAATTTCTTCTCTTGTTATTGCAGCTTCTACATCCTCAGTTCTTTCTGGGTCTATCCAGACTCTGCTCTCACCAATCTTAAGTATCTTTGCTGCTAGACGCTTTTGACTTTTAAGCTGCGTCATTGTCCTTCTGTTCTCCTTCAACTTTCTTTCTTCTTGGTTTTCGCTTTCTCGTTTTTTCCTCTACTTTTGCTTCTTCTTCAGTTTTCTTTTCTTCAAGCTTCTCTTTCGTTGTTTCCTCAAGTGTTTCTGTTTCTTTTTCCTCTTCAACAGCCTCTTCTGCTTCTCTTGCTTCCTTGATTTCCTTAACGTTCAGTATAACTATACGTTTCTTCCTCGCTTCTGTAATAATCTGAGCGCGCTTCTTTTTCCCAACAGTGTGTGCAATTCTTACAGCATGTGTTTTGGGGTCAACCTTTTTAAGGTCATCAACATTGTAAACGAGTATTTCTTGGTATCCAGATGGGTGGAGTCCCCTCGCGGCTTTTGGTCCTCTGTATCCAGTGTTAACCGTTTGCGGCCATCCTTTTATTTTTCTGCGCATTTTATTGTCTATGCCCTTTGGTCTCCGCCAGTTTTCCTTTAGGCGTTTGTATCGCCAACTCTCTTGCCTAATGAACTCTGGCTTTTTGGCTTTTACTCGCCTTCGAATTTCCAATGCTTTCTCGGCAACAAGCGCTTTTGGTTTTTTCACTCTTCCATTCCCTCAGTTCTTTCATAAACGTATATGCCGTCTAGGAAGACGCGTGGGTCCTTTCGCTTCACTTTTGTTGCTTGTTCGATGTTTGCTGCCGTTTGGCTGACTTCTTCCAAGTTTATGCCTTGAATGATGATGTCTTCGCTTAGGATTTTGATTTTGGGGTTTCCAATTATTTTTGCCCTTCGCGGGTTTCTTTCGCCAGTAAAATTCTCGATAAAGATGTAATTGTCCTTAACTTTAACTGAGATTGGGAAGTGTGAGAAAACGATTTTAAGCTTGTAGGTGAATCCTTTCTGCACACCTTTAATCATGTTTTGAATGTGGGCGTAAATTGTGCCCACGAGGGCTGCCTCTTTTTTGCTTGGCCATTCAGTCCAGATGTTGATTTCTTTATCTTTAAGTTCTATTGATATTGGCGCGTATGAAAAGTCCCGTGTCAGTGTTCCTTTGGCGCCTTTAACTGTTATTCGTTTTCCTTCCAGCGTAACTTCAACGTCTTCTGGCACGCGAATTGTCCTGGAAACTTCTATTGCACGCATCTGAAAGCCTCCTTAGTAGACAAATGCTATCAGTTTGCCTCCAACGTGTTTTTCTTTTGCTTCTTTGTGGGATATGACGCCTTTCGATGTTGAAATTACCAGTATTCCTACATCTCTTGATGGAAGAAACTTTTTCTCCCAATCTTCTATCTCTTCAATTCTAACAGAAAAGCGTGGTCTTATGGCGCCGCACTTGTTTATCCTGCCTAAAAGTTGAACCTTAAACTTTCCAGAGCGCCCATCATCTATAAACTCGAATTCCCCGATATACCCGTTTAACTGCATTATCCGTAAAACTCTGCCTAAAAGTTTAGAGGCTGGGCTAATGACACATTCCCTCTTGTTGCGTGCCTCATTATTCAGTATTGTCGTCAAGCCGTTTGACACAGTGTCCATTACAACATCCTCTTTCACTCATACTTTTTAAATCCAAGTTTTTTTGCAACTTCTCTAAAACAATGCCTACACAAATATAAATTATAACGTCGAATAACAGGCCCGTATGACCCACATCTGCTGCAGGGCCTTGCTCCTTTTCCGTATTTCCTTTCTTTTTTAGGTTTTATTTTGCCCATTCAAGTGCCTCCCCGCTCATACTATCTCAACTCCCAAAGTATCTTTAACGAAAGCCATGGCTTCCTCTGGCGTCAAAATATGTTTTGAGCCAACCTTTGCCTTTCCAATTCTCCGTTCCTTCACGCGATATCCTGGACGAATTAAAGAAACGCACACGTCCATGCCGAATATGCCTATTTCTGGGTCGTATTTTACTCCTGGAATTTCTATGTGTTCTTTTATACCGAATGCGAAGTTGCCACGCGCGTCGAAGTTTTCCCTAGAAATTTTATTGTCAACCACTGGTAATACTCTCTTTAAAAATTCTATTGCGCGCTGTTTTCTCAGGGTTACCATGCACGCCATTGGTTCTCCCCTTCTTATTCCGAAGTCCCTTATGGTTTTCTTTGCCTTTCTCTTGCATGGTGTTTGTCCAGTTAATTCCTTCAAAACCTTCGTTGCCTTCTCCAGAGGTTCCCCTGATTTTCCAACACTGATGTTTACGACAACTTTGTCTATTTTTGGTTTAAGCATTGGCTGGGCTTCCCACATTTTTCGGATTTCATCTTCAGGCAACTGCTGCAACCTCCGGAAGAGTTATTATCGGTTTGTTTTCTCCAAGCGCGAAAGCGAAGTTCAAGATTGTCTGGTATTTTGCGCCATGTTCAGCCTCTAACGTCACTAGGGCGTTTCTGCGTTTTTTGTTCTCAACTTTTTCAATTTCAGTGATTTTGCCGTGTTTTCCAACGTTTTTTCCACCAGTGATTATTGCGTAACATCCTTCCTTCATTTGTATGTGTTCAAGGATTTGTTTATCTGGTAAACTTATCTTTAAAGTGTCGAAGGTTTTGTAAACGTCTTCTTGTGGGTTATTTGGATCTGCAACTTTGATTTGGATGTTTGAGCCGTCATGAAGGTGAAGTTGAACGTGTCCTCCTTTAAGGACAGTTTTGTCTTCTATTCTGCAAAGTTTGAAGGCGGTTTCTCCCTTGCTTATGGGGTGTAAAATCAAACCTTTTTCTGCTGGTAAAATTCTGAAATGCTGATCGACTTCTGGTATTGATATAACATCCATAGGGCCTACTGGGAAATCGTCTGCGCGTCTGATTTTTCCATCAACGTAGACCTTTCCGTCAGCAACTATCCTTTTTGCCTCTTTTCTTGTTTTTGCGAATCCCATAATGTCGCGTAAAATTACTGTTAAAGGCAAACTTCTTTCAGTTGCGTGTGGTCCCGGAGAAGGTTTTACAACCCAAACGCTTTCTTTCCTGTGTATAGGCCAAAATCTTGGAGCTGGTTTGCGTTTTAATCCTTTAGACTCGCCTTTTCTTCCCATTTTTATGTTTCTCCTTCAATTTTCTTTGCGGATTTGCGTTTTGTTCCAGTTTTCCTCGGCTTTTCCTTTTTCTGCGCTTTTTCTTTTGCAGTTTTCTTTTTTGTCATCTTTGCTGCTGTCTTCTTTGGAGCTTTCCCTCTGCGCTTTGGTTTAGGCTTTTCTGGCGGTTTTTCTTCGGCAACTTCTTTTTCTGGTTCAATGATTTCTTCTACAACTCTTTCTGGGGGTTTTTCTGCGGTTTCAACTTTTTCTAGAACGCCCTTCTTCCTTTCCAAGATTTTTTTACGCCATTTGTCATCTAGGTTTAGTTTTGTAATCATAACCTTTGATGGGTGTATTGGAACAAAAATTGTTGTTCCATCAACTTTCTCTCGAGTTAAACCCTCAACATAAATTCTGTACTTGCTTCTGTCCACGCGTGTTACTTTTCCCTCAAACCCCTTGTGGTCGCCCCTTATTATGCGTACCGTGTCTCCGCTTCTAACTGGCAGGCTTCTCACATTATGACTAGCCCTCAATTCTGGCGAAAGTGGGGCTGCGAAAAGTTTTTGGCGTAAGTGGTCTGGCGCCTTATAAACCATTTTTCGTTGTTTTGAAGGTTTGCTTGGCATGGTTCTTATTGTCTGCATGCACTTCACCTACACTATTATTGTTGCGGCGCTTGCAATTCTCGGCCATCTTTCTGCGGCTTCTCTTGCCACTGGACCGCGAATTTCAGAGCCTTTCATTTCTCCGTCTGGCGTTATTATTACTGCCGCGTTGTCTTCGAATTGAATCCAGACACCTTCAGCTCTTCTGAATGGCTTTCTTTGTCTGACAACTACTGCTTGGAAAATTTTCTTTCTCATGTCTGGTGTTCCATGTCTAACAGAAACCGTGATTCTGTCACCTACGGCTGCTGATGGGTAGCGGCGTATTTTTCCCTTGTAGCCCATAACTTGGATTAGGCGTAATTCTCTCGCACCAGTATTGTCCGCGCAGCGTAGTATCGCGCCCATTGGTAATCCACGTGATAATTTGGGTCCGTGTCCAAGCATTCCTTTTGCGACAAGTGCACGCTGTTTTGCTTTCGCCGCCATCCTACTTTTCCTCCAGTTTTTCAACCACAACAAAGGAGACTGTTTTGCTTATTGGTCTACACTCGGCTATTATTACGCGGTCGCCATCTTTTGCGTCTATGCATGGGGGGTTATGTGAGGGAATGCGGCTATGTCTCCGCTCATATCTCATGAACTTTGGAACATACTGCAAATAATCGCGTTTCACGATAACCGTCTTATCCATTTTTGCGCTTACAACGTAGCCTTCTAAAACGCGACCCCTCACGGGTAAGTCGCCGTGAAATGGGCAGTTTCTGTCATCGCACGTTTTTTTAGGCTTTTTGAACGTGAGCGACATCACCATAGCCTCCTTAGGCGTTTTTTCAAGCGGTCTTCAGGTTGCCCAGCCAAAAGTTTGCCGTCAATTTCGACAACTGTTCCATCTGGAAAACTGAAGTGAAATACTGTAGAGTCTTTTATGATTGTCTTTCTTTTTCCTTCATGTAAAAGTGTAAACGTATTTCGTGTTTCATCTATTACTTTACCAGCGATTCCGATGCAACTTGGACTGGTGCTTTTTGCAACTTTTGCTTTTGTTCCAATAAGTTCGTAGCGAATTATGTCTGGCGTAACTTTCATTTCTTCTTCGCCTCCTTCTTTTCAGCTTTTGCCGTTTTTGCCTTCTCTTCCTTCTCTATAGTTAATATTCTGGCAATTGTCTTGCGAAGTTCTCTTATCATTGATGGATTTTCCACAGAGCCTCCAGCCTTAATCATAGTTTTAAGACGGACAAGCTCAGTCTTTAGCTCTCTAAGTTTATTCATTCTTTCTTCAGAAGACATTTCGCGTATTTCCTTAACTCGCAGAATTGGCATACTATTCCTTTTCCTCCTCTTCTGCCTCTTCCTCGCTTGCCTCTTCGGTTTTCGCTTCTTCCTCAGCGGCAGTCTCAATAGTTTCTTCTTCGGTTGTTGCTTCCTCTTCTGGCGGTGAGGCTTCAGCTATTTGGATTTTGTCTGGAAAAACTGCGTCTGGCGGCATTATTCTGACTTTAACTCCGAATATTCCTGGTTTTAGTTGCACGTGAACTTCTGCCTTTCGCATATACTTTAGTGGGGGGTCTCCGCATCGCGGCAAGTATCCAGCCCTAAACTTTTCGTACCTTGCCCTTTCCGTTCTCAACTTTCCACTTATAATTATTTCAACGCCTAATGCTCCAGCTTCCATAACTTGGTTTAGAGCCCAAAATCCCGCCCTTCTGAAGTGTACTCCTCTTTCAAGGGCGGCTGCGATGCGTGAGGCCACAACATAGGGGTTTAACTCTGGAATTTCAATTTCAGAAACGGAGATTTGTGGGTTTGGAACCTTGAACTTCTCCTCCAGAATTGTTGCAAGTTCCTTTATTGTTTCTCCGCCGCGCCCGATAACCAAGCCTGGGCGCATGGCGTAAATGACTATGTGAGTTCCAAGCGGGGTTCTGGAAATTGTTACTCCGCCATAACCTGCCCTCTCAAGTTTTTTCTGCAAAAATTCGTCAATTTCCGTTTTTTTCATAGATTCTGATATAAAATGTTTTACGGCTGCCATCACGTTTCACCTGATTCCGCTTGCTCTTCCAAGGCTAATTCAACATGCGTCATTGTTTCAAAGTCTGGTGTTGCTCTTCCATGCGCTCTCGGCATGAAACGCTTAAGCTTCATTCCAGGATAGGCGCAAGCGTGAATTATCTTCAATCTTTCGGTGTCCAAGCCTTTGTATTCTGCGTTGGCTTCGGCACCTTCAAGAATTTTTAGTATGTGTTTTGCGGCTTTTACTGGGTATCTACCCGCATATGCTTTTTCCAGTCCGTGACGGTGTCCAGCCTTTTTCTTGAAACGTTTGAATGGAACTGCCTTTTTCTTGGCTATAACGTCTTTTAGGAATTGTTTTGCTTGGGTTAGCGTCATTCCCTTAATTGTTCTGCATATTTCATGGGCTGATTTATGGGATACTCTAATCTCTCGTCCACTTGCCTTAACGGTTTTTTCTGGGTCTAATTCCTCTTCTGCTATTGAGTATCCCCATTTTGGCACTTTATGCTCACTCCAACTGTGCAATTGAACAGCGTCAATGCGATTTATATGGTTTTCCTTTAGCGTAAACATTTTCAGAAAGAATTAGGCTTTATAAACGTTTATTTTTGCCTTAAAACCGTTTGGAGCTAAACTCTTGGCGGACAAGAAACGTGTAGCTGTGAAGTTACGTTTTGGCTTTAGGCTTATAAAATAGAAGTAATATTCCTGCTAGGGCAAGTGCCACACCTAAAATTTGCAGTGGCTCAAATGTTTCGCCTAGAATTGTTGTTGAAAATGCTGCCGCGGACAATGGTTCTACGAGGGAGAGTATGCTTCCTTTTGTAGATTCGACGTATTTTAGGGCGTGGGAGAATAGCAGGTAAGCCGTTAATGAAGGAAACAACGCTATTACACATATTAAAAACCAAAGTTCGGGTGTGTAACTTGCAATTTCAGCGTAGGCAAAGAATAGCGTCGGCGCCAAGGCTATCGCGCCTATCCCATCGCCATAAAGAAGCAACGTCCAGTAAGTGTAATGTTCTCTCAGCTTTTTAGCCATCAAAAAATAAAATGCAAAAAGAACGCTTGTTAACACGCCAAAAGCTAGCCCGAGCATGTTAGCGTTAAGCCATAATGTTTCATAGGCTTTTACGACAAGTGCAACACCGAAGAATGCCAATATTATCGCAATTATCGTTAACGGTGTTACTTTTTCTTTCCAGAATATTGCGGTGTATATTGTGACGAATATTGGGTAAGTGTAAAACATTATGGCTGCCATTGTTGCGGTTGTCAAGTCTACGGTGTAGAAGTAGGCTACTCTTTGGAGGGCAACTGCAAAAACACCGAAAACGATTAGTTGTGGTAAGTGTTGCCTTCTGATTTTGAGTAACTTTCTTTTAAAGAGGGCTATTAAAAACAGCGCCGTGGTTGATGAAATTGCTATTCTAAGGGCTGTTAATGTAACTGGATGTACGCCATATGAGAATGCCATTTTTCCAAATATGCCCATTGTTCCCCAAATTATTGACGCCGCAGCGATTAGCAAGTATCACTTAGCCCTTTCCATAACCATCGAAAGTGTTTCCAAACTTAAAAATTAATGGGTTAATTTTCGCTTAGCTTTGCGATTTGTTTATGTTCAACCGCGAGGTAGGGTATTCAGACTTGAAGGCGAGTGTGAAACAGTTTGTCAATTAAAGATGAACGTATTACCATGTTGCATGGTGCTGGCGGAACAGTAATGCACGATTTAGTTGAGAACTACATTGTGAAGTATTTTGGTGGTGCATCAAAATTTGATGTGCCTCTTGAGGCTTTGGACGACGCCGCAGTTGTTGGCGACGTTGTTTTGAAAAGCGATTCCCACGCTGTCAAGCCGATCTTCTTTCCAGGCGGTGACATTGGTCGCTTAGCTGTTTCTGGAACTGTTAATGATATTGCTGTTTTGGGCGCTGAGCCTTATGCTTTGGCTTGTGGTCTCGTTTTGGAGGAAGGTTTGGCTTTGTCTGACTTTGAAAGAATCTTGGCTAGCATGAAGCAGACTTGCGCTGAGGCAGGCGTTAGCATAGTCACTGGCGACACGAAGGTTGTGGAGAAAGGAAGCCTTGGCGGCTGTATAATCAATGTTTCTGGGATTGGTAGGAGAACCGCAGCCTTGGACAAAAACATTGCCGTTGTCAAAAGTTTTAGAGGGGATTTCAATACGCGTTGGATTTTGGACTCAAACCTTGCTGTTGGAGATAAAATAATCCTTTCTGGAACAATAGGCGACCACGGCTTGGCTGTTTTGTCTGCACAAGAGGGTTTAAACTTTGGAAGCGACATAAAATCTGACGTTAAGCCCCTAAATCGTCTAATTCAACGTTTGCTAGGTGAAGTTGGCGGCGTGGTCGCCATGAAAGATCCAACTAGAGGTGGTTTAGCGGACGCCCTAAACGAATTTAGCGAAAAATCCTGTATTGGCATACTTGTCCATGAAGAGCGCATTCCAATAAGGGGCGATGTCAAAGCGGCATGTGAAATGTTAGGTTTAGATCCTCTCGAAATTGGGAATGAAGGGAAAATAATCATTGGCGTGGTTAAGGAAAAAGCCGGTGAAGTTTTGGATTTTCTTAGGGCGACTGAGGAGGGAAAGGACGCGGAAATCATTGGTGAAGCTACGGCGGAATTTGGTGGTGTGGCTATGCAGACAGTTGTCGGCGGAAAAAGAATTATTCCTAGACCTGTCGGCGACCCTGTTCCGAGAATATGCTAGTTTTTCATGCATACTTTTTGCATTTGTAGCAGTACCACCGTTGGTATTGCGGGATATAAGTTAATGGTCCTTTGCAAGTTGGGCATACTTGCGGTGCTTGTGAAGTTTGAGGTTGCTCTGGTTTTAGCAGCACGAAATCTCCTACTGCTTGCACTTGTTCCCAAGGTATGTTTCTGCTTTCGCCTTTTTTGCTTTCAACGTAAAGTGACACACCAGTTTTCCAACAATGAAGGCGACATCCTTAACAGTTCCTACCAAATGTCCTTCAGCATCTATCACCTGCATTCCAATAAGCGTGTCTTTTGTTACACCCTTTTCCTGTTTGGACATAATAAGCCTCCATCTACATAATCCGTATGTCTATGTTTAACTTAAATAATTTCTCTCTTTACCTTTATTTCAATTTTCACTTCAGAATCTAGGGCTTAATTATTGGCTGTTGACGCTATAAACAAATGTTAAATACCAAAAATAGAAACATGTCATCTAACTTGTTGCGGTGGGGCAAATGAGCATAAAAGAAGAAGGCCACTTGCATGACTACATTGCTGCGGGATTACTGGGATTCGCTGTTGGCATGGCAGTTGCCGTTATGCTTATCTTTGAACTCCTTTCATACGCATTACTTTCGAAATGGGGCGAAGTAATTGCTTTAAGCTTTGTTTCAGGAATTTTCGGATACTTGCCCGGAGGTTTTGTTGCTGGTTACCTCAACTTTAGGATACATAAAACTGAAAGTAAACCAATGGAAGGTCTTGCGGCGGGCGTTATGGCATTGATTGTTCACTTCTTTATCACACTATTTGTGTTCATCACGTTGACTGTGATCTACGACAGAACCGCTGGCACAGTTATGACCGTTTGGGCTTTATCTCTTATTTTTGGCATAATCTTCTATCCAACAGGTGGCTACATCTCTGGAATACTTGAAAGCAAGGCCATACCAATGCCAGCAATATTAAAATTTGAACGAGTACTTGCACCAGCACCGCCTCCACCGCCACCTGGAGCTGAGGTTTGTCCGACGTGTGGCGGTCCTTTGACTTATATTCCGCAGTATCAGCGCTGGTACTGCTACAAATGCAAAAAATACGCTTGAAGCTTTTAATTTCCACTTTTCTTTGTTAGCCGATCTGAGTTTTTGATTTAGCCCATATTCGGCATGTTCCTTCTACGCTTACCATGCATGCGCCCACTGGCTTTTGCGGTGTGCACGCCCTCATGAATAGTGGGCATTCTGTTGGTTTAATCTTGCCAATTATCACCAAGTGGCATTTGCAACCGTGTTGTATGTCAACGCCGTGCTCGACTTTCACGTCATACTTAAGGTGCGCGTCATGCTGTGCATATTCTTCTTTTAGCGCAAATTTTGAGGAGGCTATTGTGCCAAGCCCTCGCCATCTCCCATCAGTAACATTGAAAACCTTATGCATTATTTCTTGGGCTTTCACGTTGCCGTCCCAGCTTACGGCGCGGACATACTCATTTTCCAAACGCGGTTTTCCGTCTTTCAGCTGCTTCAAAATCATGTAAACTCCGAATAAAACGTCTAATGGTTCGAACCCAGCCACAACTGTTGGTATGCCGTACACTGTTGGAAAAGCCTTGTAGGCTTTAAGCCCGATAATCGTGCTTACATGTCCAGGCGCTATAAAACCGTCTAGGTTTAGGTCTTCCATCCTCGCTAAAAGTTCCATGGCTGGCGGAATCACTCGGTGAGAAATTAGAAATGTCAAATTTTTCGGTGGTTTTTTTAGGATTTCAACGGCTGTTGATGGGGCTGTGGTTTCAAACCCCACAGCGAAGAAAGCGAATTCCTTGTTCAGCTCTTTCTCAGCCATTTTAACAGCGTCGCTGACACTGTAAACAATTCGGACATCTGCGCCTTCAGCTTTCGCGCCTAAAAGCGATGTCTCCGAGCCTGGAACACGCAGAACGTCGCCGAAGCACGTTATCGTTGCGCCTTTTAATGCTATCTGTACTGCTTCGTCAATCTCGGAGGCTGGAACTATGCAGACTGGACAGCCTGGACCAGCGATAACTTCGACGTTTTCGGGTAGCAAGCTGCGTATGCCAAAATGTGTTATGGTCCACTCGTGTGTGCCGCAAACGTGGCAAATCTTTATCGCTTCATTTTTTGGTGTAGTCTCCCTGATTTTTTCCACAACTTTCTTTGCGAGTTCTGGGTCTCTGAAACGCAGTTTTTCGCTCATTCTTCTTCAACTTCTGCTTGAAGAATCTCGTTCCACAAGCGTATAGTTTCTAGGGCTTCCTTTTCTTCTAGGACTTGGATTGCGTATCCAGCGTGAACTAAAACGTAATCGCCAGTTTTGGCGTTTACAAGTGTTATGTTAACTTCTCTTAAAACGCCTTCTCCGAAGTCAACTTTCGCCTTTTCGCCTTCGATGCTTATGACCTTTGCTGGAATTGCTAAACACATCAATTATCAGCATAAACCAGAATGCCAGAACCATTTATTATTTATGGTTTAAAAAGTGAAGAATCCGCCTACAACCACTTGACCGAATGACAAGCCCCCATCTCCGGGCGGAACCGCGTTGTGAACAAGGAAACGTAAACCAGCTGCCTCAACAGTTTCTCGCATTATTTTTGTAAGTATCTCGTTGCATGCTGTTCCGCCAGAAAAGCCAACCGCCTTTATTCCGTTTTCTTGCGCTTTTTCTATTGCCAGTTGCGCTAAGCCTTTGGCTAAATATGCGTGTGCGGAGTAAGCTAAATCTTCTGTGGATTTTCTTCCCTTGTTTTCAAAAATTTCCATGAACATCTCCGTAGTTTTTAGAATGTTTCCCTCAATTATTGGCTCGATTTTTAGCGTATCTTTGCCTTTGGTGGCTGATGCCTCAAGCTTCATTGCTGGTTCCCCCTCGTATGTGCGTTCGTAGCAAACGCCTAAGACTGCTGCAACTGCGTCCAGAATTCTTCCGCAACTTGTTGTTTGTGTTAGGCTGTTCCTGTTTTTGTCAAGTTGGCTTAGGATTATTTGGGCTTCTTTTTCGCCGTGTGGAAAATGAATCGCGTTTTCTAGAAGCCAGTTTTCCACGTTTGTCCTCTTGTGCAGTATGCTTGCCACCATCCTAAGCGGGTATTTTGTTGCCAAGTCCCCGCCAATTAGGGGTTGTTTTTCGAGATGTGCCAAGCGCTTGAATTCTGCGCTTTTTCTGCTGCTGAATATTATTTCGCCTCCCCATGCTTCACCATCTTCGCCGTACCCATAACCGTCGCAGCATATTCCTACGATTTCGTCCACGTTGTGTTCAGCCATAAGTGCTGCAACATGTGCGCAGTGATGCTGAACTTGTATTAGTTGCCACCCGTTTTGTTCCGCCAAGTCTTTTGCGAGATGCGTCGTCGTGAACTTTGGGTGCAAATCACACACAACAGTGTCCACTTTGCTGTTTGTTAGGTGAATCAAGTGTTTCGCTGTACTTTCCAAGAAGACTCTCGTTTCCACGTTTTCCACATCGCCTATGTGCTGTGAAACAAACGCTTTATCTCCTAACAAAATGCATGCAGTATTGTTTAGTTCCCCGCCTAAACCTAAAACGCACTTTTTCGATTTTTCTTTGATTATTATCGGTGCTGGCGCGTAGCCACGTGAACGTCTTATGAAAACGACGTCTTCGCCGTGCAAGCGAATGACCGAGTCATCGCATCTGTTGGCTATTTGGCGGTTATGAAACAGAAAGTAATCAACTGTCCCACCAAGCCTTTGCAAGGCTTCATCACTATCCTTTATTATGGGCTGGTTTGGCGGGTT
>JBNAWC010000037.1:0-12104 GCA_049700035.1 Candidatus Bathyarchaeales archaeon
CTCTCGTCAGAGGCTCCAGAGGCCTCCATGCTTGACCGCTACACCACCGGGCTTTCAATTTAAAAATGGCTTTTTTCTGTAATAACTTTAGCGTTTGCTATTCAATTATAAAAATTGGGAGATAAGTTATTTGTTGGTTTTGCTTTTCATGGCTTCTTTTATGCAGTAGCATTCTTGGCTGCTTGGGTTCCAGTGTTCACAGCACCATAGGGTTTCAACTATTGGGTTTTTCCCCTTGCAATAAAGTATTGTGCAGAAGATTTTGTCTGGGTACTCGTAGGGGGCATGGTTTCCACAGTTTCCGCAGCACCTCTGCGGTTCTGCGTTTGCTTTTTCCTTCATTTCAGCCTCCTCCAAGCTTGAATGATACCCTATCAAAGTTTTCGCCTAGCCTCTCAATTGCAGAAGCAACAATTACTGGAAAAACTATCATGGCGTCGCCTATCACCATCACCTTGTCCGCTTTGCTCTTCACTTTGCCCCAACTAACAGTCTCGGAAAGCGTTGAACCTGATAAGCCGCCAGTTTCTGGACGGTCCATGGTTATTATTATGGCGTAGTCCATGCCCTTTTTGGCTGCCAGAGCAGCTGACTGAACAGTGTTTCTCGGCACTCCACCACCTATGACTATCATACCATTTTTTGGGGAACTCTTGCAAATTTCAACTATTTCTGGCACATCTTTAAAGGCGTCCACAACAAGCCTACTGCGCAAGTTCTCTTTAACCGCGTGAAGCCAGTGGATAAACCCAAACTCCGAATCTCTTACTGCTGGAAGGAAAATTGGCACGTTTGCCTCGTAGGCTGCCCGTAAAATCGAGTTTGGGTCGTTTAGGCGCTTGCCCAATTCCCATGCAAACTCCCGTGAAGATAGGCTTTCACCCTTCCTTTCAGCTGCTATTTCCTCATATATTTCAGCAACCCTGTAATCCAGCCTAGAAAAGTCTTCTTCTGGCACGAAAACATCGTATATGCGGTATATGTGATACTTGTAGAGCAGCCAGTCATCCACCGCCCAGTGACCCTTATAATGGTGTCCGCCCAAAGCCTCAATGGCATCGTGAACCATGTTCGCGCCCGTGCTCACAATAACGTCAACAAGCCTTTTGCGTGTGATATCCGCAATAAGTGTTCGCATTCCAGCTGGAACAACAGCTCCGGCGAGTGACAGAAAAATTGTACACTCTTTGTCGCGTAGCATCCGCTCGTATATGTCGCATGCCGTTGCGAGTCTTCCAGCCCCGAAGGAACCCGCGTTTTTGAATTGCTGGATAAGCTGGTCTACGGTGAGTTTTCCGTTGATTTTAATGTGCTTTACTGGTTCGGCAAGGAAATCCTCTCTCCGCATTTTCGATTTTCAACTCCAGAATTGACATATTTTATAGGACATCGCAAAAATAATTTTCTGTGCATTTGTCTCTTGAAAAACCGAAGCCAAACATTAAAAGCGGGCGAGAATCAATTCCCTTAATGGTGGAAACGCCAATTTGACGATAAATATGGGCAGATGCCTATTCGAAATTTCAAGCGACATCCCGCTTGTGGGCAACATAGCCTTTGGACTAATCGACAGGGGAACAAACCTCATACAAGTGCGTCCAATATCAACATGCCCGCTTTCATGCATATTCTGCTCCACAAACGCTGGCCCAAAATCAAAGACACGGCAAACAGAATACATCGTGCCAATCGACTACTTGATTGAAGAGTTTGAGAAAATAGTCGCCTATAAGGGTGAAAAACACATTGAAGCGCACATAGACACTGTCGGAGACCCAACCACTTATCCGGACATTGTTGAGCTTGTTGCGCGCCTAAACCAGACAGGCGGAGTTGAAGTTGTTTCCATGCAGACGCACGGCGCCTTGTTAAACGAGAAAATTTTAAGTCGCCTTTCAGAGGCTGGTTTAACGCGCCTAAACCTTTCAGTGGACGCTTTAGAGCCGAACTTGGCGAAAAAGTTGGCTGACACTGAATGGTACGATGTCGAAAAAATAGTTGAGCTTATGCGCTACGTGGTTTCAAGCACGCAAATTGATTTGCTTCTTGCGCCAGTTTGGGTTCCAAGCTTAAACGATGTGGAAATTCCGAAACTTATTAGATTGGCAATTGATGTGGGTGCTGGAAGACGTTTTCCGCCATTAGGCATACAAAGGTATGAAAAGCATAAGCATGGAAGAAAGCCAAAAGGCGTAAGGGGAATATCTTGGGAAAGATTCTATTCGCAGCTGAAAGTTTGGGAACGCGAGTTCGGCGTGAAGCTCATAATAACCCCAAAAGATTTTGGCATACACAAGACGAAAATGCTTCCAGTACCATATAAGAAATTTGAGAAAGTTAAAGTTAAGGTTGTTGGGCCAGGGTGGCTTAAAAGGGAAAAGCTTGCGGTTACGCAGAACGACGACAGAAGCCTTACGCTTGTTAATGCTGAGGAAATTCCGATTGGCGCGAATGTGAAGGCTAGAGTTGTTGCTAACAAGCATAACATTTTGATTGCAGAGCCAACGTAGCCTACTTAACTATCAAAACTGGACATGGAGCGTTCCTTAGAGCTCCGTCACTGACGCTTCCTAGGATAAGCTCTTTTATTTTGCTTATCCCCCTAGCACCCATAACTATCAAGTCGAATTTGCCCTCCACAGCAGCCTTAACAATCTCTTGGACAGTGTTGCCTTCCCTCAAAACAGTTTCCACCTGAACGCCCTCCGCTTCAACCTTCTGCGCCCCACCCGCCAAGATGTCACCTCCAGTTTTCCTCGCAGCGTCAGCAACCCTTGAAACCTCTATAGGCGTCATCACTGGAACCATCGGCGGAGTCATCGTCGCAGTTTCAGGAACCATTACTGGCCTAACAGCAGCGGAGTAGACGTGTATAAGCGTTATTTTTGCATCGAACTTTTTGGCTAGTTGTATGGCGACACTTAAAGCCCTAAATGAATGTTCAGAACCATCAAGCGGAACCAAAATTTTCTGGAACAACTTTAATCCTCAAAAGTAATAAAAGCGCCATTAATCCTTTATAATTTGCGGAAAAATGGGAAAAGAGGTTTAGTGTTTTCGTTTTTTAAGGAGAATTACCGCAGCAACTATGATTAGGATTGCGATTATGCCTACTGCTGTTAGGAACCACCATTCTTGCCATAGCGGTGTAAGTGCTTGTCCAAACAGCGCCCACAAACTGAAGTGGCTTATTGTTGCTTCTGCATAATGTTCAGTCTTGTTCACCTGAGTTGGCACCTCAATCCACTGGTTTGCCGATTCGTCGAAATAGAATATTTTTAGGCTGTTTTCGTCAATTCCCAATGCGGACAACTGTTCAAGAGTATAATAAACACGTATCGTAGCGTTAACCGTAACGCTTGTGCTTGACGAAATCTGTATGCATGTCCCAAGGAATTTGTAAGTTCCAGGCGAGGGAACATCTGGGGCTGTCACGTTTTTAATCTGCAGAGTTGTTTGTTGTGATATGTTGTTTATCATAAGTATGCAGTTTGCCTCTTGTCTAGCATCAACCACATAAGGATTATTCGGAGTAACCGATGCTGAATCATGAATTATTTCGGCTTTTCCCTCCCAGACATTGAATATTAAGCTTTTAAGTTTGCTTATGCTCTGATTACGCCAAACCATGATGTTTCCGCTGTGGATTTCATCTGGTTCTGGCACTCTTTCAGGGTCTGTTAGGTCGATATGTAATGTGACTGAATGCGTTCCATTACTTCCTCCTTGAACGATCAGCTTGAGTGTGTCGTTGCCCGTTGGTGGTTCATGTGTTCCTCCAGGCAGGCTAGACGTGATATTAAAGAAGTCTTCGAGTCTGAACGAAGTGGCATTTATGCGGTTAACTGGTGGCATAAGCTTAACGCCTTCAAAATTCCACTCTTGGAAAGTAGCGTTTACATTTAAGCTCAATTTTAGATTCGTGATATCCAAGTTTGTGCCTTTTAGAGTGTTTATTAGCCATGCTGGTCCAGGAGCAGTGACGTTAATCATGTCTACGTACACATTTTTGAAATGGTTAACTTGCGCGTTTAAATCACCCGACAAAGTGTAGTTCCCGTTGTATGTGACCTTGCCGTTTGAGTACGTAATGCTTTCCACAGAAGAGTAAGGTGACACGTAGGTTGTGTTATATAGTAATTCAATGTAAGGTCGGAGTTCTGGCGGATACATGCCTAGCAAAAATTCAAGGCTTGAATTTACGTATTCGGTCAGGTTCTGTGAAAGCGTCGAATGAAACACCACCGTTTTAGTGGATTTTGCATAGGCGACTGAAAATCCAACATTCTTCACGGAGTAAACTGTAGCGTTTATAAGCTGGTATGGATCTGCTGGAAAACCAACATATGGGTTCATGAACAAATCTGCGAAAATTCGGATGAAGTCTCCTTCAATTATAACCAAGAACCCGATATCCGCGCAGTTAGCGTCTAGAGGAGTCAAAGTTGTGTTAAACGTTGTACAGGTTAGCCTCCCACCAGTCATTTCATAGAGCGAGCCTGGACCCGTTCCTGCTGTACTGTTAAGCATGCTTAGGTAAGTGTCAATTGTTGTTGCGTTTATTTCTGGAAAGCCTGGTATGGGCAACGTGTAATTGTAGTATACTCGCACAGAATCGCTTAATATAACGTGGGTGAGGTTTCCTTCAAAGCTTACGTGAACATCGCCAAGTGATAGCCCAGGGATTAGATGGGCAGTTATTGTCCCGTTGAACCTTTGGTTTGTGTAATTACCTATTATTGAGAGGTCTGTGGAGTTGAATGGAAAACTGTTGAAGTCTATTCCGCTGAACGTGTTGCATAATATTAGTGAAGCGTCAAGTGTAACTGTTGTTATGTTATTTGCGTATTGCGCATTTACACTTGCAGTTGTCGCATTAAATGGGAAAGTTGTTGCTTGATATTGTGGAAGCTCAAATGTAGCGTTTAACAAAGCGTTATATCTGTCAGCGACCTTACCGAATTGCGCATCCACTCCGATTGTTGGACCAATTACATACGGATTTTCAGTTGTGTAGTTGCCCTTACTTGAAACCTCAACGGCTCCGTCAGGATAAACGATAAACTTTACCTCAGCATTCGTTCTCGTTGTCAACGTCATAGTGTATGCTGGAATACTATTGAACCCTAAAATCATCAAAGTCACTAGGAAAACTAGTCCGATTCTTCTCTTTATTGAACTGGGACTTTTCACTATCTTCACCAATCACATGGTATATGATTAATGCCTTTAAATGCTTTTATCAAAAAACGAATAAATAAACAACAAGAGAGAACCATAAATGCGCTTAATTACTCTATGCCTAAGAAACTTAAGCCGTAGAAAACTTAGAACAACCCTTTTTATTATCGGAATCGCCACAGCCTCATGCCTTATAGTCGCCATTGGAGCGATAACCGCCAGATACGTAGAAATAATAACAGAAATGAACATGTTCTTCCGCGGAAAAATAATAGTTGTCCCAAGAAACACCATCGTTATCCAAGGTTTTCCCATAGGAAGCACGTTTACCCAGAACATAATTTATGACATAGAAAAGTTGGACGGCGTCGGAAAGGTCACGCCGATGATATTCCTTCTTGATTTTAAGCTTGGAGAAAGCGTAAGTATAATGCCAATTAATGTGACTATAGGCTTGCCAGTCAGAGAGTGGACGCAAATAGTAAATCCAGCCATGCTTAAGCCTGGCGGATGCATACCACCAGAAAATTCGACAAGCGAGGTTATTGTAGGCTGCTCAATAGCGGATCAATACGGCATTTCTACTGGTTCAAAAATAAATCTGAATGGCAAGGAGTTCAACGTATGTGGAATTGTTGAGGGCCCTTCAGCGCTTATTGGTCGTTCTGTAATTATGAATTTGGAGGAGGCACAGGACGTTTTTGGATATAACATGTTGCTAAACATGGTAATAGTGGAACCTCTGGCAGGCGTTGAACAAAACGGACTTGCAAGCTTAATTGAGCAAAAAGTGCCATCCGTAATGGCCTTAACAGACGATGAGCGTAACGTTTTAACAAAGCCCATAATCGACTTTGTAGGCGGATGGAACATTGCCATTCAAATGATTCTGCTGTTCTTAAGTATAACTTTAACAACTATTGTGGGGATAATGAATGTTTCAGAGAGAAGAAGAGACTTCGCAACTTTAGACGCTATGGGCGCACGTTCAAGCCAAATTTTCAAAATTATACTTTTTGAAAATTCACTAATAGGGCTGATAGGAGGCATTCTGGGAGTCTTTTTTGGCATAATTGTTGCAGCGTTTCTTGCAAGTTTCTACACGACAATACCGCTTAACCAATCCTTTCTAGGCATCATAGCCATCGCAAAACCAATTTACATCATCGAAGTAACAAGTTTTGTAGTTGCTTCATGTTGTGTGGGAGGCATAGTTCCCGCAATTAACGCTTCAAAGATGCGGATTTCAGAAACCTTGAGGGCAGAATACTGATGAGAATAAAAACAGTGGATTTAACAAGGATATACAATTTGGGCTCTTCTAAAATAATCGCAGTTGATAAAGTGAACTTTGAGCTTATTGAAAATCAGTTCGTCGCAATAGTTGGTCCGACAGGCTCTGGAAAAACAACGCTTCTCAACCTTATAGGGTTAAATGATTATCCAACTTCTGGAAAAATTTTCATAGATGATACTGTTGATGCTTCACTTCTTTCAGATGGAGAACGCAAAAAAATTAGGCTTTTACGCATAGGCTTCATATTTCAAACCCTCAATTTATTGCCAACTCTTACGGCTTTGGAAAACGTTGAGTTGCCCATGGCTTTAGCTGGTAAAACCCAAAAAGAACAGCGAGAAAATGCCATAAAACTTCTTGAGGATGTCGGTTTGAGCGGGAGGCTTCATCACAGACCTAAGGAGTTGAGCATGGGCGAGATGCAACGCGTAGCAATAGCCAGAGCTTTAGCAAATAATCCTGAACTAATTATCGCTGATGAGCCTACTGGCGAGCTTGACTCGGAAACAGCCAAAGAAATTATCACCTTGCTTTTTAACATTAGCAAAAGCGAAAAGCGAACCGTTATTGTCGCCACGCACGACGAAAAAATTGTTGACGCTGCAGATTTTGTCTATGTTATGCGTGATGGCAAGTTGAATAAAAAGGATATGTAGGTTATAGGAGTGCAAAGTCTGTTGATTTAATTTTTCCCTTCTGGTCCACGACGATCTCGAACTTTTCAGCCCATGGATGTCCTTCCAAGTCTATTGGACATGTGCCCCTCACAATCCAGCAGCCGCCTTTCTGCTCGACAGTTGATATTTCTACGCGTTCTGCTTTCTTTCTCTGTCTAATGAAGTCAACGACTATTTGGCGGGCAGCGTCTGTGGATATTTCACCCATTCGGCGTTTCCTCCACCCGCTCCGTTTTAATGTGCGCATTAGCATTAAATGTTATGAATGTAAAATCGTTAGCACAGTTCCACATATGCTCAGCAGCGTACACATTTTCGCGATAAATTCAAATCAGCAAACACCCAGTCTTAAACTAGGAATAAAATGAGCGAGAAAAGGCGGATAATATTCCACATAGACATGGATCACTTCTTCACGGCGATTGAAGAGCGAGAAAATACACAATACAAGGGTAAACCAGTAATCGTCGGAGCAGACCCAAAAGGCGGAAAAGGAAGAGGTGTTGTAAGCACTTGCAACTATGAGGCAAGGAAGTACGGTGTCAAGTCTGGCATGCCAATATCGAAAGCCTGGAAACTCTGCCCACAAGCAATATACCTACCAGTAAACTACGAATTGTACACGAAAGTTTCAAACGAGATTATGGATATACTGCGAAAATACGCGGACAAATTTGAACAGTGGGGAATAGACGAAGCCTTTTTGGACGTAACCTCCAAAGCGAAAGACTATGCGGAGGCTGAAGCGCTTGCGAGACAAATTAAAAGAGAAATCTACGAAAAAGAGAGATTAACATGCTCAATTGGTATTGGACCAAACAAGCTTGTGGCAAAAATCGCAAGCGACATCCAAAAACCAGACGGACTAACAATCATAAGGGAAGACGAAGTTGAAAGGGTTTTGGCTCCGCTGCCAATCCGCAAACTCTTGTGGGTTGGAAGAAAAACCGAGCAGAAGCTTAGGGCTATGGGAATAAAAACAATAGGCGACCTAGCCCGTTACGACCCAACAGTTCTAACAGAAAACTTCGGGGTCATGGGCACCCAACTTTACTTGATGGCACACGGCATAGACAAAAGCGAAGTTGAAGAAAAGGGCGAAATAAAATCCATAAGCCGAGACATAACATTCGAAGAAGACACATCAGATTTTACATTAATCCAAAACACCCTAGACAAGCTCGCAGAAGAAGTACACAAAGACGTTGTAAAACAGCAGCTTAACTTCAAAACAGTAACCGTCAAAATTCGATATGAAGACTTTGAGACGCACACGCACAGCAGAACGTTGCCATTCATAACAAACCGCCTAGAAGACCTAAATAAAACGGCAAGAGAGCTGATACAACCATATTTAAGACTTGACAGAAAAATAAGGCTGATAGGCATAAAAGTTTCAAACTTTGTTTCAGCGGAAAAACAAAAGCACTTATTTTAGCAATTCTGAAGGCTAACTATTTTCTAATCCTTCGAATTTCAAAGACAACAGGGTTTTCCGCGTCTGGGCAAGCATTAAAAATGACGTCTTTATCTTTGCTCCATGGAAATTCAACGCCGTAGCGCATGGCATAAACTTTAGGCAGTAAAACCATAAGGGCACTGTAGCACATGTCGCCCTTCACAGATTTGCCGTCAAAAACTATTTTATCACCTACCTTATGCCCAAAAGCACATTTTCCCTTTTGACTTACAACTTTAACTTCGATTGTGGACATGCAAATTCACCACATTAAGGTTTTATGTCTGGATATTTCTCTTTTATCCTTTCATCCGCGATTTTAGCAATCATGGCATTAGAAATCAGTACACATTTTACGCCCATGAGTTCTGCTAGCTCCGCTGGTTTTTGGTCTTGCGTTATCAGTAGCAAATCGTTTTTCTTTGCGTATTCCACTATTTCCTTGTCTCTTGCGCCTTGCAATCCGACTTCCTGCACTGTTAGAGCTTCATACCCCAAAATCTCGAAATGCTCTTTTAGTCCAGCGTACATTTCGTCCAGCAGTAACTTCAAACGTTTTAGACCTCCCTCTTGCATTTTATTAGGGTTTGTAGGGTTATTTAGGGTATTCTGATGGCAAGTTTTATAAGCAGCCTTGTGGTTGATGTGTGCATCGTGCAAAAGCGTGCTTAGGCTGTTTTTGCACAATAAAAGTATAGGAGTTGAAAGAGTAAATGTCAGATAAGCAAATGTATAAGGCAGTTTGTGCTGATTGTGGACAGGAATGCGAAGTTCCATTCAAGCCTGACCCAAGCAGACCAGTTTACTGCCGAGAATGTTGGTCGAAGAGAAGAAACCAAAGGCGAAGATATTAGGTTTCGCGTTAAGCTGACCAACGCTTAGGCTAATTCATTTCTCCACGTTTATTTTTTATAGTGTAAACTTTGCGGTAACTTGCGCCGCTTCTCGGTGGTAATTATGATGAAAAGAACTTTGATGGTTTACGTCACCGAGACGGCACAAACCATTTAGCGCAGTTTAAATTCCCATTTGCACCACAAATCTTTTGGATGCTGATCTGGCGGGCAAACTAGGCAGTTTACTTCGACCTTCGGGTTTAGTGTTTCAGCGAATTTTTTCAGATAGCCAAAACGCACTTTCTTGCATGGAAACTCGCTTAGCCCCTTGCTTAGACGAGCCTCTTGAGTTCTACACTTATCAATGCTTAAAACAGCCCTTTTTTCGCTCAATTCAACGGTTTTGAAGGGTTGGTCTAAAGCCCAACTTGACAAACGCAAAAGATTCATTATTGTCTGCACATCGGGGTTCTCGCCTGCATTTAACATTTTCCGCAGAGCTTTCGCTTCAATCTGAGCCATGGCTTCCCAAACTTCAGCGTCGATTTCTGTGGCGGCTTCTGTTCCAAACCTTCTTTCTATTCCCAGAAAGTACAATCCATCGACTCTCCATAGGTTTCGGATTTGGAGGAAAAATGTGTCTAAAAGTTTTTCCATGGGTAGTTTTGATAGCATTTCGCGGTCTTCGCGGCTTCCATTTGGGTATTCGCTCATGACGTGCACCTGCAGATTCGACAATTATTGTTGGTTAATCTTTTAAACCTAACCCAGAAAATACTGATGAAATGAACGTGGCGGAAAATTTGTCGTGGATAGAACAGCTGATAAAAATAATAGTTCTCGGGTTAATTCAGGGATTTACTGAGTGGCTTCCAATTTCAAGCACTGGACATCTGAAATTGACTGAACGCCTTTTGCAGTTCTCATCCCCTAAAGACTCGCTTATTTTCGATTTCGCCCTTCACATTGGAACACTAATTGTTGTAATATTCTTCTTCAGAAGGGAAATCAGAGAAATATTGCGCGCTCTTGCAAGGTTAGACTTCAAAACGAAAGATGGAAAAATGATGCCGTTAATTGTTGCTGGAACAATACCAGCAATAGCAGTTGGATTCCTTCTAGAAAAAACTGTGGAAACGCGAATAGCACAAAATTTCACGTTAATCGCAACAGCCTTCATCCTATGCGGAATAGTCCTCTACATCACTAAAATGGGAGAGGAAAAGACCGATGAAATAAGCTTTTCAAAGGCAATAATTGTTGGAGTTGCAGAGGGCATAGCAATAATCCCAGGACTTTCAAGAAGCGGACTGACAATTGCGGCGGCTCTGCTTTTGGGTTTAAAACGCGAAAAAGCCTTCAAGTTCTCCTTTCTACTTTCAATTCCAGCAGTTATCGGCGCAATAGGTTACACATTTTATACAGAATATGAGGCTTTGGCTTCTGCGGGTTTGGGTTTAACTGAAACTCTTGTAGGTGTTATTGTGTCGATGGTTGTTGGGTACTTCGCGTTAAAAATTCTTTGGAGAACCCTAGCGGTTAAGAAGTTCCACCTTTTTGCTTTTTACTGTTGGCTTGTGGGTGTGCTGCTTATTGTGCTTAGTTTAAGCGGTTTCTAACCAGTGTGGCTTTCCCGAAAGAAAGTCTGTTAGGAACTTTGCGAACTCCTTGTTTCGAGTGTAAATATCCAATATTTCACCGTTAACAAATATCTTGAGTTCTTCGCGTATTTTGTTTGAAATTTCTTCCGCTACTCCCGCGCTTCTTCCACCATCCCCCAGTTTCTCCTTAAGCAAAGAGACAGCATCAATATGTTTTCTGCGAATTTCAACAATCCATCGCCCATCCTCAATGTATGGTCCAGATATTGTTTCCACGTTTCCAACGTATTTTTTGAGAAAGTTTTCGCATTCCCTTGCCTTCTCTATTGGCGGTCCTAAATGCTTCTTTATCTGCGGCAAAGTTTGCTGTTCAACTTCAAAAATGAAAGTGTTAAGCGTCTTTTCGTCGCTCCAAACGGTTTGCCTCAAAACTTTGAAGTCGTTAAGCTGAAGCAACTTGCCTAGCGAACGCTGCGACTTGTAGAGTTGCCCCCATAAAATGTCTGGCACGGCGTCAACCTTTCCAAAGGTTATAAATATTGTTGCTGAACCGCGCCTTTTGAATTCTTCTTTAAGCTTTTTCGCGGTTAGGGCTGACTTCTCTGGTGGATAAAAGAATTTTAAGCTTGGGTTTTTTAGGAAATTTCTGGATGCCGCTATAAACGTGTAAAACTTTTGCGGCTGCACAGCAGAAGCCACGTTTCTTCCCTTATCAACTGGGTCTACAAGCACTAGCGGTTCTGGAAAAAGAAGCGCAAGCTCGTTTTGCCTCTCTCCATAATAGTTTTCGATGTCTATGACTAGTCTCTGCTTGGCTTCCGCAAAAGCCTTCAGCGTGTCAATGAAACTTTTGTAGTGTAGGATTAATAGTTCGCATAGGTAGCCGCTGAAACCGCCGATTTTTATTTCAGCGCCATAAACGCCTATTCCCTTCATGAACTTCTTCAATAGGCGCACTTCATCTCGCATTTCTGCTGATAAATGCTTCTTAACATAATCTGTGTGGTATGGCGTTCTATCCGCGGCGCTTAACCACTCGCCACGTTTAACATC
>JBNAWC010000038.1:0-11758 GCA_049700035.1 Candidatus Bathyarchaeales archaeon
TGTTGAAGAGGGTCAGATAGCGCCAACAATTCGCGACGCTTTGGAAAGCATATTTAAGAATGGCAATCCATGGGCTAGAATTCGGAGCAAGCGCACTGAATGGAGCCAAGGCTTAAACGTTAAACACATTTCACAAGGCGCTGAAATCCTCTACTATGTTGGTTGCACTTCTGCTTATGACCCGCGCGTACAGAATGTGGCAAAAAGTCTTGTTTTGTGCCTTCAAAGGACTGGAGTTAACTTTGGCGTTTTAGGCGAAGAGGAAAACTGTTGCGGAAGCGAAGTTTACGGCATGGGCGAGAAAGGGCTATTTGAATTTCTAGTTGAGGAGAACATGAAAATCTTCAACAAATATGCCGTTAAGCAAGTCTTAACGAATTGTCCGCATGGCTTTCACGCCTTCAAAAATCGCTATAACCAGACAAGCTTTGAGCCATTGCACCACACACAATTGCTAGCCAAACTATTAGACGAGAAAAAAATAACCTTCACGAAGGAGCTAAACAAGAAGGTAATTTATCATGACCCATGCTTCCTAGGCAAACAAAACGACATATACGAAGAACCGCGCAAAGTTATTGAGAGCATTCCAGGCGTGACGCTTCTGGAGTTTGACCGTTCAAGGACAAGAAGCTTATGCTGCGAGGGCGGCGGGGGAAGAATGTGGGTTGACATTCCAGGTCCAAGGTTGGCTGAGATACGCGTTAAGGATGCTGTTGTTGCTGGCGCTGAAATATTGGCTGTGGCTTGCCCATTCTGCCTATTAACGATTGAGGATGCTGTTAAAACAACTGGCAACGAGGGTAAAATCCAAGTTTTAGACGTCGCTGAACTTGCCGCTCAAGCCATCTAAAACTCCGCTACTGATTTAATCTTCAAAATGCTTTTACACGTAAAAGGCAACTGGAATATTTAGTGATTTGTTTGGAAAAGCAGAAAAAGAAGAAGCGTAAATCACCAGAGAAAAGCAAAGAAAAATTTTACTGTGAGGTTTGTGGCTGCGAGATTGACGAGGAGGAGTACGAGAATTTTGATGGTATGTGTTGGGAGTGCTGGGACGACCAGTTGACTGAAGAATCAGATGACATGTTTGGGGACTTGATGTGAATGGGCGAGGAAACAGAAGTTTACAGATGCCTATTGTGCGGAAAGCGAATTTCAAGGGAAGAATACGAAACTTTTGACGGCTTGTGCCAAGAATGCTATGAAATAGAAATAAGCGAACTTGACTTCGAAATGGACAAAGATGATTAAAACAACCCAAACGCTTGATAAGCATAAACAACAAAATAATAGACTGGAGGCTGCCACCCCATGGAAAGTTGGGACCTAATAATTGTAGGCGGCGGCGCAGCTGGCTTGGCCGCTGGAATCTACGGTGCGAGAAGCGGGCTTAAAACGCTGATTTTAGAGGAGAAAATGGTTGGGGGTACAACTGCTGACGCCCCGCTAATCGAAAATTATCCAGGCTTCGAAAGTATAAGCGGCATTGAACTAGCTCAGAGAATGGCGGCGCACTGCAGAAAAACAGGCGTTGTGATACGCGAATTTGAGAAAGTTTTAAGCATGGACTTAAAGGGTGAAACCAAGCTGGTTAAAACGAACAGAGCCACGTACGAAGCAAAGGCGGTTATAATTGCGTCTGGTTCGCATTATCGCGAATTAGGTGTTCCGGGCGAAAAGGAGTTTCTCGGAAGAGGTGTGAGTTACTGCGGCATTTGCGATGGTCCATTGTTTAAGGGTAAGCGTGTGCTTGTTGTTGGCGGTGGCAACTCTGCTGTTGTAACGGCTTTGTATATTGCTGATATTGCTGGCGAAGTTAAGGTTTCTCATAGGCGAGACGCGTTTAGGGCTGAGGAAGCCCTTGTTAAGGCGTTGAAGGCAAAAGCTAACGTGGAGATTTTGTGGAACACTGAGGTTAGGGAGATTAAAGGCGAGAAACTCGTAAACAAGGCTGTAATTTTCAACCGCAAAACTAATGAAACCAGCGAGTTGCACGTGGACGGTGTTTTCATCCAAGTTGGTGAAGACCCAAACAGTCAACTATCCAAGGAGGCAGGCGTAGCCGTGAACGAGGAGGGCTACATTATAATTGACATTCGCCAACGAACAAATATTCCAGGAGTTTATGCTGCTGGAGATGTTGCGAATCATCCAGTTAAGCAGGTTGGAACGGCTGTTGGGCAGGGCATAACTGCTGCGCTTGAGGCTTATGGTTATATTCGTAGGCCTTATTATTACAAACCATAGTTTATGCTCCAAAACTATTATATTGTTGGATTTGCCATCAAAATCTTCTAAACCTTTAGGCGTTAGGCGTGAAGTAATTTTACGCTAACCGTGGAGAAATGGTGCATGAGCGAAGAGATGTGCGCTGTTGCGGTGCGCATAAATCAAGATTATTGTAGCAAATGTGCAGTTTGCTATTCTGTTTGTCCCTATGAGGCTATAAATCGGGATGCTGAAAGCGGCAAGTTCGAGATTGATATTCAAAAATGTCAAGTCTGTGGAATCTGCTATAGTGCTTGTCCGTCATTAGCCATAGAAATCGTCTACTACAATTACGAAGATTTGATGGAATATTTGGAGTGTATGCGTGAGAAAAACAAAAGCGAAACGCTTGTTCTGATGTGTCGTGGCAACTCGCCCGCAACATGCGAAATCGAGGAAATTCTGAAAGTTCAAGGCTTAAACGTGGAAAATTATATTCCTTTGCGTATTCCGTGTTCTGGTCGGGTGCCAACAGAGTTTGTTTTTAAGGCTTTGAATTCTGGAATCAAAAATGTGATTTCAATACAGTGTGAAGATGAGTTTTGCCGCTTCAAAAGAGGGACAAAAATTAACACTAGGAGGCTTATGCTTGGGAAGGCTGTTTTGGAGCAGTTGGGCTATAGCAAGGACACCTTAAAAGTTGTAAAGTATTCGCATAAGGCTGTTTATGACACTGAAAAGTGTGTTGGCTGCGACAAGTGCGTTTTCATCTGCCCCTACGGCGCAATAGAAGCTGAAGAATTCGCAACGCCGCGGATAATCCAAGAGGCGTGCATGGGTTGTGGAGCATGCGCTTTGGTTTGTCCACACTTGGCAATCCAAGTTAAAGGCTTCGAGTTTGAAAACATCAGCAAACTTGTGAGGCTTTATGGTGAAGCCGCTAGGAAAATGAGGGACGAAGCCAACTTTCCGTCAATACTCGTGTTTTGCTGTCAGTGGTCAGAATTCGCTTGCCTAGACGACCCAGAATGCCTACTTTTCAAAAGGAAAGCGGTGGCTATGGAAATTCCATGTTTTAAGGCGCTTGACCCAGTTCACATTGTTGAAGCGTTGCACAGTGGCTTTGAGGGTGTGATGGCTGTTGTCTGTTCAGCTGAGGACTGTAAGCTCCAAGAGGGAAGGGAAACAGCCGAAAGAAACGTGGAAGTTCTTAAAGATTATTTGAAAAAGAATGGTTTGCTTGAGCGTTTTGCGCTTTTCACGGTTTCTCCTCGATGTGTAGGCGAATTTAACAAGAAGTTTGAGGAATTCTTCAAGAAAATCGCTTCTATGCCGCCATTAAAACATGAAGCTGCGGAGGCAAGGCAGAATGTATGAGATAATCGCTAAAAAGGAGTTGGCTCCAAAAATCAAACTTTTTGAGGTGAAAGCTCCAGACATAGCGGAAAAGGCTCAGCCTGGGCAGTTTATAATACTTATTTTGGGTGAGAAGGGTGAGCGCATCCCATTAACCATAGCTGGCTATGATAGGCGTAGGGGCACGATAACCTTTGTCTTTAACGAGGTTGGCAAGACAACGAAGCAGCTTGGTCTTATGAAGGAGGGCGAAATCATAAGCAACATCACTGGTCCGCTTGGGAATCCGTCGGAAATTAGGAATTTTGGAAACGTTTTATGTGTTGGCGGCGGCGTTATGATTGCTCCGATGCTTCTGCAAGTTAAAGCCCTAAAAGAGGCTGGCAACAGGGTTACAACTGTTATTGGGGCTAGGATAAAGGAGCTGTTGTTCTTCGAGGATGAGATGAAGGCTTTTAGCGATAGGGTTTATGTGGCGACTGATGATGGCTCAAAGGGCTATAAGGGGCTTGGCTTCTTGAAAGGGCTTCTTGAAAGGGAGAGGTTTGACCGCTGCGTTGCCATGGGACCAGTTGTGATGATGAAGAACGTCTGCGAAATGACAAAACCTTTTGGCATACCCACAATCGTGACTTTGACGCCTATAATGGTTGATGGTATGGGCATGTGCGGTGTTTGCCGAGTTACTGTTGGCGGGAAAATGAAGTTTGCGTGTGTTGATGGTCCAGAGTTTGATGGGCATGCTGTGGATTTTGATGGTTTGATTAAGAGGCAGAGGATGTTCCTTCCAGAAGAGCGTTTAAGCTCCCTTGTTTGGGAGCGTCTAGGAGGTTGTGGTTGTGGCGGAAGCTAAGCCTAAACCTAAAGTTCAGAAAGAAGCTGTGCCGATGCCGAAGCAGAAGCCAGAGGTTCGAAGGCGAAACTTTAACGAGGTTGCTTTGGGTTATACGGAAGAACAAGCCATAGCCGAAGCGAACCGCTGTCTTCAATGTCCAAAACCGCAGTGCGTTCAAGGCTGCCCAGTTGAAATTGAAATTCCCGCGTTCATCAAGCTCTTGAGGGAGGGAAAGTTTGAGGAGTCAATTAAGAAGATTAAAGAGAAAAATAGTTTACCCGCAATCTGCGGTAGAGTTTGCCCACAAGAGGAGCAGTGTCAAAAATTCTGTGTTTTGGGGAAAGTTGGCGACCCAGTGAGCATTGGCAGGCTTGAAAGGTTTGTTGCGGATTGGGAGAGAGCCAAAGGCATTAGCGTTCCAGAGAAGGCGGCTCCAACTGGAAAACGCGTCGCCATTATAGGTGCTGGGCCTGCGGGTTTGACTGCTGCTGCTGACTTAGCCAAGCTTGGGCATGAAGTTGTGATTTTTGAGGCTTTGCATGTTCCAGGTGGGGTTTTGGTTTATGGTATTCCAGAGTTTCGTTTGCCAAAGAGTATAGTGCAGGCTGAGGTTGATTATATTAAAAAGTTAGGCGTGGAGCTGCGTTTGGGTTATCTTATTGGGCGGATTCACACTATTCCAGAACTTTTGAATGAGGAGGGTTTTGACGCTGTTTTTATTGGGACTGGTGCTGGTCTTCCCGCCTTTTTGGGTGTGCCTGGCGAGGATTTGGGTGGGATTTACTCTGCGAATGAGTTTTTGATTAGGGTTAATCTCATGAAGTCTTATGCCTTCCCAGAGTATGATACGCCTATAAGGATTGGCAAGCATGTGGCGGTTATTGGCGGTGGAAACGTTGCTATGGACTCTGCACGTTCAGCGCTTCGCTTGGGTGCGGAGGAGGTTTGCATTGTCTATCGTCGTTCAAGGGAGGAGATGCCCGCGAGGAAAGAGGAGATTGAAAATGCTGAGGAGGAGGGTATAATCTGCAAGTTTTTGGCGAATCCAACAAGGTTTATTGGCGATGAGAAGGGTTGGGTTAAGCAGATGGAGTGCATATGCATGGAGCTTGGGCCTCCAGATGAGAGCGGAAGGCGTAGGCCAGTTCCAGTTAAGGGTTCAGAATTTACGATGGATGTGGATACGGTTATTATTGCGATTGGGCGGACGCCGAACCCTATAATTCAGCGTACAACGGAAGGTTTGGCTGTTACGAAGTGGGGTACTATTGTTGCGGATGAGAATGGCAAAACTAGTCTTGAAGGCGTTTACGCTGGCGGCGACATCGTGACTGGCGAGGCGACAGTAATAAGTGCTATGGGTGCTGGGAAGAGGGCGGCGAGAGCCATACATGAGTATTTGATGAATAAGAAGTAGTGCTGGGGAATTCAACATTTTTTGGTTGTTTTTCTAACCAATAGTGACCTACCCCCTCTATATTTTCTGGAGTGTCAAGCGGAATTTGATTTGTACAACATAAAGTTTTAATTTGCGCTTCTGTCCACATTCACATCCAGTCAAGGATGGTTATGCGCTTTGGTTACCACATATCTTGACAAAATTTTTAATCCTAAGAGCGTTGCAGTTATCGGTGCAAGCGATGAGGAAGGTAGCGTTGGATACGCGATTATGCGGAACTTCTTGGATTTTGGGTTTAAGGGCAGGGTTTACCCCGTCAACATTCGCAAAACCGAGATTTTGGGTTTGAAAGCATACCCTTCTGTTGAGCAAGTTCCAGAAACCGTTGATTTGGCTGTTATTGCCACGCCGGCAAAAACTGTTCCAGACATTGTTGAGCAATGTGGAAAGGCTGGCGTAAAAGGTATAATAATCATAAGTGCTGGCTTCAAAGAGGTTGGTCCAGAGGGCAAAGCCCTAGAAGAAAAAATTCTAGAAATAAGAGAGAAGTATGGTTTGCGGATTGTTGGACCGAACTGTTTGGGGATAATCCGCCCAAGCAATCGGCTAAACGCCACTTTCCTAAACAAAATGCCAAAAGAGGGAAACATAGCCTTCATAAGCCAAAGCGGCGCGTTAGGCTCGGCGATTCTCGACTGGGCTATGCACGAAAACATAGGCTTCAGCAATTTTGTTTCCGTCGGCTCAATGATAGATGTTGATTTCGGCGATTTAATAGACTATTTTGGAACAGACCAGAAAACAAGAAGCATACTCATGTACATTGAGGGGATAACAAACGCGCGCAAATTCATGAGCGCAGCCAGACACTTCGCAAGAACAAAACCCATAATCGTTGTTAAAGCTGGAAAATTCGGCGAAAGTGCAAAAGCAGCAGCCTCACACACGGGTTCAATGACTGGCGAGGATGACGTTTATGACGCTGCCTTCAAGCGCGCTGGCATAGTGCGCGTAGAAGAAATAGCAGACCTATTCAACTGCACCGAAGTTTTAGGTTTACAGCCACTTCCTAAAGGTCCAAACCTCGCCATAATCACGAATGCTGGCGGTCCAGGCGTAATGGCTACTGACGCGTTAATAGCCAGAGGCGGAAAACTAGCTAAACTCAGTCCAAAAACGATGGAGTTTCTTAACAGCATATTGCCGCATTACTGGAGCCGCGGCAACCCAATAGACATTTTAGGAGACGCGAAGGCTGACCGTTACAAAGCTGTTTTTGAAGCGTGCTTAAAGGATGAGAATGTGGATGGAATCTTGATAATTTACACTGCGCAGGCGGTTGCTGAACCAGTTGAAATTGCGAAGGGCATAGTTGAAGTTTACAAGAACATGGCTTATCAGAACAAGACAGTTTTAACTTCCTTCATGGGTTATGGCGTGGTGGAGGAAGCCAACCGCGTCTTCAACGAAAACGGCATTCCAACATACTCAACTCCAGAGCAAGCAATCAAAACATACCTTTACATGTACCAGTACAAGCGCAACCTCGAACTGCTCTATGAAACTCCAGAAGAACTGCCAGTTGATGCTGCACCACCGAAGCGTCCAATACAAGTTATAATGCGAAACGCAGCCCGAGAAAACCGCGAGTTACTAACAGAAGCCGAAGCAAAGAAACTGCTTGAATATTACGGTTTCCCAGTTGTCAAAACCCTAGTGGCAACAACTGCGGATGAAGCCGTAGCATGCGCTTCACAAATTGGCTATCCAGTCGTGCTCAAAATCTTATCTCCACAAATCGTTCACAAGACGGACGCTGGCGGCGTATTCCTAGACCTAAAAAGCGAGTCTGAAGTTCGAGAAGCCTTTGAACAAATCATGCACAACGCGAAAAAATATAACCCACAAGCAGAAATTCTCGGCGTCACCGTTCAACCAATGATTAAGAAACGCGGATACGAGGTTATACTTGGAGCCAAGAAAGATTCACTCTTCGGTCCAGTAATCCTCTTCGGCATGGGCGGCGTCGGCGTTGAACTTTTCAAAGACTTCTCAATAGGGCTTCCACCATTAAACCAGACCTTGGTTAGGCGCTTAATGGAAGAAACAAAAGTCTATCAGCTTTTGAAAGGCTATAGAAACGTGCCGCCAGCAAACATCAAACTTCTTGAAGAAGTAATCCTACGTTTCTCGCAACTTCTCGTCGATTTTCCACAGTTAATGGAGGTTGACATCAACCCGCTTCTTGTGGATGACAAGGTTGCATATGCGTTGGACGCGAGAATCATAATTGACAAGGAACTTGTCTTCCAAAAACTTGAGCCACACCAACACTTAGTCATAAGTCCATACCCGAAGAAATACGAGACTTTGTGGCGCATGCGCGACGGACGCACAGTCTTGCTGAGACCCATAAAGCCTGAAGATGAGCCATTATGGCTTGAAATGTTCAAAAACTTCTCAGAAGAATCAATACGCTACAGGTTCTTCCAAATAATTAAGGATACGCCGCATGAAGTGCGGGTTCGCTACTGCAACATCGACTATGACAGAGAAATAGCCATAGTCGCAGAACTAAACGAGGATGGGCAGAGGCGCATATTAGGCGTTGTCCGCGTAAGCCTAGAACCAGATAGGAAAGCTGGCGAAATAGCCTTCATTGTTGCTGACCAGTGGCAGGGCTTGGGCTTAGGCACAAAGATGGTTGATTACGCGATTGAGGTTTGCAAGGACATGGGTGTTGAAACGCTTTACGCCATAATGCTTCCGGACAATTATAGGGCGATTAACCTAACAAGGAAAATGGGCTTCAAACTTGCGTACATGGAAGATGGAACTGTCAAAGGCATCTTGAACCTAAAAGAAGAAGACTCAATGCCATATCAAGAAACAAGAAGCCCTCAAGAAACAAAGAATTTAGTTTCAAGCCCTGAACAGGAACAGGAAGAGCATCGAGAAGCTGAAGCTGTTGGCGCTTAGGCGTTAATATGCCAAGCTTAAACCATTTTTAACATATGTTCCTCATAGTTTTTTTCTCTATTTACTATGGCTAAATTTAAATTACAGAAGCGCGATTATCAATTTCCCATTAAAACAAGCTGGTGCGGAGATGGAGAAACTTAAATTTGCATTTTACTGGGCTGCGAGTTGTGGTGGCTGCGAAATAGCGGTTTTAGACATAAACGAAAAAATCCTAGACTTCATAGCCAAAGCCGACATAGTCTTTTGGCCAGTTGCCATGGACATAAAATACAAAGACGTTGAGGCTATGCCAGACAAAAGCATAGACGTGTGCTTCTTCAACGGCGCCATAAGAACAGAAGAAAACGAGGAGATGGCTAAACTCTTGAGGCGCAAATCAAAGGTTCTCGTGGCTTTCGGTTCATGCGCATGCGACGGCTGCGTAATAGGACTTGGAAACCTTTGGGATAGGCAAAAAATCTTTGAGAGAGCCTACCTAGAAACACCTTCAACAAAAAACCCGCAAGGGGTTACTCCACAAACGCGCCTAAAAGTTAAGGAAGGCGAACTTGAACTTCCACAATTTTACGACACAGTGAAAACCCTAGCCCAAACAGTTGACGTTGACTACTTCATTTCAGGCTGTCCGCCGCCAGTTCCACGAATAATAGAAGCTTTAGAGGCTATAGTAAACGGCAAGCTGCCACCAAAAGGCGCAAGCTTCCTACTAAACAAGTCAGTATGCGACGAATGCCCCAGAGAGAAAAAGGACAGAAAAATCACGCAAGTAAAGAGAATCTACGAAATAGAAGACAACTTCAAAACATGCTTCCTAGAACAAGGCGTAATCTGCATGGGACCCGCCACAAGAGGTGAATGCGGAGCACAATGCCTAAAAGCTAATGTGCCATGCACTGGATGCGGCGGACCAACCCCGAGGGTAACGGACCAAGGCGCGGCAATGATAAGCGCCTTCGCATCAATAGCCGCAGACCCAAGCGTCATCGAACAAATCGTCGACCCAGTGGGCACCTTCTACAAGTATTCTTTGGCAAACTCCATCCTACGGAGGAAGGTGAAATAGGATGAAGGAAATAATCATAAACCCAATCACGAGGCTTGAGGGACACGGAAAAATAACAATATTCTTGAATGACGCTGGAAACGTGGAAGAGGCTTACTTCCAAGTCCCAGAACTGAGAGGTTTCGAAAGATTCTGCGAGGGAAGAAGAGCCGAGGACCTGCCAATAATAACGACAAGAATTTGCGGCGTCTGCCCAGTCGCGCATCACATGGCAGGCGCAAAAGCTTTAGACGCAGCATTCAACGTTGAACCAACAGAAACCGCAAAGAAGCTTCGCGAACTAATGTATTGCGGCTATTACCTATACGACCATACGCTACACTTCTATTATCTTGGCGGTCCAGACTTCGTTGTTGGACCAGATGCTCCACCAGAAAGAAGAAACGTTATAGGCGTAATTGAAAAGGCTGGACTTGAAATCGGCAAAGAAGTCATAAAGCATAGGGCTTACGGGCAGAAGATAACGGAGATTTTAGGTGGAAAGGCAACGCACCCAGTCAGCGCTTGCATACCAGGAGGCGTTTCAAAACCATTAAGCGAAGAAGAGCGACGCGAAATAGAGAAGATGGTTAAAAGTTGCCTTGAATTTGCAAAATTCAGTCTAAAACTCTTCGACGACATAGTCCTGAAAAACACTGACTATGTGAACTTGATAAAGAGTGAAGCCTACACGCTGCAAACTTACTATATGGGTTTAGTTGACAAAAACAACCACGTGAACTTCTACGACGGCGACGTGCGCGTAGTAGACCCCAATGGAAAAGAGTTTGTAAAATTCAAGCCAAAAGATTACTTGGACGTGATTGAAGAGCATGTGGAGCCATGGACATACGTTAAGCTGCCCTACCTAAAGAAGGTTGGATGGAAAGGATTGGTTGGCGGACCCCAAAGCGGACTATACCGTGTTGGACCGCTTGGAAGGCTTAACGCTGCTGATGGAATGGCAACACCCCTAGCGCAAGCCGAATATGAAAGAATGTATAAGACGCTTAGCGGAAAACCAGTCCACAACACTTTGGCATATCACTGGGCTAGGCTCATAGAGCTTTTATACGCGGCTGAACGCGCCCTAGAGCTTATAACAGACCCAGAAATAACTGGCAAGGACATTCGAAATAAGCCAGGAAAGCCAGGTGAGGGCGTTGGCATAGTTGAAGCTGCGCGTGGAACGCTTATTCACCATTACATTCTTGACGAGAAGGCGTTAGCCAAAAAAGTCAACCTTATCGTGGCTACTACTCATAACGCGCCGAGCATATGCATATCAATAAAGAACGCTGCGAAAGCGCTTATAAAAGAGGGCAAGGTCAGCGATGGCATTTTGAACATGGTTGAGATGGCTTTTAGGGCTTATGACCCGTGTTTCGCGTGTGCCACACACTTTGCGGTTGGGCAAATGCCGTTGGAAGTTGAAATTTACGATTGTAAGAGACAGTTAATAAAAAGAATAGAAAGGTGATGGAAATGGAAAACGTCAATGTTGGAGTGTTCCTATCTGACTGCGGAAAACAGCTAGCGGAAATCCTAAACTTCGAGGAAATAGCAAACTATCTTAAAGGCGTCCCACAAGTTTCTCTCGTGGCGGTTGGTAGCGAATTCTGGCGAGGTCAAGGACTAAAAACAATTGTTGAAGCCGTAAAAAGCAGCAAGATAAACCGCGTAGTCGTTGCGGAGAGCATACCAAAAATCGGCGAAATAAACATTACAGAATCCCTTGAAGCGGTTGGACTTAACCCAAACTTCGTTGAAGTACTAGACATAAAAGACAACTGCGCATGGCCACACCGCGACGCGCCCAAAGAGGCAACAGAAAAAGCAAAAGCGATGCTTTTAGCTGCGATAGAACGCGTAAAACTTGCAGAGCCTATTGAAAAACTGGAGTTTCCAGCCGTAAAATCCGTTCTCGTCATAG
>JBNAWC010000039.1:0-10978 GCA_049700035.1 Candidatus Bathyarchaeales archaeon
GCCGCACTGATAAAAGAGGGTAAAGCTGCTGCTGTGCCACCTCCACCAACAACTTAATGCGTAGCGCTCTATTATTCCAGTTTTCTTTTCATTCAGTTTATTGCCATCGTTCCTATTTTTTTAGCATTTTCAACAGTATTGCTTTTGCGGAGTACAACCTGTTTTCGCTTTGTTCGTATATTACGGATTGTGGGCTTTCGATTATGTCTGCGCTTATTTCGTATCCTCTGTGTATTGGCATATCATGCATCACGTAAGCGTCACTGTTCTTCAGTAACTCCTTGTTTATTTGGTATGGCATCATGGTTTTGATGCGTTTTTCCTTTTCCGCCGCGTATTTTGGGTCTAGGAAGAATTCCATGTCAACCCATGTGTCAGTGTAGACGAAGTCTGCGTCTTTAACTGCCTCCTTAACGTCTAGTGTTGTTTCCCAGAGTCCAGTTTTCCTCGCTTTTTCCAGAATTTCATCATCTCTTGACGGCTCGTTGAATATTGGCGTTACAGTTGTTATCTTAACCCCTGTTTTTGTGCATCCTTCAATAAGCGAGTTGCAAACATTGTTGTGAATACCAACATACACGAGCTTTAGTCCATTCAGTTTTCCCTTCTTCTCCTTCATCGTCATTAAGTCTGCAACGGCTTGGCTTGGATGATATTTCTCATCGCATCCGTTAATTACCGGAACACGTGAGGCTTTAGCCATAACCTGCAAATCAGCGTTCCGCAGAAGCCTAGCCATTATACAATCCACGTTACGCGACAAGTACTGCGTCTCATCATAAACATCAGCCAAAGTGAAGTTCGTCGTTCGCCAATCAATGTAAAGCGCATGACCGCCAAGCTGCGTCATGGCAACCTCGAAAGAAACACGCGTTCTTGTGGAGGTTTTTTGGAAAATCATGGCTAGAGACTTACCAGCCAAAGCATCCTTATACTTTTCTGGATTACGTTTAACTTCTATCCCCTTGTCAATGATTTCCACAAGTTGTTGACCAGACAACTCCTTAAAGTTGATTAAATGCATAATTTTCACCTTCCAGACAAAACCACCATGTTCAGATTATAAAATTTTCCGATTAGATAAGGAGCGTTTTACCATAAATCAGAATAAAGTGTGAACGCAATTAATAGGATGGAGGTTAAAAGCATAATATTGCTAGTAGCCTCAAAAAAAGACGTTGCAAGCCAGAACATTGCAGAACAAATTCTAAGTCACCACCATTTTGAAAAAAACGAAGTTTTCGATGAAAACCCAGTTTACGAAACTAAAGTTAAAAATGAAACTGTTAAGCTTATGACTTTAAACCAAGAGTCTATCTACGCACAAAACCTCACAAGCTATTTTGCCAATCCAAAGCTTGTAATTTTTATTTCAAGACATAGCAGCGAAAGCGGAACTCCAACGCTTTCCGTGCATACTCCTGGAAACCTTGGCGGCGCGGAACTGGGCGGGCTTCCGAGAAGTGTTTCTGTTTCGCCAGCTAATGCCATGAGAGATGCCCTAATGCGCATGGCTGTGCTTAAAGATGAAATGCGCCTACAATACGAAGTTTGTTATGAATGCACTCATCACGGTCCATCACTAAACGTGCCAACAATGTTCGCTGAACTGGGCAGTTCCCCAAAACAATGGTCTGACTTGAAGGCTGCGGAAGCCGTTGCCAAAGCGGTAATGAACGCCATAGAAAGGTTTGGCTTGTCCAAGGCTAGAGCTGTTATTGGGATAGGTGGACCGCACTATAATGCAAAGTTCACGAGGATAGCCTTTGAAAGCGAAACAGCCTTTGGTCACATAATCCCAAAGTACGCCATTCCATACGTGGATGCTGAAATCCTTAGACAGTGCGTAGACAAAACTTTTGAGAAGGTTGGATGCGCTGTTCTGGACTGGAAGGGAATAAAAGGTGAGGATAAACCTAAAGTGCTTAAGATGCTTGGTGATATTGGACTTGGATATGAGAAGGTCTAGAACGGGAAAATTTAATAAAAATGGATTTCAATAATAGTTATTACGTTTGAGTTTACAGTAACCTTTATATCAGATTTAACGTGTTGAGTTTGGGAAGAACCATGGGCTTAAGGTCATTCCTATCTCAATGTGCAAGGACACTGAAACTTGCGGTAAAACCTGGAAAAAGTGAGCTGTGGCTGTCAATAAAAATATGCTTTTTAGGTTTAGGCGTAATAGGCGTGCTAGGATTTATAATTAAAATGTTAGCTTCAGCCTTGATGGGCGGGGCATAAGAAGGAGAAACTATGGAGAAAAAAGCCGAGGAAACGCCAACAAAAATTTTCGCTGTAAAAACAACAACTGGACAAGAGAGAAATGTAGCCAAACTTGTGGCTGCAAGAGTTGAAATGAACAAAATTCCAGTAAAGGCAATCCTAGTACCAGAAACCTTACGTGGGTTCATATTCGTAGAGGCTGAGGGTCCACATCTTGTACAAAGAGCCATAGAAGGCGTAAGACACGTGCGTGGAATGCGAACGGAATTTGTGAACTTTGCAGAAATTGAAAAATACATTGTTAGAAAACCAATAATTGAGGAATTAAGCGAAAACCAAATCGTGGAAATCACCGGCGGACCTTTTAAGGGTATGCGTGCAAAAATAACACGCGTGGATAAGGCAAAGGAGGAAGTCACTTTAGAACTGCTTGAAGCCACATTTACACTGCCAATAACCGTACACTCTGACTATGTCAAGCTTGTTGCAAAAGCAGAAACAAAAGGCGAGGAGGAATAAAATGGGCGAAAAAAAGATTGTTGAACTACTCGTAAGCGGAGGACAAGCCACCGCTGGACCACCGCTAGGTCCAGCTTTGGGACCTTTAGGCGTTAACGTGATGGCTATTGTGAACAAGATAAATGAGCTTACGAAGGATTATGCTGGAATGAAGGTTCCAGTGAAGGTTGCCGTTGACCCTGAAACCAAAGCTTTTGAGGTAAACGTTGGGACGCCGACGACTTCTGCGTTGATTGTGAGCGAGCTTAAGATTGAGAAGGGTTCTGGGTCTCCGAAGGCGCAGAAGGTTGGAAATTTGACCATGGAGCAGGTTATACGCATAGCAAAGATTAAGCGTCACGAGCTTCTTGCAAAAACTTTGAAGGGTGCTGTTAAAGAGGTTTTGGGCAGCTGCGTCAGCATGGGCGTGACCGTTGAGGGAAAAGACCCTAAAGAGGTTCAGGCGGAAATCGATGAGGGCAAGTATGACCAAGTATTTAGTAAAAGCGAGGGATAAGAACACTTTTATAAGCGCTTTACATTTCCTTTTTGGCGCGGGGTCGCTGAAATGCCTCTAGACCAGAAAACAATTTTAAACGCGGTCAAGGAAGCGAAGGAGAAGTCGAAGAAGAGGAATTTCTCCCAATCAATAGAGCTTGTTCTAAGCCTCAAAGACATTGACATGAAATCCTCTGAAGGCAAACTTCAGGAAATAATTGAGCTGCCCCACTCATCCGAAAAGCAGAATAAGATATGTGTTATAGCTTCTGGCGAACTTGCGCTTAAAGCGAAAAGAGCGAATGCCGACCTTGTGATTGAAAAGCCAGAGCTTGAAGGTTTGGCTGGCAAGAAGAAGGAATTGCGGAAAATAGCAAACGATTACGACTTCTTCATTGCCGAAGCGCCATTGATGCCTCTTGTCGGCAAGGTTTTGGGTCCAGTTTTGGGTCCGCGTGGCAAAATGCCAATTCCAGTTCCGCCCACGGCGGACATTGAAAGTTTACTTGCGAAACATCGTAAAACCGTTGTTGTTAGGATGCGTAACCAGCCAGTTCTGCAGTGTCGTGTTGGCACAGAAAACATGAAGGAAGAGGAAATAGCTGAAAACATTCTGGCTGTTTTAAGGGCTGTTGAGGGAAAGCTTAAAAAGGGAATTAAGAACATCAAGTTCGCCTACATAAAAACGACAATGGGTTCCCCCGTGAAAATTAAGCCATAAAGAGATGAATGCAATGCCGTCCCAGCAAGTCCTACAAGAAAAGGTTGACGAGGTTGAAAACATAAAACAGCTTATAACGCGATACAAGGTTATTGGCGTTGCTGGACTGCAAAAAGTTAGGGCTTCACAATTGCAAGAACTCAAAAAAAGCCTAGCAGATAAAGTTTTCATGAAAGTTATAAAGAACACGCTAATGCGAATCGCAATTGAAAACTGCAAGGAAAAACCCGAACTAAAAAAGCTCTGCGAACACTTAACAGGCTCAAACGTTTACTTGTTCACCAACTTAAACCCATTCACACTAGCGCTCATCCTCGAAAAAGGTAAAGTCAAAACAACAGCCAAAGCTGGAGACATAGCAGCCTTCGACGTTATAGTGCCAGCTGGAAACACTGGACAACCTCCAGGCCCAATTATAAGCCAGTTGAACGCTGTTGGTTTGCCAACGCGAATCGAGTCTGGAAGCGTTTGGATTAGCAAAGACACTTTAGTTGTTAGGAAAGGCGAAGTTATTGACGAGAGATTGGCAAGCGTTTTGTCGAAGCTTGGAATAAAACCCGTTGAAGCTGGGATTTCAATGAAAGTGGTTTACGATGATGGCTTAATAATAACCCAGGAGCATCTGCAACTTGACATTAATGGCGTCAAACAGGACATCGAAAGGGCGCATTACGATGCTTTCGCATTGTCCTTAAGTGTGGCTTATCCAACACAAGAAAACGTCATAGTCCTATTGCAAATTGCCCATCAAAAGGCATACGCCCTCTCAATAAACGCTGCCATACCAACAAAAGAGACAATGGTGGATTTGATTAGAAAGGCGCACATGCAAATGTTAAGTTTAAGTAGCAGACTGCCTAATTTAGAGGAAAAAGCAGTTTCGAGTGAAAAGCCTTAAAAAGGTTGAAAGTATTTGAATGAAGAGGTGAAAAAGGATATGGAATACATTTACGCCGCAATGCTCCTCCACAAAGCTGGAAAACCCATAAATGAAGAAAACCTAACACAAGTTCTGTCAGCCGCAGGAATAAACGTTGACGCAGTACGCGTTAAAGCGCTTGTCGCCTCCCTGGCAGAAGTCAATATTGAGGAGGCAATAAAATCAGCTCCGACGATGATGGCTGCTCCAGCAGCAGCGCCGACAGCCGCAGCGGCACAACCAGAGGCTAAACCTAAAGAGGAAGAGAAGAAGAAAAAGGCTGAGGAAGAGAAAGCCAAAGAGGAAGAAGCACTTGAAGGCTTAGGAGCATTATTCGGTTAAACCTTTTGGCGTGTTCTTTCCATTTTTGATGCTTTTCCAAATTGCTACTGGTATCCAACCGCATATAATCATTAACGTGCCTGGAAAGGCTCTCAATTCAGCGTTAAGTAGGAATGTCTCAAATACGAAGAAGGATAGGCACATGGCGACTATCGACCAGAACATTGTTTTTCTGCCGAATTTCTTTGCTGTTTGTATGCCGATGACTCCAGCGAAGAAGAAGTCTCCTAATCCTAGTGACATGTAGAGCGTGCTACCGTCAATAGTGATTGTTGGAACTATTGGTATTGTTACGAGTATAGGTAGCCTTAAGCTTGAAACGTGTCTTGCCGCGGAAACCATTGTGCCAGTAAATAGGACTAGTATTATGTCCATAATTGTTAACAATCCAACAAAGATTAGCGTTGTTTTCCATGTGAACACGCTTCCAATATAGATTATTACGAGAACTGCGAATATCACTCCATAAACGTTTATGAGGTAGGGAAACCAAGCTGGTGTTCCACTAAAAAATAGGTATAAGCAGAGGAAAAGTGCTGGTGGCAATAGAGCCATGTAAAATCTTTCTTTTGTGCTTCCTCGCACATTTTCGTATAAGAATGCTATGTAGGCGAAGCTTGATATGCATATTAGCGCTAGTCCACCGTAAGCCACAATGATGTTTGTGCCAAATTTGAATAGGCTTATTATTGCGGCTATTAGGCAAATGGTGAAGAATGTTAAGAAGAGTGTTTTGGCCTTGGATTTTGAGATGTCTGAGAAGATGTAGGTGAATAGAAAAAGGAGCATGGAATATGAGAACAAGAATAGGGTCATAACAGCAGTTTGTGGAACAAAAACGATTAAGGAAACTGTTATACTTATTGCCGCCACAAGCAGAATAGTGTCCTTCGTGCCGAATTTTCTCTCTTCTAAAGACTTTTTCAGTTTTCCTTCACTTTTCTCGCTAAGCGTCACAGCTATGAACGTAACCGCGAAAAGCATCAAAGGCATGGCGATGTCAAATTGCATAAATGCAAAATATGAAAACAAACATTTAAACCTTAGAAGCAAAAGCTATGTTAAAAATCGCCAAAGTAGCCATTATCGCCTCTTCTGTCCTCACAGTTTCTGTCCCTTGCATGGGAATCATGTTAACAACAAAGTCTACTATGTCGTCCAACGCTAATCCCTCTAACCTTGCTATTTCGTAAAGTCCTTGCGTTGGGGCTCCGAAAATCAAAAGTGTGTTTTCAGCTTTTTCCCATCTTCTGCTTATGTTCTCGGCGGCTTCTGAAAATGGGACGCCGTATTTTGAAGTTGCAATTGTCAGGTCGAAATGTTTTTCCTTCAACAGTCTTCCAAGCGTTTTTCTTTCAGCGACAACATTGTATCCCCAATAATATGGTATTTCTTCGCGACTTGCGATGGTTGCTTCTACTTGCCCATTAATCCTTGTAATTTTGACTGTTATGCGTTTGTTTTTGGCTATTTGCTTATTGGGTATTAGCGCCGTTTTTTCCACACCGATATCCACTCTTGTTCCATACTTGTCACTTGATATTGTTACTCCCTCGCGGTATTCGCCAACCTTCAAGTCTTTTATTCTACGTTTTAGTGGGTGATGGCTTGTCCGAAGTGGCGGCATCACCCCAGCATACTTTAATTGTGGCGTGAGCTTGAAAAATCGTTTTCTCAAGTATTGTGGAGTTTCCATGTAAGCTAATAGCGTGGCAACCAAATCCATGTCTGCTATTTGTCTAACATTTGGGCGGTCCATGTAAATTATGATTTCGTCAATTCTGAAGATTGCTGCCGCCCTTCCAATCAAACTTACTTTGGCTGTTTTTTCGCGTAGATGTGGAGTATCAGAAACAACCGATGCTGGTATAGCTATGGAAAATTTTTTCTTTTGCAAGACATCGACTCTCCCTATACGTCATGTAGGTAATTGGTTGATTTTGCTTAAAAGATTTGAATAAGTAGCCTAAAACATAATAGGTTCTGGCAGTGAAGTTTAAAAGGTGAACAAAGTTGTCAAAAAACGTGGTTCTTGACGATTTGAACGAGATTAAAAAGATTGACAGAAGCAATATGCTTTCCTTCTGTGTTGAAGCTGCAAGGCATTGTGGAGAGGCAGCTAAACTAGCCAAAAATTTGGATTTAGGCTATCCTAAACCAGAGGCGATAATTGTTGCTGGCATGGGTGGCTCCGCCATAAGTGGTGAACTCTTGAAGGACTGGGCTAGAGATAAAATTGCCGTTCCAATTGAAGTTTGCCGCGAATATTCATTACCAGCATATGCAAACCGCAAAACACTTGTTTTTGTCATAAGTTACTCTGGCGAAACAGAAGAGTCGTTAAGCGTCTACTTGGATGCTATCAAAAAGAATTGTATGACAGTATGTATAAGCTCTGGCGGCACTCTGCAAAAATTCGCAGAGAAAATGAATGTGCCCCTTTTAACCGTGCCTTCTGGCATCGCTCCGAGGGCAGCGCTTCCTTACTTGTTCATACCGTTACTAGTGCTTTTGGAGAAACTTGATTTGGTTTCTAAAGTTAAATCCGAAATTTCGGAAACGTTAGACTTGTTGAAAGACGTTGGCGCTGCGAATGCTCCAGACAAGCCTTTAAACGAGAACTTTTCTAAGAAGCTTGCCTCAGAAATTTGCGGAACGGTTCCAGTCATTTATGGTTTTGGCATCTACCGTGCGGTTGCCCAGCGCCTCAAGCAACAGTTTAACGAGAACAGCAAGGTTCCTTCAAAATGGGAAAGCTTCCCAGAGCTTAACCATAATGAAATTGTCGGTTGGGAATCTGCCTTTGAGCTTGCAAAGTTTTTCTCGGTTATTTTCCTTAGGGATGCCTCTTATGAAACAGAAGCCATGCGCGAAAGAATTACAGTCACACAAGAACTGATGCGCAAAGAATCCGTTAAAATCTTTGAGATACAAGGGATTGGCAAAAGTGCTTTAGCTAGGATGCTTTCCACCATTTGCATAGGCGACTTCGTGTCAGTTTATTTGGCTATACTACGCGGTTTAGACCCGACACCAGTAAAAACTATCGCTTTGTTGAAGGAGAGAATGAAGCGCGTTGGCGTTAGGGAAAAAGTGATAAGTGAACTACAAAAACTTGCAAAGTGACTAAGCTTTTCCAGATATAAAATCGTAAAACATTTTTTCAGCTTCTTCAATTGGCAATAGTTTAGGCGGATTTTTGAAGGCGTAAGCGCAAATTGGCAAAACAGCCCCTTTAATTCCTCTGTCCAAGGCTATTTTTGCGGCTCTTATCACGTCGAAGAGAACCGAGCCAGCGTTAGGCGCGTCAACCGTCGAGAGCTTCAAGTCTATCTGCATGGGCGTGTTGCAGAAGTACACGCCTCTAATCCAGAAGTAACTGTCCCTCCTATTATCTAGAAAATCTACGTAGTCCATTGAACCAGCAACAACTTCAGCCTTGTACGGCAAAGCAGCCTCAACGGAACGCGTTTTAACAGTTCTTTTAGCTTCTCTTGTGCGCTCTAAAGTATCCAGTGATTCTGTGCCTCCACCAACATCAAGCTGATAGGTTTCTGTTACGCGAACACCATGTATAGAAAGAAGCCTCAACAAAGTCTTATGCAAAGTTGTAGCTCCGACTTGGTCAACCAAATCATCACCAACAACTGGGAGCTCAGCATTTTCAAATTTTCCAGCCCACGCCTTGTCGCTTGCTATGAAAGTTGGCGTTGCGTTGATGAAGGCGCATCCAGCGTTTAGAGCTTGTTCAGCATACCATTGCGAGGCTTTCAAGGCTCCGCTTGGAAGCAAGTTTAGCAAAACTTCAGCACCGCTTTCTTCAAGAGTTCTCTTAACGTTTGCTTCTGGCTGACTGCTTATTTGAATAACTTTCTTCGTGTATTCGCCAACTCCATCCAAAACTGGGCCCTTCTGCACAACTATGCCCATTTTTGGAACGTCAACTATTTTTGGAGCATTATTTGGCTGTTCAAATATCGCTTGAGCTAGGTCTATCCCAACTTTTCGACTGTCTATGTCAAATGCTACAACAACTTGTATGTCTCTTGGGTGGTAGCCTCCTAAAAAGAGGTGGCGCAATCCTAGGCTTTCTTCCTCTTTTTCGCAGTTGCAATAATATTGCAAGCCTTGAATCAAAGCGGATGCACAATTTCCAACACCTGCCAGAGCCACTTTTATCTTCGCCAACCTTAACTCCTCCAAACTTGCACTTCATATTTCACGTCTTCTTTATAAAACACTACGCTTTGGCGCGGTCTAAATTGAGATTAAAACGGGCTAATGTACTAACTTTTCAATGGGAACATATTTATCATGTATGTTAGCCCTTTTCAGAACGTCTTCCCACAACTCTAATCCCCTGCTGGTTCGCCATTTCTCTGGTGCTGGCAACCCTAAAATCGCAATTTTGTCGCCTTCTACGATTTTTTCGGCGGTTATGCACTTGCCAGTTTCAGGATGTACAGGAGTTATTATGTCTGGCGCTATTGCCGCAAGTTTTCCGTCTCTGTAGGCGACTAACGTCTCATTTTTCACTTTAATTTCGAAAATGCTGTTCGCGTATTCACGTGTTCCTTTAAGTGTTATTTTAACAAATGTGAAGCCTCCTTCAGTTTTTCGTTCAACACTTATAACGGTTCCCTCAAAAAGTTTGTAGCCGCCTGTTTCCTTCAAAACAGCCTTTATTGGCTCAACAGCCATCCTTAAAAGTTTTCCAATGCTTATTGACTTTGACAAGCTAAGCTGTATTGGTGAGGTTTTTGTTTGAGCGCCTGTTAGAATGCGTCTAGCCGTGTATGCACTTTGATTCCACTCTGCTGCGAGGATGCGAGCGATTCTTTCAGCGGCTTTCGCATCAGCAGTTTCCTTTATAATGACAATGTTTCTTGCGTAGACATCTGCAATAGCCATAGGCGTTAATTTGATGTTATCAATCGTGTAGACTTTTAAGTGGACTTCTGGAACAGACCTTCCAGCTCCATCAGCATCCACAACTGGAATTTTGCGTCTGGCTGCAACATCAACAGCAGCTAATGTGTTAAAGCCGCCTAGTTCAACGGGAATGGTTGCATAAGCAGAAAAACGCGCATATTCCTCCAAAGCCTCAAGAGTTTTAACAGCCGCATTAGAGTAATATTCTATTGATGTTGTAGCGCCTACACATGCGAAGTTTACAACTCGCGCATCATCGGGAATTTCCGACGGCTCCACAAGCATGACGTTATGGCCTTCAGACACAAGCCTGTCCACTATCTTATAACCAGCCTCGGGGTCGCCTCCACCTCCAGCTGAGAATATCGCAGCACCATCCACCAAATCCAAGAGGTCTTGATAATTTAGAGTCCTCAAGCTTCTTCGCCATCCAGCTTTAAACTAAAACTTTACTATTAATTTTGCTATTTAACCTATAGAGGCTGTTAAAGATGAAAGCTTACTTGGACGTGTCCGTTTTGCGTTGCCCAAATTGTGGGCACTTTTATGTTGACGCGTCATGGTATGTCGTTGAAATGGAATCCGACATCGAGTGTGGCTGCTGCGGGACAGAATTTAACAGTAAGAAAAATGCGACAGACAGAGTTATGCTTGAGCTTCAAGTTGACGAAAATGGCAAAATAGAGAAAGCGAAAATAGCTGAACATTTAAAACTAGAATAACACTTATGCTGTGGTGAGACTCAAGCTTAAGAACCTAAAGAGGCTGAACAAGGTTGACAAGCGAGAAAAAACCGCAAGATAAATTCACTTTAATCAGCGAACTAGCCCGTAGAAGAGGCT
>JBNAWC010000040.1:0-10850 GCA_049700035.1 Candidatus Bathyarchaeales archaeon
ATTTACCACCAAAAATATCCTCCAACTCCCTACCCTGCAACTGACGCACACTAGCACCAATATAATCAACAACCTCCCTCAAAACACGAATAGCAAAACCAGTATCAGCCTCAACAACCAAAGGCTCAAAACATGTCCAGCAATCCAATCCGCAACTTCAAAAAGGCTACCCCTAAAAGGCTGACTAGGCCTCAAATCCTTAAAAATCCCAACACAACTAATCTGCGTCTTCGAATCACGTGCAATACCCAAAATCACATCAGAAGGCCCGCGCGCGCGCAAAAAGGCTATATGTTACTTTAGTGTTATTTTTTGTTACTGAAGTGATATTAATGAGCACAGTAAAAACCAGAAAAGTTGGAGGCTCCATAGTAATTACGCTACCAAAGAAGCTTGTAGAAAGCAAGAAAATCAAAGAAGGCGAACTCCTAGAAATAACAGTTAAAAAAGTCAAAATTGACGGCTTCGGCGCATTAAAGGGTATGAAACCCTTCACGGCTGAAGACGAGTTGAAAACACATGACTAAAGACTACGTGATAGACGCATACGCATGGATTGAATACCTAATCGGAAGCGAAACAGGCGCAAAAGTCAAAGCCATAATAGAAGAAGAAAACACAAGCATATACACAAGCGCCGTAACACTCGCAGAAATCATAAGCAAAGTAGCACGCGAAGGAAAAGACATCGAAACAGCCTACAAAATCCTAACAACAAACTCAAACATAATAGACGCAGACGACCAACTCTCAAAACAAGCTGGAATAACCCATGCAGAAATGCGCAAAACAATAAAAGATTTCGGATTAGCCGACGCATACGTACTAGCAACAGCCAAAAAACTAAAAACAAAAATACTAAGCGGAGACCCACACTTCCAAAACATAAAACAAGCAATATTAATAACAAAACCATAACAGTCAATAATGCAAGACCAACTAAGCACCATAGCCAACGAAATCATAAACTGCACAAAATGTCCCCTACACAAATCGCGTAAAAACGCTGTTCCAGGCGAGGGAAATCTAAACGCGAAAATAATGCTCATAGGCGAAGCGCCAGGTTACTGGGAAGACGTAAAAGGCAAACCATTCGTAGGCGCTGCTGGAAAGTTTTTAGACACGCTATTAGCCGAGGCTGGAGTTTCAAGAACCCAAGTCTTTATAGGGAATGTCCTAAAATGTCGTCCACCAAACAACCGCGAACCCGCACCAGCCGAAATCCAAGCATGCACGCCCTTTCTGGATAGGCAAATAGCAGCCATAAAACCAAAACTAATCGTAACACTCGGAAACCATTCAACCGCCTACATCCTGGCAAAGGCTGGAATACCATTCAAAGGCATAACAGAAACACGCGGAAAATTCCACCAAACAAACATTCTAGGCTTAACAGTAACAGTTTTCCCAACACTACACCCAGCAGCAGCCCTCTACAACCCCAAATACAAACAACTACTAACCCAAGACTTCAAAACACTCAAAACAAAAATCCTCGAACTAGGCTAACCTCCAAGCAGCCTTCAACCCCTCCAAAACCTCTTCAGAACTTCTATACGTTCTCGAAGGCAACGCAGCCAAAAGCTCCCCAAGCCTAACCTGCCTACCCTCCTCAATCTCCACAAGCCTCCAACCCACACGCCTAACAAGCAAACTCTTCGACACCGGAAAACGCGTCCTACCAACCACACTTTTAATGGAATCCAAACCAACAGAACCCGTCACCCTCGGAAACTCACCACTCACAAGATACTGCACAAAACGCAACCCATCCTCAAACATAGAAAGATTATTAAAAAGCACATACACCGTTCTGCCCTCACCCTCAAACTTTCTAACCACTTCACCAAGACGCCGCAACTCCACATCAGTAAACTGATAATAGTAAAGCTCTCTGCCCAAACCATGAAGCCTAAAATAAGCCACCTCACCCACATAAGCAGGCAAAACACGAAAAGGGTCAGTAACATGCACAACATCTAATACACGCAAAACACGGCTAAGCCTCTCATACACTTCAGGCTTCTCCCACTCAGAACCACGAGTCTCCCAAACCAAGGTTAAACCCTCACGGTCAACACTACTAAAGAATTTTTCAGCTTCGCAAAGCATTTCTGGACGAAAAGAACCAGGAGTCTGAAACAAAAGAACCCGCGCCCCCAAAACCTTGCAAATCCGCTTCATCTGCTCAAACGCTCTACGGCAATCATCATCCAAACGCATCTTCGCCCTATGCGTAATATCCTGATGTGCCTTAACAGTAAACTCAAACGTTTCAGGCGCCCTTTCACGCCAGCCCTCAACGGTTTCCAAACGCGGATACTCATAAAAGGTACGGTTCAACTCCACAAGCCCAAACACTTCAAAATACCTTTTCATACTAGCCGCAAAACCGCAACACCCAACCTTAATCATAGGCTCCTCACGCGCTTCACACATTAAACGCTAAACGCTAATTTTGGGCGGAGGACGCACACCCCTACCCAACTTTCTACGCAGCGCAATGCGATAAAGCTTACGAAGAGACTTAACCAACTGCTCAACAGTAGGCAAACTCGAATAAACAAGCGGAATGCGGTCGTACTCAGCAAGCCTAACAGAATAATCATCAGGCTTAACGCCATGAAAAACAACCACACGAGGCTTTAAGCTGCTCAAACGCACAATCATCATAGGCGAACACTCACCACCAATATTCGTGAAAACCAAAGCCCTCTCCGTCGTAACGCCCAAAAGCTGAGAATACTCAAAACCAGAAAGCGTTTCAACAGCCTTACGCCCATCAACAACCGTATAGCCATTAACCTCCTTGACAAAAAGAGTTGAACAAGCAACAACCTCGCCCTTAATAGCCTTACATAAATACTCAACACGCACTGGAATTGGAAACTCACGCAAGTCAATAACCGCCACACTAGGCGAACTCGTCAACTTGGCAAACTCACGAATAAAACGTCCACTGCGCTCCTCATCAATCTTTAACAAAGCCCAAACAAAACGCCTAATAAACCGCGTTCCAGGGCTTTGGCGCCTACCACTCTCATAATCGCTAATAACAGAAGAAGAGATAACCATCTTATCCGAAAGGGTTGTCTGCGAAACAGCGAAAAGCTCACGCCACTTACGCATAGTCGCGCCAGGCTTACTTGAGAGAATTATCTCGCCAGCAATGCGCCTAGCAAGAACCTCGCGTACACTTGGAGACACTGACATGTATTTCGCCTAAGGTTCTCCCTAAAACATGCAAGTATAAAACTGTACCGCTTTTCCAGATGACGTATGCATAATGCTTATATTCTGGAAAGCAATAGAAAAGGGGAGACCCGAAAATGCGCCCACAAAAAACGAAAATAAAACTTTCCTTTGCGCATTTTGCTATTGGGCGCTCTAAAAGGCGAATGATGTATTAAAAGCTCTGAAACCGCGTTTGCTTTAGGGTTTCTGGGCGGAGGTGATGTAAAATGGCTGTAGGAAACAACTTGTCTATCGTTCACTTGTCCGACATCCATGCGGGGTCGAAACTGGAAAGGGATGTGCTGGAAAAGGCTGTTGAAGAAATAAACGAGTTAAGCCCCGACTTGGTTGTTGTGACTGGCGACTTGACAGAGGAGGGACTGCTTGAAGAATTCCAAGAGGCACATCAATATCTGCAGAGGATAAAGTGCAAGCGTCTCGTTGTTGGAAGCGGAAACCACGACGCAAGAAACACAGGCTACCGCCTTTTTCCGCGTTTCTTCGGCAAGCCATGGTCAATAACGGAGATAAGCGACGCTGTCCTCATAATGTTGGATTCCTCCAGACCGGACAAGGATGATGGTGAGGTTGGTTATCGCCAGAGGCTTTGGCTAAGAGAATGCCTAGAAAATTATCGCGACAAATTTAAGATTGTGGCTATGCACCACCACCTTTTGCCAGCGCCAGACACTGGAATGGAGAAGAATATGATAGTGGATGCTGGCGACGTGCTTTGGACGTTGTTTTCTCATGGCGTAAACCTAGTTTTGTGTGGGCACCGTCACCGTCCATGGGTTTGGAACCTTGGCGCGCGCGCTCCGCTTAATGGAAGCAGCAGGTCTGCGCTGTTGACTACTGCTGGGTTTTCGTCGTTTTCTCGCATGTTGAAGAACTTTATGGCTTTTGGGAAGTGCGTCACGAAAAGTGGTTGGTTTCCATGCATTTGGACAAGCATTTTTTTCATGGTGGCTTTTTAAGTCGTCGCCCCATTGGACGCCATACTCGGCTAGTAGTCCAACGGCTTCTGTGTATGTTATCCTTTGGAACGGTCTCCTAATTTTTTTAAGTCTTTCAACGTCAACCTTTAGCAGTTGCAATTCGCGTTCTCTTTCGCTTAACGTGCAGTTTATCATTGAGCAGATTACGCCTTCTATGTGCTTTAGCAGTTCCTCAAAGTTGCCTGCGAATTCCAGTTCGACAAGTGTGAACTCGGCTAGGTGGCGTTCGTCAGCCAGTGGTTCTGCCCTAAAGCTTTGTATTGTGCACCAAACTTTTCCAAGAAGTGGCGTTAAAACTTCTAGGTAAAGTTGTCCAGTTTGGCTTAGGTATGCCTTTCGTCCAAAATAGTCCAGTTCGAACATTGTTGCTATATTTTCGCATGCGCCTGTTGCCTTTGTTATGTGTGGAACTATGACTTCGGTGAAGTTGTTTTCTTCAAAGTATTTTCTCGCTCCTTTTAGTAGGCTGGATTCTATTTTTACGACGGCGTACATTTCTGGTGTCAGGAGCAGTTTATGCCTATTTGCTGTGTCTTTCAGAATAGAGATGTCTAATGCTTCTTGTTTTCCTAGAATTTTTTCAATCTCACTTGGATGGGTCTCCAAGACCCACACCAGCAATCCTACTTTTTCGCATATAAAACTTTTGGTTTTGATAAAACGCGGGATTAACCCTTACTTTTTACGCTGTGAATATCAAGAAAATTCCAGCTACAATGATAATTGAACCAGCAACATCCCTTATTGTTACTTTTTCATGTAGGAAGATTATCGCCGATAATGTTGAAAATAAAGGTGTTGTTGAGGATATTGGCACGGCTTGCGCTTCAGTTGTCTGCGTGAAGCTGTATGTTAAGAAGAACCATCCAAGCCCAAGCGCTACTAATCCACCAAAAACAAGTGCGACAAATGTTCTCTTCTGCATTTTTAGAAATCCATGTTCTCTGTCAATTATTGGCGCCAAAGCCAGAAGCGAAGCCGCGATTGCCGTTGTTCTAATAACGTTTATTGCTAGGGCGTGTTCTAAATCGGGTGTGTTCTTCACAGCCAAATTAATCATTGTTATGCTTATTGACCATATAATTGCCGTTAAAACGGCAGAAGCTACGCCTATGACCAGCGTCCTTTTTTCTAGGGCTTCCACTACTCCTTTTCCTTTTTGGCTTAGAAGCCATATCCCAAAAACTATTGCGAACGCGCCTACAACAATTGGCGCATTTATGGTTTCGTTTGCTAGTAATGTTGCCCACAAGAGGTTGAAGAGCGGATAGGTGCATGTTATTGGGACGGCGCGTGCAACACCCACAAGTTTTAGGCTTTTCATGTAAAGTGTATCTCCAAAACCAAGTCCTATTATTCCGCTTATGCACGCTATAACAACTGCTTCAAGGGGCAGGTCCATTAAAACCCAAAACTTGCCAACAGCAAGCACAAAAACAATTAATATGGCACTTGTAGACGCTAAACGCACAATATTCGCTGATATCGGCTTTGTCTTTTCCAACGCTTCCTTATACATGACCGCTGAAACAGTCCAACTTAAAGCCGCGCCCAACGCTGCAAGCTCGCCTAACATTATCTCACACAATTACAATCTTAAATACGCATAAAAGATTCGCCGATAGCTGTTAAATACCTAACGCAAACAAATCAAAACAGAGGCGAACACGCAAATGCAAATTGAAGTTAAGTGGGACTCACAAGTTATAGCAAAATTCCCAGAACTCGCCATCTGCATCGGCACAATAAACAATGTGCATCCAGAAAAGGATAACGAACAAATCCAAAGGCTAAGAAAAACCGTTTACGAAGAGGTTAAAAGCAAATACGACATTGAGGCGCTCAAGGATAATCCAACAGTACGCGCCTACAGAGACTTCTACTGGAAACTCAACATAGACCCAACAAAAACAAGACCATCTGGCGAAGCATTACTGCGCAGAGTCTTACACGGCGATGAACTTCCACGCATATCCACAGTTGTAGACGCCTACAACTTGGCTTCAATGCAAACAATAATCCCAATAAGCGGCTTCGACAAAGACCGCCTGAAACCGCCGTTTCATGTACGCTTCGCAAAGAACGGCGAAACCTTCACAGGCATAGGCATGACAAAACCCCTAAGCCTAACCGAAAAAATGCTTGTTTTAGCCGACGAAAAACAAGTGTTATGCATTTACCCATACCGCGACTGCGACAACACAAAAATCACGGCGCAAACACGAAACGTACTCATAGTGGCTTACGGCGCCCCAGAAATAAGCGTAGAACAACTTAGAAACGCCACAGAAACAACACTTAACTATATTAGGCAAGTTGCTGGCGGAGAAATAGAAGCAATAAAAGTTTTTAACGCAACAGCCAAATAAACGCTGGTGCTTCAACATGAGTTTTCGCGCTAAAATAGAGAAAGCGGCGCGGGCTAAAGGGTCAAACATTGTTTTGGCTTTAGACTTTCCCTTCGAAAAGCCAGAAAACCGCGAAAACCTCTTCCGCAAGGCAGAAAGCGTCCTAGAAGCCGTTCATCCACACATTTGCGCTGTAAAAATCAACCATCACCTTGTCCTTCCATTAGGCTTGTTTGACAGCGTCAAAAAGCTTGTGGACAAAGCCCAGAGTTCAGGGCTTGTGGCAATAATGGATTGTAAGGCTAATGACATAGGTTCAACAAACCAGATAATCGCCGAATACTATTATGCCGCTGGCTTCGACGCTTTGATTGCTAACCCATTTGTTGGGTGGGAAGAAGGCGTAAAACCAATCTTTGACGTAGCGCAAAGGCTTGGGCGCGGCGTAATCTTGCTAGCTTACATGAGTCACAAAGGCGCAAGTGAAGGCTACGGGCAAACAGTAATCGACCCAGAAACAAAAAGAAAGACTCCGCAATACGTTTTATTCGCAAACAAAGCCCTCTCATGGAATGCAGACGGCGTGGTCGTGGGCGCAACATACCCAGATAAAATAAAGGAAATACACGCAATACTTGGAGGAAAAATTCCAATTTATTCGCCTGGAATCGGCGCTCAAGGAGGAGAAATAAAAACAGCGTTAGCGGCTGGTGCGCGTTACCTTATCGTTGGACGGGCAATCGCCCAAGCGTCGAATCCAGCTGAAACCGCGAAGGCTATTAAAGAATTAGCAAGCATCTAACAAAAAGCATTTATCTTCCGCGTTTCTCCCAAAGCTCCTTCTTCAACAAGTCTCTAACAGCAGAGCGTATGGCTGAACTCCTACTTGGATACATGTTCGCCCTAACAAGCTCATCCAAACCCTCCAGATAAGCTTCTGGCAATAATACCGTCACGATTTTCATGTTTTCTCCCCCTTGCTGTTCTGGCTTTATGTTATGTTTATAATATGCTGTAAATATAAGTTTTTAACACGCTAACCGAACAGCTTTAGAGGTTTTCCTTGAGTTTTCTCATCTCCAATAAAGTGTTTTTGAATTGCTTGTAAACGTCTTCAACGTATATGGCATGGTTTTTGATTCCTTGCTGAACTGCGCCTACCGCCACCAAGATTGACCCTATTGTTTCGCTTATCGGGGTTGGTTCTGGAAAGACTATTAATGCCAAACCCAACTTTATGAGTTTTGACTTGTTTTCACAGCGCCAAAGCTGCTTTGCAGTTCTAGCTTCTCTAATTGTTCCCTTCATAGAATGTAAAAAGTCAACATAACTCTCATTTAACTCGTTAAGCACATCAACCGTAGTTTTTACATCCTCAACATTCACACGCAACACCAGTTTTAATGGATAGCAAAACATGGCAAAAACTTTTAACTGCCACCAAAATATTCGGTTGATGGTTAATTCTTGTTTGGGGCTGTCGCCTTTTTAAAGGATATTTTGGAAACAATAGTTGTAAATTTCTGAAAATTTAACAATTAATTGAAAAGTTGAAAAAGGCGTAAATGCAATAAGGACATTTGCTAAAGCCATTTTTACATATTCGAAGCGTTGCCTTTATTGATAAAGGGTAAACGCATAAATTACTGAACAGCAAACCAATTACCAGTTTATAGTGGTGAATGCAGTTTGGAAACGTTCAATCCAGAAAAGTTTATTGAAACACAGATTAGCGAGATAAGAGGCAAGATTGGCAAGGAGAAGGCGCTTGTAGCGGTTTCTGGCGGAGTAGACAGCATGACATGTGCAGTTTTAACGCAGAGGGCGATAGGCGAAAACCTCGTCTGTGTAATGCTTGATGACGCCTTCATGCGTGAGGGCGAGCCTGAACGTGTGGCTGAAATACTCTCAAAACCGCCCCTTAAAGTTCCTACAAAAGTTGTTGATGTGCGTGAACGTTTCTTGAATGCTATGAAAGGTTTAAGAGATGCTGAGGAAAAGCGCAAGATGTTCCGTGAAACATTTTACAATGTTCTTGGCGAAACAGCGAAAAGTGAAGGCTGCAAGGTTCTCGTGCAGGGCACTATACGCGCAGACATAATTGAAACTGTTGGCGGCGTGAAAACACAGCATAACGTTCTGGAGCAGATGGGAATAAACCCCATGGAAAAATACGGCTTCAAAATTGTTGAGCCACTCTTAAGCCTCTATAAGTGGCAAGTCCGTTTGGTCGCCAAACACTTGGGGCTGCCGCCAGAAATTTCTGAACGTCAACCATTTCCAGGTCCAGGCTTGTCAGTTCGTGTTGTCGGCGAAATCCGCCCAGACAAACTTGAAACTTTGAAGAGAGCTACGGCAATTGTTGAACGTGAACTTTCAGCGCATAATCCAAGCCAGTACTTCGCCGTAATAGTTGACAATGAAGCGTCTGAAGCGGCTTCTGGCGTTATCCACATACAGGAGACGGTGGCGCGTTTTCTCAATGTTCCATCAAGAAATGTTAGCGTGAAAATTTTTAGGGATAGAGCCACTGGTGTGGAAAGTGGAAGGCGGCGTTACGGCGAAGTTGTCGGCATAACTGTTCAAACCATGAATGGGCGTGTTCACGAGACAACAATTCAGAACATGGTTGCGCTTCAAAAGCGGATAATAACTGAAAACCCGAAGATTGCGAGAGTCTTTTACGCTGTTAGGGACTTGCCCGCGAAAAAGCCCTACGTAGTTGGCATGAGGGCTGTTCAAACAAGGGATTTTCTAACAGCTGATGTTTCAGAGATTCCTTGGGCTACGCTTGATAGGGCTGCGGAGGAAGTTTTGAAGGCGTGCCCTAACGTGGCTACTGTTTACTATGATGTTACGCCAAAGCCTCCCGCAACAATAGAGATGGAGTGAAAGCCCATGTTCCGTGTGAGAGTTCAAAAAATCGAGTCTATTCGCGACTTGGACGGCAACCTTGGAAAGCGCATAGAACTAATCGAAGAGCGCAAGCTTCCGCATTTAATTGTTAGACCCCAAACAGAGGAAGCCAAAGTTGTGCAAGATGTTATGCAAGCTTTGCAGCAGCAGTTGCCAATGTTTCCAGCTAGGGCTGAATTTGCGTTTCCAAAAATAATACTCTTCTTAACCGAACAGGAATACGAAAGTTTAGGCATAAGCTTCGACGTGAACCAGACTTACGATGTTGTTCTTGAAAATCAAACCATAAAGTTCAAGAAAGTTTCATAATCTCGTTTCGCATGCGCTTCAAAGCCGAATAACGCGGGTGAAACGACAATACAAACATCATGCTTTTCAACGCTGAAAGGACGCCGCTGGACTTAACTTTTCCATCCCTATCACAGTAAAGCGGAATTGGCTCTTCTTCGCCATTCTTGTAGTAGACGTATATGTGTTTGAAATTACCCTTGAAGGCAACAACCTCAAAATCCAAATTTAAAAGCCTAGCAACCCTCGCAACAGTTGAACTCACTGACCTAAGTCTTCTCCCATTAAAAGCGAAAGCTGAAGCGTAAACCAGCAATTTGCCATTAGCTCCCTCAATCATAAGCGCGCCACCAAGAAAAACGCTCAGCCCAGAATCCCTTTTAAAACAAGCGCCCAAACGACAAAACAGCACAGTGGAGAGAGTTAAGTTAAAGTGAAAAGTGCGTGCAATTGAAATTCACGTTTGAGGCAACCAACCTATGACGGTTAGAGCCCACATCTTCGTTTCTGGAAGGGTTCAAGGAGTCTTCTTTAGGTCTGAAACGAGACATGAAGCCAAAAAACGCGGCGTTAAGGGTTGGGTTCGCAACCTTCCAGACGGCAGAGTTGAAGCAGTATTCGAAGGCGAAGAAAAAAGCGTAAAAGAACTCATAGAATTCTGCAAACGCGGACCACCAGGAGCACGAGTTACAAACGTGGAAGTTCTCTGGGAAAACCCCACTGAAGAATTCAAAGACTTTGAAATAAAATACTGGTAAAAGCCTTTAAGCATTGAAGAGTTTTTGAAGTGTGCTCCTTTCACGCTTTCCTTCTTGGAATTCTGAAGTGTGAGGCTTTTCCCGCGCTTACATAGTCTCCGCCTATTCCGCGCACTACAGAGGCTATTTTTGCAAAGTTTTCTGAACCTAAAAATTGTCTGGGTTTTACGATTATGTACTCGTCTTTTTCTTCGAAGCTTAGGAGGTTCTCCAAATCTTCTGGGAACATCATTTTTATGTCTTCTATCGACTGCGTTTTCTCTATGGTTTTTGGCGCGGGTGCTGGCGTTGGCGCTGGTGTGGGGGTC
>JBNAWC010000041.1:0-10330 GCA_049700035.1 Candidatus Bathyarchaeales archaeon
AGCAGAATTTGTTGGGCGTTAGGCGTGTTGGAAGAGCCGAAATTGTGAAGGTTTTGGAGACTCTTTCTAGGCGGGAAGCGTCTGTGAGGAAGCGGCTTATTGGTTCTGGTGGGGTTTATCCTTCGCATGAGGAGTTTATAAAGAAGATTAGGGGATTTAGTGATGTTGGTTTGGCTAAAGCGTTAAAGACGCTTGGTTTTTTGGCGCAGACAAAAGTTTATTTGTTCTGGAAAAAGTAACATTTTTTGGCTGCTTTTCTAACCAATAGTGACCCTCCCCCTCTAGATTTTTCAAAAATAATTCAAAAGTTTGAAATATATTCCATTGATGATGACTACCAGAATTAATTTTATTCAGATAGACTTCTTGCATTTTAGTTGTATTTGATGTGTTATTAACATTGACGTGTTTTTGTTGTTGCGAGGTAGCAGATGATGAGAATGTTGGTGATGGCGATGCTTAAGTTTGCCAGCATATAAAGCAAATATGAAGTCCAGTAATAATAAGGGTCTCCGGAGGCGTGGACTAACTCATTGTATGAGCTTCTCAAAGATAAAACGCTTGTTAAGCTAAATATGGCTGATATAGAAATGCTAAGTTTACTCCGTATCTGTTGGGGAGCAGAAGCGCTGCTTCAATGCAAAGAACACAATCCCAGAAATAATCGCAATAAACCGAAAGTAAATCATTGCAACCATCACGATGAAGAAGCACGCTTATGACTAAAAAGTTTGCTACAAGAGCAACAGTCAACCTATGAAATTTAACTTCCATCTTAAATTAAGTTTTCAAATTTGAACATATTTTACATGATTAATTTGGAACTGAAGAAACTATCGCCGCTTTCTCGAGATCATTTGGAATGTTACGTTTCCAGAGTCGGTCGCCTAAAAACCTATTTTCTTCGTGTCGTGTCCTCTGTTATCCGCGCTTGATAATTATTGCTGTTATTACTGATGCTGCTGCCACAATGCCAACCGATAATATTAGCCACCAGTAGCTTAAGATTCCAGTCAAGTCTATGCCGCCGATGCCTCCGCTTCCGCCAACGCCACCACTTAAATGTGCTGTCAACTCGTGATAGCTGTGGTGGTATTGCACGTAGATTTGGGCGTAATTGCCGACTTGGCTTATTTGAAAGTCTACGGGCTGGTCATCTAGTGTAACTTTAACGTTTGAAAGGGCATTTATCATGTTCACTGGTATGCTTATGTTTGCTATGCCTGTTGAGCCATCTGGTCCACCGACGGAAATGCTTAAAGCCATATTTTCCGAGTCGAAAACAACGCCGAGCACAGAAGAGTTTGTTGAGACATACATTCTATTGTCCTTCCACTCGAGGGTCATGCGTATCCAGCCTTCCGGCAAGACGGAAATAAAAGCGTTCAATCCCGTTGCCGCTGCCTCCAAACCATCAGCTACGCCGTCGCCATCCGTATCCGCCTTTCTCGGATTCGTCTTGAAAACTTTGACTTCAACGCCGTCGCTGAGCCCATCACCGTCGAAATCGGGGTTACCTAAGTATGTTCCGTAATTAATTTCTTCGAGATTGGTTAATCCGTCATCGTCATAGTCTTTATGGAGGTCTGTGGGATCGCATGGGTTAAGAAAATTTTGAAGTTCCTCGTTATCAGATAAGCCGTCTCCATCACTGTCAGGATTAGGCGTGATTGGTAAATTTAGGTTCAGAAGGCATGGAAGAAACTTTATGCCGCCAGCTTCTGAAAATTGCAGGAATACGATTAATGAGCTGTTGGCTGGTGATTGTGAGCCGCATAATCCATTATAGACCACGTGCTTGTTGCTTCCATCCGTGCGTATAGCTGTCATATTGGCGGTAGGTGCCCAATCATAGGGGTCACCTGACCACAATATTTTCTCTGATACCTCAGTATATGTTAGTGTGTCATTGGATGCCCAATTAACCCAAAGCGCAACACTGCCCTCTGAAACAGCCGGTACTTCTATCAGGTTGGTTCCATCTAAATTAACAATATAGAGTCTCCCATAGCCATAGCCATAGCCATAATTGTCCTTGCTTGACGTGAAAGCTATCCTGTCATTTGACGGCGCAACTTTCAAACTTAGGATGCTGCCCTCAAATTCAAGGATCAAAGTTGTTTCTCCAGTGGAGAAGTCAAACTTTTTAATGCGACTAAAAAGACGCGTTCGATGCTCCTCTGAATCATAGAACGAGTATTTCTCTGTATAGACTAGGAACGTGCCGTCGCCTGCAACGTCAGTGATGGTGTAATGAGACATGCCCTCGGTTATGGGAAATCTTGTTATAAGGGTTGGATTTGTCCCGTCCAGATTAACTGAAATTATTTCTACATAGTTCCTGTCGCTGCTTATGTTTCCAAAGAAAATTTTTGTTTCATCTGAGGATATGGCAAAACTGCTTTGTATACGGTCAAAAATAGAACCCGAAGCTGAAAATTTATGGATTAATTCCATATTGCTGGCGTTAATCACCACAACTTTCGTTTCAAAATCGCTCCATACTTCCCGTTCGGCGGTTACAAGTAACAGCATTCGTCCGGAAGGCGACCACATAATATAATATGGCTCTGGGGTTCTAGTGAAAAGGAATGTTCGGCCGTTCATCTCGTATATCAGAGGGCTAAGCCAATAAACAATCTTTGGATTAGCATCCGTGTTAGCTGTGTATGCACAAACAAAGGAAATCCCGTATCGTCCAAGCATTGTTGAGGCAAGGATGATGGCTATTGCGGCTATGAATGAAAGTTTGGTTTTCAACGTTTTCCCTCCAAAGCTTTTATTGTTTATTACGAAAGCATATTTTAAAAGACTTACGCACGACAATTCTGAACAACAAATTTTAAAAATTCATCATGATTTTTAACTAAACTTTAAACCGTATCCCAAACATCAAAACCAAATCCAGCGTAAAATTATAGTAACCAGAGAAAACGTCATAAACTCAAAAGCAACCCAAATGGCCGCTTAACTTATGTTTAAAAAACTCCAATAATTCGCTTTTGTAGGAGACACTACTATTTGTTACTTTAGCTATTGATTTTCACTTCATAAACCCTTTCTGAATCCACGCAAAGTTTAATTCAGCCAATCATGGGTGAAGCACCAAATTGAAAGCCGAACCAGCCATAATAATTGCATTCACAATATGCATATTCCTATCATTCTACTTCGTATACCTATCCTTCCAAACAACAGAAGAAACCCTAAAAAAAGAGCTTGTAACACTTGCCGTCTACTCGCTTCTAAGTGGCGTTGTGGTGCTCGCATGCATGACTGTCTACCTAGGAATAAGAAGAATCCTAAAATTCGAACAAACACAAACAAGCAAACCAGAACAAGAATTAGCAAGTTAGCGCCTATTTGCGTTTTCGCGGTTTTTCTCCTTCATATTCCACTTTTTCTCTAGTCCACTCAGCGTACTTCTCAAGCAAATTCCTTATCTGCTGCTCAATAAAGTCGCTGACGCCGAGAAAAGGCGTCTCCATATCCCTCAGCGCCTGCTGAAGCTGCTCATACTCAGCCCTCGGAATCTCCAAATACTCATAATCACCTTTCAAAAAGCGCAGCCTCCACCGCACCGAATCACGAACAAACTCCTCACGCGTAGTATAACCCAAATTCCTATTCGCTTCTATAAAACGCTCAACATCAGCAAGCAACTCAGAAGGCAAAATAACAGACTGCGAAAGCAAACTCTCAATAGCATCAGTGTAAGTCTGCATCCGCATAGTCTGCGCAGTCAACTCCCCAAGCAACGCCGTCAACTTCTGATGCGCATCATCAGAAATCCTCAAAGTCTTCATGGATTAGGCACCCGTTGTATAACTTGTGCAATAAGGCTAATAAAGCTTTTTGGTATACCAAATATACGAGAAACACGGAGGATACACAAATTATGAAACATCACATAGGCTTAACAATAGACGCAAACCTCCTCAAAGAAATAGAAGAACTAAGAGGAAGGGAAAAACGCAGCACATTCATAGAACACCTAATCCTAATAGGACTAAAAACCTATAGAATCGACAATAGGCAAAACGCCGCAAGAAAAGAGTAAGCCCACGCTAACGCTATTCTATGCCCCACTTCCTAGTAATCTTCACAATCAAGAATATAACGAAAGCCACTATTATAAACGTCATTATAGTGGATATGAAGCTGCCAATACCAAATATCTGCCCCTTCCAAGGCGCTCCATCAAGCAACGGATTTCCTTGAGCATCAAACCCCGTCGGCGGAGGAACATACAACACAAACGTTGACAAATTTTCTAGACCAGGCACAGCCAAACCTATCAACGGCATAAGAATGTCTTTAACAAGCGACTGGACAACTTGACCAACATACATGCCCATAATAAAGGCAACAGCAAGCCCCAAAACCTTGTATTTAGAAATGAAATCTATAAACTCGTTCCACAAGCCCTTCTTCGGCGGCGGAGCAGGCGGCGCAGGCTTAGGCTCCAACAAAGCCTTAATCTCCCGCAAAACCCCCAAAATCTCCTCATCCTTAGGCACAACAATCACCAAACATCATTTGCCATTACGAAGATTTAACACTTGCGTAAAATAGGCAAAAACCAAAAACCCTATCCTCGAAAGTTTTAACTGCTCCAAAAACAGAATAAGCCATGACAATTTCTGGGAGGTGAAATTACATTTGAGCGAAAAAGAAAAGAAAAAAGAAGAAAAAGGAAAAGCAGAAGCCGCAGCTGAAAAAACAGGCGAAGTAATAGGCAAAGGAGTAAAGAAAGGCTTCGGAATAGTAAAAGGCGTCGGAAAAGGCCTAGTAAAAGGCGTAAAAGGAGAAGAAGAAAAGAAAAAAGAAAAATAGGCAAAAACCAAAAATGGGCCGGGAGAGATTTGAACTCTCGACCTTTCGGTTATCAGCCGAACGCTCCAACCAAGCTGAGCTACCGGCCCACCTAAACAAAATATTAAACAACAACCATTTTTAAGGATTTTCCGAAACCCTTTAACCACTATAAAAAGCGCCTCTACCACAAGGGCCCGTAGCCCAGTATGGATCAAGGCGCCGGCCTTCGGAGCCGGAGAACGTGGGTTCAAATCCCACCGGGCCCGCCACAATATGAACTGTGTTTTAGGAAAAGAAAGGAAATTTGTGGAGTGATTTGAGTGGGTTAAGTTTCACTGTTTTACTGTTTAGCTAGATTGTTGCCCTGTGCAGAAAACTAAAAGCGGTAAAGGTTAATTTGAGAAGCAAGTAATTTAACGAGCGATAGCCTATGCCGATTAGGTACTTTGAAGCTTCAGACGTGAAAAAGCTTGTTGATGAAATTGCCGCGAACCTAAACTTGTTCCATATAATACCGCAGTTTGTTTTTTGTGTGAGAAGCAAGGGTTCAAAATCCGCACGCACAATTGCGCGTATTCATGGTTTGGGCAAGATTTGGCAAGAAACGCTTAACCTTCCGCCAACATACATTATTGAGGTTATTTCCGAACGTTATGATAGACTATCGGAGGAGGAAAAAGAGAAGACGCTAATTCATGAGTTGTTGCATATTCCGCATGGTTTTTCTGGCGGTTTCAGACCACATAAGGGTTATGTCAGCCGAGAACGGGTTGAGCAGCTTTACAAGAGGTGGAAGCAAAATAGGAATAAGTAGAATCTGTGGTGAATGTTTTTAAGCATCCGAAGATATTGAAGAGAGAAACAATTGCTGAATGGGATGAGCCACGGCTAAGCATAAACTGAAAAGCTTATGGCATAATGGTGTCTACGTTCCACAACCAGAGTACAAGGGGTTCTCAATAAAAGTAAGGGGACAAACCATAAAACTTGATGAAAAAACAGAGCAGATGGCAATCGCGTTAGTCAAAAAAGTGCAGTCTGCATCGCCGCCAGACAAGGTTTTCTACAAGAATTTCATCCAAGATTTTCTGCAGCGGCTCAAGAGAGAAAATCCGCAGCTAGATTTTTTGGAAACTTTCCTTGCTGAGCATGTAAAAAGCGTGGAGGAAAATGATTTTGACCCTCAAACGATTATTCAGGCTGAAATTGACTTTTCAGAAATTCTCGCGTATTTGGAACAGGAGAAGTTGAAGAAACAGAATTTAACGAAGGATGAGAAGAAGAGGATTGCAAAACAGCGAAAAGCTCAAAGGGAGGATTTGAAGAAAAAGTTTGGCTACGCGACTGTTAATGGGCGGCGAATAGAAATTGCAAACTGGACCGCGGAGCCTTCATGCATATTTATTGGTAGGGGCGACCACCCGAAGAGGGGCAGGTGGAAAGAGGGACCAAGCCAAGAGGATATCATTCTAAACCTTTCGCCAGATGCGCCTAGACCGCCTGGAAACTGGAAGGATATTGTTTGGGAGCCAGACAAGCTTTACATTGCTAAGTGGCAGGACAAGCTAACTGGAAAAATGAAGTATGTATGGTTTTCTGATTCCACATTCCTAAAACAGAGAAGGGAATATGAAAAGTTTAAGAAAGCCGAGAAGCTTGGCGATTTGATTCCGAAAATTGAAGAACATATAATGAAGAACCTTGACGCGAAGGATGAGGCGAGACGCAAAGTAGCCACGGTGAGTTGGTTAATTCACGCTTTGAACATGCGTGTAGGAGACGAAAAAGACCCTGGAGAGGCGGATACTGTTGGAGCGATAACATTGCGACCAGAGCATATTAAAATAGATGGGGATACATTGCATTTTGACTTTTTGGGGAAAGACGCGGTTAGGTGGGAAAAGTCAATTAAGGCGCCGCAATCTGCGATAAGAAACATTGAATATTATGCGAAAACTTGTAGGGAGTACCTGTTTGAGGGTATAAACTCGAAGAAGGTTTCACGATTTCTTTCAGAAAAGATGAAGGGCTTAACAGCCAAAGTTTTTAGGACTTGGAGAACAACAAAGGCTGTTAGAGAATACTTGGAAAACTGCAAAGTTAGCGAGACAGACCCAGAATATGTAAAGCAGTTCCATGCGAAAATGGCGAACCTCGAAGGTGCAAAAATAGCCAACCATAAAAAGAAGATTCCAGCAAACTTTGATGAGAGACTGGCGAAAAAGGAGGCTAGGCTAAGGGAGTTGCAGTTTCAGTTAAAGGAGAGAGTTGAGAAGGGAAAAAGTACAGATGCAATCGCGGCAAGAATTGAAAAAGTGAAGCTGAACATCGATTTAATGAAGGAGACAAAAAAGTGGAATTTGGGAACTTCGCTTAAGTCCTACATTGACCCACGGGTTTATGCACAGTGGGCTGCAAAAGTGAAATTTAACCCCGCGAAACTTTATCCAAAAACTTTACAGAAAAAGTTTAGCTGGGCATTAAAAGAACTGCTGAAAATGTATAATGTGCAGAAAAACAGTTAAGCCTTCACGTGTTACCCGCTAATGGCTTTCCATAAGGCTTCAAGTGCCAGTTGCAAGTTAGGATTTTCGGGGTTTATATTGCCGAGTCCAAGTCTAACCATGTTTGTTCGAACAAGCTTGTAGTCGCTTTTGAAGAGAAAGAAGGTGCCTGGTACTGGTGCCACGCTGTATTTGGGTATTGCCTTTTCATTAACCCACTTGTAAGTGTCTTTTATCGGCGTTTTCACCAAGTAAGTAACGCCAAATTTGTTTGGGAAATATTCGAGTTTCTTTGCCTCCAGCCATTCTTCAGTCTCTCTTTTAAATGCGGTCCATTTCTGCTTGTGTTCCTCAAGCTTGTGCAGATATTCTTTCAATAATTTTGCGGCTACTATTTGGACGATGTTAGAGCTATTCCCAATAGTGTTCAGCGTGTCAGCGTAAAGCGTGTCCACAAGCCTTTCTGAAGCTAAAGTCACGCCTAGCCTTAATCCGCCGAGACCATACGCTTTAGTGAAGCTTGTTGTAGTTATGCCAAGCTCCTCATCAACGGAGAATATTGTCGGTATGCTTGCCCTTTCAAATTCCGCGTATATTTCATCGCACAACACGTAAAAGTCATATTCTCTAGCTATAGCCGTGACTTCCTCTAACTCATTTTTTGTGGCTACAGCTCCACTTGGCGCATGGAGATTCGTAATGACAAGCAGTCCAGTTTTGTCCGAAACAATCTTTCGCAGAGAATCAGCGTCAAGCATATAATCATCTTCAGCCCGCCGTTTCAGCCTCTTTACACGTGGGAAATGTTCTTGAACTTGCCGCAGCAACGGCTCATATGTTGGGTACTCAACAACAGCCTCTTTCTTACGATTCTTTTCAGCCAAAACCCTTATTACGCGTACATTTTGACCAGATGCACCATCACCCGAAACGAAAACATTTCCCGAATTCACATGATACCTTTTTGCTAAAAGTTTCGTTGTCTCTGGGTTGCCGTGGGCATAATTGACGCTCAAGTCAACTTCGCCCAATGCCAAGTCAAGTTTTAGGTTTGCGAGTCCGCTCGAACGGAAATCGAACTTAACGGTTGGCACTTTCACGTACCATTCGAGGTAAAACGAACGCCACTTCATACTTCACGCCTTACTAATGCTTGAACATTTACTTAAGATAACCTTTTTGACCTACAATTGAAAGTCAAATCTAATGATTCTTGATTTTACTGAAACATCTTGCAAGAGTTCGTGAGACTCTTCTGCGATTCAGTTATGAGATTAAGCAGGGGCTCCGCCAGGCGTCTTGGATGGTTCTGGCTCCATTTCCAAGGCTGGTCTTTTGTCTGTCATAAGTCCGAAGTATGGTGCTCTTCGCATCCCGTAATTGTAAAGGCGCGTGTAATAAGTTGCACTTTTCGTTATGAGTTTTGCTTGCCAGTTGAAGGCTGTTCTCCAGCGTTTTCCAGTTATCAGAATCACAAAGAAATTAATCACGTTCAATATGAATGCCGCGATGCCATATAACAGTATTATGATTCCGAAGGCTAAAGAGTATAAGAAGCCTATTATCCCTGTTAAAATATTCCAAACGATTCTGACTAGCAGTTCGATGCGTGAGGCTTTTTCATCGAAGGGTATGGTTGCAGTTTGGACAATGTAGGATATTGGAATCTCTTCCACTGGCATTGGTTGAGGCGGTGGCGGAGGCGGAGGCAAAGCAGTCGCGCTTGCTCCACATGATGGGCAGAAGGTTGCATTTGGAGGTATTTCTTTACCGCAATTTGGACAGTGTGACATGACATCAACTTCTGCAGATTGGTCAGCTGGCACTGAAACCTATTGATTTTGTAGTTTAAATCGTAGGATTGCTGCGATTCCGCCGACGGAATTTTTAAGCATATGTCCCTCTTCGGTTTCGCTTGAAATTATCTCCACTTCCGTGTTTGTGTACTCGGCTAATTGTGCAAAGTTCTCTATCAACTCTTGCGTTTCAGCAATTGACAAGGACGGTGCATTACATTTTGGACAAGGCTTGCCGGCGAGGTTCTGCTCGAAACTTGTCAACATGCTGCCCTTAATAGTTTGTTGTTCTTGGTAACCACATGCGCTACACTTCACCGTGACACGCATAATGTCAAGTCCTTCTGAAAGAAGCAGCGTTTTAACAGCGCCGGCCTCCAAAGCCTTTCGCACTTCATCTTCACCGTAAGTTGCCAGTCCCGTGTCATGTCCAATCTCGTAAAGGAACTGCTGGACAATCCGCCTCTCCTCGATGTAACGCACTTTGCGCATTATTTCGGGAGCCTTGTCAACAACCTCCTTAACGCCTTGTTCGCCAACATAAGCAGTGTCCACAACGTCCAAAATCTTCTCTTTCAACATATAATTCAAGTAATCACCCTTCTCAAAATCATACTTTGTTGGTCCTGGACCAGCAATAATTATTCCCTTCAAATCCTCTATTGGCAGAAAAGTTTCATTCGCATGCTCGCCTACACGCCTAAAATAATCCTGGAGACGCATCTCCCTAAGCCTTTCATATCGTCTGGCTGATTGTCCACCAGCACGGGTTTTTCCAGGAACACCAGAGCTTATCTCTCTAACTATTTCGAGTCTTCTCCCGCGAAGCGTTGCAAGCGTGGCGTCTGAAGAGTCAATTAGGATTATGCCATACGTTTCCTTTTCACGCAAAAGTTCTTGCAAATGCTCAGTGTGAAAACGCGAGTCACAACGATACAAGTAGATATTTATTGGTTCTGGCGGAATTATCACATACGTTTCTATCCTTTCGCTTCCAGCGCCGTTCTGTGGAATTGCCCCGCAAAAGATTACAAGTCCAGTTTCTGGTGTTTCCTTGAAGAGTTTAAGGCGCTGCTGAACTTTCACTATGGCATCTTGGACGTTTTTGCGTGTAGTCGTGGATTTGATGTTGGAGGCTGTTCCATACTCATCTCTAAGCATGTTCATGACTTCGCTTATCTGTTTTCCAGGCGGAATATAAAGCGATACGAG
>JBNAWC010000042.1:0-9996 GCA_049700035.1 Candidatus Bathyarchaeales archaeon
AAGTCGTAACAAGGTGGCCGTAGGGGAACCTGCGGCCGGATCACCTCCTAAGTAAGGCGCATTGCCGACTGGAGGAGAAAGAAATGCCTGTGGTTGGCGCTGAGGCCCAGAATTTTATCATTTTTTGGTTGTGGAAAAGCCAATAGTGGTCTACCCCCCTCTAGTTTTTTGGTTTATGGTTGTGTTTTGATTGTGCCTTTGCCGTATGGGATGAGTTCTCTTATTTGTTCGTGTGTTGTTTTTTGTATTTTTTCGCGTGTTTCTTTTGGTGCTTTTTCAGCGAGTTTTTTTAGGATTTGTTTTGAAAGTTCTTTTGCGCTTGTGTCTCCTGGGACTATTACTACGTAGTTTTGGGTTTTTGCTTTTACTGCGTCGACTGGTCCTGCGGCGAATTTTATTTTGCCTTTTTCTTCGTTTGGGATTGTGCCTATGGCTATTTTAAGCGGGGTGTTGCGCATCCAGTTTCTTTTTCCGCTTATGGTGAATGCGCCGTGTGGGACGTATTCGCCTGAAGGGGCTGTTTTGCTTATTTGTTCTGGCGTAATCCAGTAGACGTCTACTGTTGCGAAGCCTTCTCGCCATCCGCGTGAGTGTGCTGCGGCGAATTCGGCTGCTTCTTTTAGGCTTTGTGGGCTTGGTGTTTTTCCTTCTGTTTTTATTACGGTGAAGGGTGCGCCTATGATGTCTGCGTGGAAAACGATGTCTTCTGGTGCTGTGTACTTTTTTATTAGTACTTCGTTGCTGACAGCGTCTTTTCCAGCGACTACGAGGAAGCCTTCTGAGGTTTTGAACCATCTGAACTTTTCATACCATTCTTTTCCTTTTATGCGGCGTTTTGCAATTTCCTCTTCGACGCTTTTAGTAGGCGCTGCTGTTATGGCGGTTTTGGCTTCGGCTTTGATTTTTGCTTCTATGTCTGCGAGTTTTTTGCGGGTTTCTTCTAATGCCTTTTTTGCGCCTTCGAGTCTTTGTTTAGCCTTTTTGCCTTGTTCGTAGAATTTTGTGGCTGAATCGAAAAGTTTTGATTGGATTTGTAGGCTGAAGCGGAGGTTATCTACGCAGAGGTTTACCATCAACTTTTTTGGGTCGAAGCTTTCAAAGAAGACACTTGGTTTTATGCCAGCTTCTTTTTCAACCAAAATTTTTGAGGCGATTTCCTTCCAGCTTTTTCCGCTCTTTAATTCTGTTAGGAAACGGTCGAGTATTTGTTGCAGCGTGTTTGAGTTGGCGTAAATTGTGTCGCCGATTCGCTTGTAGTGTTCTGTTTCTATTTGTGCCTCTGTTAAAACTCTTTCTTGGCCTTCAATTATGCGTTTGAGTCTTTCCGCCTCATGTCTTAAAGCTTCTAATTCTGCGCTTGTTTCTTCAGCCTTTTCAAAAGCTTTAATGCGTAGATAAAATTCGTCTAGGGCTTCATTAAAACTTGTGAAGGCTTTTGCGTTAAATTCCTTGTAACGGTTTAGTTTTAGTGAAGCGACGTCTAAAAAGTTGCCATTCGCGTCTAAAATGATGTTTGGTTCAAGTTTGCCTTCTAAAACTTGCGAGAGCAATGCATGTAAGGTTTTGAAGATTGCTTCCATTGCATTGTCTTCTAGGGAACTGCATAACCGTGTTTTGTCGATGCCAGTTCTTAACAAGACTTCTTCGGCGTAAAATCCGCCTATGCTCAAGTAACGTGCAAGTGCTCGTACAATTTCCACATTGCCGAAACCTTTAAGCTCTCTGCAAAATTCTTCAATGCGGATTTTTAGTGGGTTTTTTCCGCTTGGTGGAGCGAAAATGAATTTTTCGCCGCGTAGGATGTTGCGGTCTCTCATGCGTTTGTAGGTTAAAGCTTGTAAAATTGCGCCTTGCTCGTCTATTAGGATGGCGTTGCCTTCGCCGAAAATTTCCAGAACAAGCTTTAGGTTGCCGCTTCCAGTTTTGAAGGAGAAAACTACAATTCTTTCAAACTCGTATTGTTCAACATTGGTTAAAATGCTGTTGCGCAAGTATTTCCGTAAAGCCATGCAGAAGGCTGGTGGAGTGGTGGGCTTTTCAACAGCGTAAGATGTCAGGTGTAGGCGTTTACCCGCTTCGAACAAAAGCCAGATGGCTGGGTTTTCTGGCTTGCGGAGTTTAAAAAGCAGTGTTTTGCCGTCGGGCTGATAAATGTTGCTAACACGAGAATTTAGAATAAGCTTTTTTAATTCTTCAATTACGGCGGCTACGTCGAAGCTTGTGAATTCCCTTTTATGCATAGCCCCATATCACTTTCAAGAAAGTTAATAAGCCTTCAAACTATAAATAGGCAATCTCAAATCATAAAGAAGAGGAAAAGCCGAAAAGGTGCGCGTGATGAAGCCTTTAACTATTGTTTACTGGTTGAGGGTGGCATTCGGCATTTTAGCCGCCCTATTGTGCATAGGCTATGGAATAGCAACAAACACCATAACAAATAATGTTGAAAACTTGAACATGTTTCTGAACGGAATATCCATAGCCCTTGTGGTCTATTTAATCTCCTATTACATGTTAAAGGCTTTGTTCATGGCAAAAGTTGAAAAGCCACAAAAACTGTTTACCATGGGGATAGGCATATACTTCCTTGCATGGATAGTCTTCTGGATTCTCTTGTACACGTTAATGGCTGGAGCGCCAATATAGCCTGGCGGTTAGGCATTTAAGCGCATTCTTCGCTTTCGCTTCGCGCTTCGAGTTTTTCCATTTCTAAATCGCTTTTCATGTTGGAGCTATTGACGTTTGGAATAGCCGCAATGTTGATTTTGCTTAGTACACGCATGCAGTCAGCCCATGCTGAGAAGAAACCGCGGTCAAAATCTCCGTGAAGCCTATTCTTCACGTGCTCTAGAAATTCGCGTTTGTAAGCGTTTAACGTTGCCTTGTCGCTTAGGTCGAGTTTGGCGAAAAACGCGTAGGAGTCGTTGTTGCCGCTGTTTGAACGGCGCACAAGAAGCATGCCGTACAAGGCTCTGAAGTAGCCGCGGTTCCACTCCGTCTTATGCATCTTCTGCTTAATCCGTTCAAGTTCTCTCTCGGCTTCTGTAAACTGTCTATTAACAAGAAGTTGGAAGTAACGCGCAACCAACGCGGATGGCACGGGCATCTTTAACGACCACGAGACTTTGTCTTCTCCTCTTCGGAAACATCCTCTATGCCGTTCTCTGTTATTTTAAAGATTTCCTCCCCTTCTGGCAAATATGGACTTGAAACCAAACGGGCAATGCGTATCGGTCCATGAGCAGCCCTTCGAAGATAAACCCTCGTGTGGCTTGTGTGCCCAACAATGTGTCCGCCAATGGGGTGGATGGAGTCGCCGAAGAAAACGTCTGGTTTAGCCATAACCTGGTTTGTTACGACTGCTACTGCGTTGAAGGCTCTTGCTAAGCGTATGAGCTTATGCATGTGCTTGTTCAGTTTCTGTTGCCGTGAAGCCAACATTTCGCGTCCAAGATATTCACTTCTGAAATGAGCCGTCAAGGAGTCTATAATTATGAGTTTCACGTTGTTAGCCTTAATCACCTCATCAGCGTTGTCCAAAAGGAACATTTGATGGTCTGAAGTGTAAGCTTCAGCGTAAATTATGTTCTTAACAACTTGCTGCGGGTCAAGCCCCAAGTGCTTAGACATCTGCACAATACGCTCAGTGCGAAAAGTGTTTTCAGTGTCAATGTAAAGCGCCGCGCCGTTAAGTCCGCCCCTTTCAGGTGGCAATTGCACATTAACGCAGAGTTGATGGCAAATTTGGCTCTTTCCACTACCATATTCGCCGTAAAACTCCGTAATCGTCTGCGTCTCAAGTCCACCGTCCAAAATGCGGTCTAGAGCCTTGCTTCCAGTTGTTAAACGCAAAACCTGCTGCCGCATCTTAAGCAACTCGTCAGCCCTAATGAAGGAGACGCTTATGGAAGAGCGGGCAGCCTCTATTATGGCTAAAGCCTTTTTCTCACTTATGCCAGCGGGTTCAAGCTCTTGAACAGTCGCCATTGCCAACGACTCAACCGTGTGAAAGCCCATTTCGCGAAGTTTCTGCGCTGTTGCTGGTCCAATTCCAGGCAAATCCTCTAGGAGTTCATACTTCTTTTTTTCAGCGCCCTCAATTTGTTCTTCTTCTGCTGCCATTTTGTTCGCCTCTCGTGGTTCTGTGAGAACAGTTTGTTTAGGGCATATTTAAAACACTCGAAGAGTTTACGCGTTTAGTCCCTAGAGAGTTAAGTTAAAGTGAAAACCCTTTTTGACATTCGAATTGACTTTGCACATGGAGAAAGCATAAGTACATGAAGTTTTCAATAAACCGTCAAACGCGAAAAGAGGAGGAAAAAGCTTGGAAACAAAAGTTGTTGAGGACGTCGCATTCAACCTACTGAAGCAAGCGGTCATATATCTTCCAGAAGACGTTAAAAAGGCGTTGAAAAAGGCTTATGCTGAGGAAACAAGCGAAGCTGGAAAAACACAGTTAAAAGCCATACTGGAAAACATTGAACTAGCCGAAAAATACAAGGCGCCAATATGCCAAGACACAGGAACAATAATATTCTACGCAAAGGCAGGCGCACAAGCCAAAAACCTCGACAAACTCGAACAAGCATTGATAAACGCCACGCGCAAAGCCACAAAAGAAATCCCGTTAAGACCAAACTCCGTTGACCCATTCACCCAAAAGAACAGCGGAGACAACACTGGAAGATACATACCATTCATCCACTGGGAAATAGTCCCAGGAAACGCTTTAGAACTAACAGTCATGACCAAGGGCGGAGGCTCAGAAAATGCCTGCGTAACAGGCATGCTCGTTCCAGGAGAAGGCATAAAAGGACTTAAAAAGTTCGTTGTAGACGCCGTAATTAAGGCTGGCGCTCAACCATGCCCACCAAACATTTTAGGCGTAGCTGTTGGAGGCGGAACAGACATCGCCATGAAACTCGCCAAGAAAGCGCTCGTAATACCTTTAGACCAGCATAACCCAAACCCGGAAATCGCAAAACTAGAAGAAGAAATCCTAGAAGCAGTGAACATGACTGGAATTGGTCCAATGGGCTTGGGCGGAAAAACCACAGTTTTAGGCGTGCACATTGACTATGCGTTTAGGCATCCCGCATCGTTCCCAGCGGCGGTTGCATTCAACTGTTGGGCAGCGCGAAGGGCGTCTGCACGAATAAACAGCGACGGAAGCGTGGAATACTTGACCCATAAAATGTGAGGTGAAATGAAATGGCAGTTTACCATCTCAAAACCCCAATATCAGAAGAAGAAATACGAAAGCTGAAGGTGAACGATGTCGTCTACATAACTGGAACAATCGTAACAGCCAGAGACCAAGCCCATAGGAGAGCCCTAGAATACTTCAAAGAAGGAAAAAAGCTCCCAATAAACCTTGAAGGATTAGCCGTCTTCCACTGCGGACCAGTCGTGGCGAAGGAAGGAGACAAATGGATTGCCGTCGCAGCTGGACCAACAACAAGCACACGAATGGACATTTTCGAGGACGAGTTCATAAAGAACTTTAAGGTCCGCGTGGTCATAGGCAAGGGTGGAATGGGAAAGAAGACGACGGACGCGATGGCAAAGTATGGAGCCATTTACGGCGCATTCACGGGCGGAGCCGCAATATTGGCTGCAAAAGCCATAAAAAACGTTAAGGGCGTTGAGTGGCTTGATTTGGGAACCCCAGAAGCCTTGTGGATTTTTGAGGTTGAAGATTTCGGTCCGCTTGCTGTTGCCATAGATTCTCATGGAAACAACCTTTTCATTGATGTGCAGAAGAAGGTTGAGGAGAACAGGCAAAGGATTTACCAGAAGCTTGGTTTGTCGCCTTAAACTTGCCTTTCTTTATTTTTGTTTTTGATTTTTGATAGGTAACTGCGATTCTGTTTACAATATCGGAAGATTTAATATTTTCAGAAACATTCAAAACAACAAGGCGAGAACATGTTCAAAAACTTCAAGGACAAAATAACAATATCAGGAATAATCGTCCTAATGATAGGCGTCGCGCTCCTAATATTCACTTTCATAAGCGCATGGGGCTTCCTAACACAAAGCATACAAATCCTACCAGGAGACTTCACGCAAATGTTCGGAGAAGCCCTAGGACCACTCATTGCAACATGCATAAGAATAATGTATTTGGGCATAATGGGTTGGATAGGCTCGCTGGTAACCATACGCGGAGTAACCCTACTAACAAGTGCTCCAAGAATCGAAACCATAGCGGCTGCTCCACAAAAGCCCGTTGTTGCCCAGCAAAAGCCAGCAACTCAAAAGGTTAAGGAAGAAGTTAAGCCTCCAGAGCCACAGATGATTGTCATACCACCCGAGCAGGCTGCGCAACAACAAGCTGAAGAAAAGCCGAAGAGCGAACAGCAGCAAGCGTCCAACAGCTAATTTGCCTTCAAAATCGTTGGAGAAAAGCGACGATGAAAGCGGCAATTCGAATGATAAGCATAGCAACGGCGTTCTTCTGGATTTTTCTTGCAGCCTTCACCATTTCCGCAGTCTACTCCTTCGTAAAGGATGTGCGCTTAAACTTTGGAGAATTGGAGACGCCGACGAACCTCACAGAGGAGAACGAAGTAGTTCTTTGTTTGCCAATAACCGTTGAAAATAAGGGGCTTTTCAACATAGGCTCCTTCAACATTACAACGGAAATTTCCGATTTTGAAGGTTTTGTCATTGCATGTGGAAACACCTTCATACCAGTTATAGGTAGGAACACCTTTATTACGATAAGGCATAACGTAACCGTAAACGTTGCAGAACTGTTTCAAGAGAACACTAATCTGATTTTTAATGACACAACATTCACTTTGTATGAAGCCGTGGGCATGAGTGTAGCAGAAGCAATTCCATTCACAGCATCAACGAATATTACGTTCCCATGGGGCGCGCCGCTTTACAACCTAGAAATAGGCGAACCAGAATACGTGGCGGTTAACAGGACGCACACACTTATAAGGACTCCGATAAACTTTGAAAATCACGCATTCTTCGATATTATTGGAAACTTATCGACTCGAATGTACGATTTTGAAAATGTCATGATTGGTGAAACGCAAACAGTTATTGAAGCGCCAAGTCAAACAGTTTACAGCGGATACGCTGAAATCTGCGTTAAAAACACTGTGCTTCCTTCAGTTAGGCGCTTTGAATTTTACTTTCAAACGCCCGTCTTTAACGTTAAAATTGGAGAGGTAAACATTGACTGAAAAGGATGACAGCCTTAAAAGGAAAAATCGGAACATAACTTTCAAGGCCTTAAAGGCAACAATAAAAGGTGTGCTTTTCTACGCGTTGTACTTTGTTTCTTGGATGTTTGTAGCGCCAGTGGCAAACATTGTTCCAGGTTTGAAAGAGGCTGTTGAAACTTTTGTTGCTGTTTACATAGCATTAATGATTGTAGGTGAGTTCGTTTCTGGAACAATTTTTCAATACGTTTTTGCCGCTGCTAAGGAGTTGTTCGTGATTGGTTATGTGCTCATTTCATTAAATGGCGGATTGATAGGTGGAAGCTTCCAGAACATAAACTTCGTTTTGGACATACGAGTTTTCCTAATGTTTACGGTTCTTTTGGGTTTGCTTGGACTTGCAAAAACTATGCTTCAAGCAATAAACTATGTAAGCGAGAAGGCTGAACACACAAAAATTTAGCTTTACTTTCCCTTTTGTGGAATTTCCATACTCATGACGTAAGCGTCTTCGCCATCGGCATAATAGCCATGAATTGTGCGTGTTATCTTGAAGCCGAGTTTTTTGTAGAGGCTGATGGCTGGGTCGTTGGTCACCCTAACTTCTAGAAAGCATTGTTTAGCTCCGTAATGGCGCATGCCGTTTAAGGCTTCTGTTATTAGTGCTTGTCCTATACCCTTTCTTCTATGCTGGGGCATGACGGCAACCGAGACTATGTGTCCCTTCTTTATAAGTCCGCTGAAGCCAAAGTCTGACAAGCCGAATTCTATGCGGCACATTATGTAGCCGACTATTTCGCCGTTTTCCTCTGCGACAATAAAGGTTTCTGGAAAGCGTCTATAAAGGTCGAGGAAGAAGAAGTCTGTGTAATTTTCTGGCAGACAAACGCGGTTTATGTGTATAACGTCTTGCAAGTCATCTATAGTAAATTTCCGTAATGTGAAGGTTTTTTGCACGTGTTTTTTCTCCTTAACTTTTAAGGAATGAGCCTTTACTATTTAACCGCTTTTGATTAACTTTGCTCTTCACTCTTGACCTCTGGAAGCGTGAAGTTTCCGTATGGCATAACCCAAACTTTGGCATTTTTCCCAGCAATGCGAAAGGCTTCATCTAAAGCGTCGTTTACACCACGCGCAGTTTTCAATTTAAAGATGTTTGTGGCGTAGTAGTCTGGCATTGTTGAAACAAGTATTATTTGAGCCTTCTGCAAAGCCTTAAGCAGATAGTAAGCCTTATGCCCGCCTAAAATGAAGTTGCGCTTAATTTCCCTCTCAATAGCCTTCAAATCGCCGAACTTAACCATCCAATCATAAAAGACTTGGTTTCCATGGCCCTCTGGACACTCAGCAACTAGCACTATAACGCCTCCACGCTTAACAATCTCCAAAGCCGCGTCTACGCCCTTGTAGGCTTGGAACAAGTTAAGATCCGCGGGATGTCCACCTGAACTTACAACAACGATGTCTGCTTTGCGGTTTACTTGAACACGGTACATTTCATCAACAAGCCTAACGCCTTCAAGGAAGGCTTGCTCCAAATCTCCAGCAAAAGCCTTCACAACTTCGCCTTTGCTGTTGCATACAACGTTCAAGATAAAATCAACCTTTGCAAGCCTAGCCGCTTCAACCATATCCTCGTGAACTGGATTACCGTTTAAAACTCCAGTTTTCGAGTTTGGATGCAAAAGCATGGCATGATTGTGCTTAATGGTTTCTTCGCCAGAAACCCCTGGCAACACGCTTTTTCTTCCGCCGCCATAACCAGCATAATAGTGGAAGCCAACATCTCCCGTCAAAATTTTCACATCAGCCTCGGCGAAAACACGGTTCAAATAAACTTTTGTTCCATAAGTTTTCGTCATTCCAACATAGACAAGGTCTTTTGCCCTACAGTCGTGGCTTATTGCCTTTACGCGTTTAACGACAGCCTCGCCTAAAAGTTGGGTAGCCTCTTCTGGCGTAACAGCCCTATGTGTGCCACAACCAAAAATTATTGTCACGTTTTCGTCTTTAACTCCAGTAGCATTCAACTCGTCAAGTAACGGCGGAACCATAAGATGGCTTGGCGCTGGTCTTGTGGCGTCATCGACAACTATAGCCACTTTATGTTCAGGCTTAACTATCTCGATTAGCCTCTTTGAGGCAATCGGTTCCTTTAAAGCTCTCTCAATTTCAGCCCTTGTATCTGATACGCCTACCCTCTCTTTTGGCTCTATCGCGCCTAGAAAATTCTGTGCTGGAATTCTCGCGCACACTTCGGTTTTTCCATAGGGAAGCCAAACGTCAACCATAAGGATTTCACCGTCAACCCTTACTTTCTTTTCCTAAATATTTTTATTCCATCTATTTCCGTCACGTATTCAAAGCCGACTTCAACTAGTTTGCAGGCTTCCTCAACTGTTTTGGCTGTCCGGACATGGAATTCATCGTTTGCAGCTGTGAATAAAGCGTTTTCTATAGTGATGTAAACCAGCGTGTTCTGTATGTTCTTGTGTCCTAGCAGCCTTTGGACGTGAACGATGTCTTTGGTTTTATGGTATTCCATTGTGCCTTTCCAGTGTCTAAACGTGTGGAAGCCTATATTTAGAAGCCTTGGGTTACAAAGCTTATGCGCTAACCTTTTTCTCCGCGTGTAGTAAACGCTTTCTATGGTGCTTCTTGATGGAAATATGCGTTCATCTTTTCTTGGCAGCCTGTTTAACATTGCAATTGCTTTTTCGCTTAAAGGTAATATTCTGGGTAGGCTTCCCTTTTCAGCCGTTATTCTAACAGTTTTCCTTTCAAAGTCTATGTCTGTCCATTTTAAGGCTAA
>JBNAWC010000043.1:0-9801 GCA_049700035.1 Candidatus Bathyarchaeales archaeon
AGGTTTATGTTGTTTTTGGGTCCAGTTAGCTCTCTCTTCGACTTCTTAACATTCTTTGTGATGCTTTTCGCATTTAACGCATCTGAACCTCTATTCCAGACTGCATGGTTCATTGAATCTCTTTCCTCGCAAACACTTGTAATTTTTGTCATCAGAACAAAGAAATCGCCGTTCTGGAGAAGCAAGCCAAGCAGGCTTTTACTTCTGAGCAGCGTAGCAATAATTGCGTTTGCGTTAATACTGCCGTATACACCGTTGGGAACAATTTTCCAGTTTGAGAAACCTCCCGCAACTTTCTTTATAGCATTAGCCGCAATTCTAGGCTTATACTTAGCCATGGCTGAAATTGTCAAAGGATGGTTTTATAAGAGGTATGGCTACAGGCTGGAGCAGGCGCTTATACCGCCAAGAAAAATTGGCATTTACTTTAGCAAGACCGCCAAACTGGTGCATAACATGGTTGCCGTTATATGTTTACGGTTTGAAGGTGAAATTTCAATAGATTCTCTTGTTGAGGATTTGAAAGAGTGTTTAGGCTATCCGTTAGATGCTGAGCAAATTTTCCATAACTTAAATCATATGCGCCGCGGTGGATTAATCAGCATAAATTGGCATGAGAGAATCGTGAAGCGGGAAAAAGCCATGAAAGAATATGTGATGAGACATGTTATGGGCGAATTGTGGCCAAGAATAGCTGGATATTGGATGAGGGCTAGTGAAGTTTTAAAACTCAAGTATGGAAGGCTTAACAGTGAATATCTAGAGCTTTTAAATAGGCAACTTTACCCTAAGGCTTAGCCTATTGACGAGGTTCTTTTCCGTGCAAATTCCATTCGTTTGTGGCGTATTTTTCTTTGCAGAGTTTTTCGGCTAGCCCCTTCTCGTATGCTGTTAATTGGCCATTTTCAAGCTTTGTTTTTAACGCTTTTTGGAAGCCTTCAATTAAGGCTTCGTGCACCTTGGCGGCGGAAATTTCTCTTCCAAGTTCCGTGTTCAGCGATGTTATCTTGTTTTTGGCTATGCCTACGACTTCCATGCATGTTTTTGCCCACGGCACCTTCAGAAAGGTGAACATCTTCTCCAAATCCACGTCTAAAAGAATTGTGCCATGCTGCAGAACTATTCCAGACTTGTGGCATTGTGCGCTGCCCGAAATTTTTTTGCCGTTTATTGTTAGGTTTGGGCATGCTCTGGCGTTTCCTTCATTGAAATCCGCCTTTAAGCCTAAAATCTGCAGTGCTTCTACGATTCCGCTGTAAATTTTCGTGTAAACTTCAGATATGTCTTTGGCGCCTAGTTCCGTTTTGCTTGCGATTACGCTGTATGTGATTTCGCCTTCTGCGTCATGATAGACTGTGCCTCCGCCAGTTATCCGCCTAACAATGTCTACGCCGTTTTTGCGGCAACTCTCCACGTGGACTTCATTTTCTATTTTTTGGAATTTTCCTATAGAGACGGTTGAAGGGCGCCACTTGTAAAAGCGCACAGTGTTGGGCACAAGCCCTTTTATTCTCGCGTTTAGTATGGCTTCGTCTATTGCCATGTTCGTGAAGGCGTTATGAGTTTCAAGTCTTATTAGTCTCCACTCGTTCATTATTATGGTGCTCCGTTTAAACTAGACTTGCCATTTTGGATTTTTGCTTTTTGCTGAAAATCTATGCGGTTTGGAGCTTTTTCAAGCCAATAGTGACCTACCCCTCTAGGTTTTTTGCAGTTTGCGCCTCGTTCAGTTTAAATATTAGATTTGTGATTACTCGTAGCGAGAGGATAAGCTAAACATGGGTTCAAAATCTCCAAGAGGCGAGTTCGCCGCTAGAAAACTGGTTGAGAAGCGGAAGAAGTTCCGTTGGAGTAGCATGTACTATAAAAGACGCATGTTGATGCTTGACGTGAAGGCGGACCCGCTTGAAGGCGCCCCCATGGCAAGAGGCATAGTCCTAGAAAAAGTCGGCGTTGAAAGCAAACAGCCAAACAGCGCCATACGCAAATGCGTCAGAACCCAACTAATAAAAAATGGCAGAGTCATAACAGCTTTCCTCCCTGGAGACGGCGCCCTAAACGTTGTTGACGAACACGACGAAGTCGTCGTCGAAGGCATCGGCGGCTCACGTGGAAGAAGCATGGGCGACATTCCAGGCGTACGCTGGAAGGTCATAATGGTTAACGGCGTTTCATTGAACGAGCTTGTTTATGGAAGAAAGCAGAAGCCGGCAAGGTGAATTTTTTGAGCGAAAAGTCGGAGAAGTCTGAAATCAAACTTTTCAACAAGTGGAGTTTCAAAGAAGTTCAAGTTAAGGATTTGGGACTGCAGAGGTATATATCGCTTAAGCCCATAGTTATCCCGCACAGCATGGGAAGGCACGAGCATAAGCGTTTTCACAAGGCAAACGTGAACATTGTTGAGAGGCTTGTAAATAACCTCATGCGCCCTGGAAAAAACGCTGGCAAGAAGGCTAAAGCCATAAACATTGTTGAACACGCCTTTGAAATAATTCACCTACGCACTGGAAGGAATCCGATAGAGGTGCTTGTTCGTGCTGTGGAGAACTCCGCGCCATGCGAGGATACGACGCGCATAAGCTACGGCGGCATAGTTTACCACTTGTCAGTTGATGTTGCGCCACAGAGAAGGGTTGATTTGGCTTTAAGGTACATATGCGAGGGTGCAAGGCAAGCGGCTATGCATAACCCGCGTTCAATAGAAGAGTGCCTAGCTGAAGAGCTTATTTTAGCTGCGAATAACGACATGAAAAGCTATGCAGTTTCAAAGCGTCATGAGCTTGAAAGGATAGCTATGGCTTCAAGATAGCCTTTTACAACCTATTTTGTATGGATTTCGACAATATCGCCATCTCCAAGTGTGAATGTGGCTCCAACCTTTTGTGGACTAAAAACTAGGCGTTTGGACCAGAGTTTTGCGAATGAGAAGCGCTCGCTGAAGTCGCTGTGAATGCTCTTTGCTAAGTCGTAAACTGTTGCGCCTTTCCTTAAAATGAATGGTTTTTCTGAATGTGTCCTTTCATCTGGCTCTTTGGTGTAAACCCTTATGATGTCTAAAGCCCTAAACAGGGTTTCTCCAAGCTTTTCCAAGCCATACCGTCTTTCGCATGAAACCGCGAGTAGTGGTAGTTTGCCGCCAATTTGGCTTTCCAAAATCTTCAAATTGTTTTCCGCATCTTCCACATCAACCTTGTTTGCAACTATAATTGTTGGTTTGTAAACTGTGCTTTCGAAGACAGCGTCTTCAACATCGTCTAAAGCCACTTCGCCTGAAATCTTTACAATTGCGTCTGTTACGCGGTAGCTTTTCAGCAGTTCTTCGACATCCTTCAATGTGCAATCAACAAGCTTTCCGACAACAATTATCCGCAAGCCAACGCCCATGTGCTTCTTCTCAATTTCAACGCGCCCCTTAGGCTTAAAAACCGATATGCGGGCTTTCTCCAACTCACCTAAAATGGTGGAAAGCTGAGTGATAGGGTCCTGCGACAAATCAATAATCAGGATTAGTCCGTCGGCGTTTCGCGCCAAAGCCAATGTTTGAAGACCCCAAGCTCTTCCATCAGCAGAGCCCTCCATCAAAGCTGGGGCTTCTATTGTTTGAAATTGAATGTCCTCGTAATTCATTATTCCAGGAACTGGCTCTCTTGTGGTGTAGGGTGCGGGTGAAACCTCAACCTTCGCGTTTGTAACCGCCCTGAGGAGACTGCTTTTGCCAGAGTTCGTTAATCCCAAGATGGCTATTTGTGCTGCACCTTCCTTTTCTATGAAGAATTTTGGTCCGCCTCTCCCAGCCTTTTTATGCTTTTTCTCTTCAATTTCCCTCCGCAGAACAGCCATTTGCTTCTTAACTTGTGCACAGAGTTTGGCTGTGCCCTTGTGCTTTGGAACTAGGCTTAAAAATTCTTGCATGAGCTGGATTTTTTCTCTTGGGTTTCTTGCTGCCGAAACTTCGGCCCATTTGCGTTTAGCTTCAGCAGGCAAGTTTGTTGGCATAACTGGTTCTCATCCAAATTAATTTCTAGGAGTGAATGTTAAATCTTTTCCGTAAACATCGCCAATAGAGACTTTCAAAAAACTTTTAATCATTAATCGGCTAGATTGTTGTTGTGGGAAAATGAACGTTGTTAAGGTTGAGGGCAAGAATAATAGGCATAAAGTTTTCGTTTACGCGTTAAGCACCTGCGCTTGGTGTAAACTTACAAAGCAGCTCTTGAAGGAAAATGGAATAGCATATGAATACGTGGATGTTGACTTATGCAGCAAAGAGGACAAGGAAAAGATTAGGCATGATATTCTCGCCAGGGGCGGAAGCCTCAGCTATCCGGTGATAATCATTGATGACAAGATTTTGATTAACGGTTTCAGAAAGGACAAGATTAAAGAGGCTTTGGGAATTTGACAACACTTGAAGAGGTCAAGCGCAGAGCGGAAAGCGACGCGAAAGCGCATGGCTACTACTTAAACCCAAACGCGGAATTCCTAAAAGAGCTTCTTGAAGGCTTGAAAAGAAACGAGGAACGTTACGGATACCCATCATGCCCATGCCGACTTGCATCTGGAAAATTTGAATTAGACAGAGACATAATCTGTCCATGCGACTACAGAGACATAGACGTTGAAGAATTTGGAGCATGCTACTGCGGACTCTACGTTAGAAAGGACGTTTTTGAAGGAAAAACCCCGATTGCGCCAGTTCCAGAACGCAGACCAATAGAAAGGCAAGTTAGGGCTTACAGCTCAAGCACGGAAGCAGTTGCTGAAAAGCCACGTGAAGAACCAGTTGCAGAAGCGCAAGGCTCCAAAATGAAGCTTTGGTACTGTAAACAATGCGGCTATGTGGTTTACCGCGAAGAACCGCCGTACATCTGCCCAATCTGCAAGGCGAAAAGGGAATTGTTCGCCGAAGTAAGGTTAAAAGTTGATTTGGTTAGCTGAACTCGCGCTTTCACCTAGTCACTTTTATTTCTATCTGCTTCCAGTCCTTTCGTATTCCCCTCAAAGATGTGACTGCGCCAACAATTGTTCCACTCAAGATTTTCACAACAAACTCGTTTAACGCTATTTCTTCGCCGTCAACAATAAGTTTCACATCCAACAATCTTCACCTCCAGAAACAGTTTATAACGCCTTTAATGTTAAGATTTTCCTTCCCGCTTTTGCATTCTAATTTGCTGAGTGAAATATGATATGACGAGTATGAAGGCGATTATGGCGGAAACCCCTGAAGCTGTGATTATTATGATGTTGTCTGTTTCTAGGATGAATGCCAGCGAGATTGCCGCCATAAACACGCCTATGTAAAGGCTTGCGTTGCTACGTAGGAAATGGCTGAACTCCGTTTGAATTGTTCGCCTATACTTGCTAATTAGGAGCGTCATTGAAGCCATAATTAAAAATGTGATCACGAAAGTGTATGTGATGTCTGCCCAGTAGGCGTGCGCGCTAAGCGTGAGTAGAATCCCAACCTCATCGCCTATTAATCCGCCTCCAGCGCCGAAGAGAATCGCAGCCAAACGGTCTATTTTTTCGCTTTGATAGTTTATTCCAAGCCATCCGCCTATGGCTAAAAGCGCTATTCCATACCAGAAATGGTGTATGTGATAGTCTCCGCTTATCAACACGATGTTTGGGTTTAGCGTTGTGAATGTGCGCGCTATTAGAAAGGAGACTATGAAGGATGTTAAAGCGATTATTGAGAGGTTAGGCTTCTCCTTAATCTCCTCGCCCATAACCATAGCTTATACCAGTTCCAAAATAGCCCATGAAATGCTTTTCATTTAAGCTTTGCTAACAAAACGGAATTAGCACGGTTTTCCATAAATTTTAAAAATGCCGCCTTAAATTTATTGAACCGTGTAGTCTTCGTTTCTGGCTTGTTAGTCTCGCGCCATTTGTTGCGCGCTAGAGGCTGATTAGTCGGATTCTGAAGACTTAAAATGCATAATGGAGAAGTGAAATCGCATTGAAAAATGGCGTGATTGCGGTTGTGATGCTGTTAGCGCTGCTCTTTGCGGGCATAACAACGTTTGTGGGCAAAATTAAACCAACCGAAGCGGAAAATGGTGGAAAAATCATTTACATTAATGCTGATGGTTCGATTACGCCGCAAGAAGCAAACATTACTAGGACAGATGATGTTATATACACGTTTAATGGCACCAATTCTTATCCGATAGTTGTGAATAGAAGCAACATAATCATAGATGGAAACTGCTTTGCAGTTCAAGGCAAAAAAGAATATGGTTCATTTGGAATTTCCCTTTACAAATTAATCAATGTTACGATTGCAAATGTGACAGTTAGAGACTTTTGCTATGGCATCAAATTGAATGAGACGACAAGCATCGAAATTTTGGAAAGCACTTTTAACAACACGTGTTACAACATTTGGGGCTACGACACCTATAAAACCATAATTTCTGGAAACTATATTACAGGCGGAAACTGTGGTCTTGATTTCTCGTTTTCTTTTAGGACACTATTTCTGGAAATAACATCACTGGAAACACTTATGCTGGCGTAGAACTAACAAACGCACATAACATCACAATTTCTGAAAACAGCCTCTCAAAAAACAAGAAAAGCGGACCTCCCCCATGGGGTTACAATATACTCATGTACACTTCAGTAAACAGCCAAATTTACAAAAACAACATAACAGAGGGGCATAATGGCATAACGCTTGACCAATGCAACAACACAGAAATTTACCAAAACAACATCACAGCACACGGTTGGATGGGAATAGCCCTTAGCAGGTGCATAAACATTTCAATGCATAATAATCTGCTCAATGAAAATTTTTACGGCGGAATTAACGTTTGGGGAGAAGAATTAAGTCATTATCTACATTCAATTGACACTTCAAACCTTGTAGACGGCAAACCAATCTACTACCTAATCAACCAGCATCACTTAACTATTAATGCGTCAACACACCCAGAAATCGGCTTTCTCGCCCTAGTAATCTCGACAAACATCATAATTGAAGGATTAAACCGCACAAAAAGCGTTAAGGGAATCTTGCTAGCTTACACAAATGACACTAGAATTCAAAATAACAATTTAACAGGCAACTATTACAGCATATGCCTAGACAGCTCTTCAAACAGCACAATAACTGGAAACATTATTCAAGGAAACACTTACGGCACACATATTACAAATTCCACAGATACCACAATTGACGGAAACAAGCTGGAAGACAATGATGAAGATGGAATGGAAATTTACTACTCCACAAATTGCACGGTCTGCAACAACGAAATAGGCGGAAGCAATTATGGAATCAGAATCTCTTATTCGAGCACGGTTATCAGCGAAAACAACATTTCAGCAATTGACACTTGCATTTCCATAGACTCTTCTGAAAACATCATCCACGCAAACAACATAACAAACGGCTATTATGCCATCGATCTTACCTCTACTTCAAACAACATTATAAGCCAAAACAACATAACCAACAGCGAGTATGGCATCAACATATACTATTCAAGCAACAACATCATATGCGAAAACAACATAGTAAACAACACCGACAGCATATACCTCCATGAATCAGAAAACAACAAGATTTACCACAACAACTTCATAAACAACACAAACAAAATAAGCGCATATCAGTCGCCGTGCACATGGGACAACGGCTATCCATCTGGCGGAAACTACTGGAGCGACCGCACGAGTGTTGACGCAGACCACGACGGCATAAGCGACACGCAATACGAAATCGACACAGAAAACATTGACAGATATCCACTCATGGGTCCAATTAACATTTTTAATGTTAGAAAATGGAATGGCGAAGAACAAAAAATCGAAATCATAAGCAACTCAACACTCTCATACTTCCAACTGGACATATACGCGAAAACCTTAAGCTTCAACGTCACTGGAGAATCCGCAGACGGTTTCTGCAGAATCACAATTCCAAACATTATCGTAGAAGAGTTGTGGCACGGCAACTACACTGTGCTATTGAACGGCGAACCAATTAACACTAAAAACTGGACAGTCGCCACAGACACATACATATACATTAACTACACGCATTCAGAACACAAAATAACCATAGTGCCAGAGTTTCCGTCAGCAACAATACCGCTAATACTGGTCGCCACAGCAACACTTACACTCGCTTTTAAAAAGAAAACTAGGGCTAAGTAACGCTAAACACCCAAACTTTTTATCATTCTTGCTTTAAGGCGCCTTACTCAACTCAACCTCAAATCTGTACTCGCGTCCTCTGCGGAAAACGGCAATCTCAACCTTGTCCCCAATTTTTCTGCTGTGAATCTCGTGTAGCAAATCCTCAATTCTATGAATACCCTTATCACCAATCCTCAAAATTATGTCGCCAGCAGCTATTCCAGCATTTTCCGCTGGGCTGTCCTCCGCTACACGCGTCACAAGAACGCCGTAGTCAAGTGGCAAATCATAGTAGCGTGCAAGTTCGCTTGTGATGCTTAAGCCAACTATTCCGAGCCAAGGTCTCGCAGAAATCCCGTTAACGATTATTTCGTTTGTGCATTTCTTCGCCAAGTTTATTGGAATTGCAAAGCCTATTCCCTGCGCGAAAGGAATAATCGCCGTGTTTATGGCAACGACTTTCCCATCAAGGTCAACAAGCGGTCCGCCACTGTTCCCAGGATTTATTGCAGCGTCTGTCTGAACGAGGTTTTCCAAGAGTCCCCTACGCGACTCTATTGTTCTATTAACAGCACTTATAACGCCAGAGGTTACCGTTGGTCCACCAGCCAAGCCGAAGGGATTTCCAATGGCGTAAACTCTTTGCCCAACACGCAGCTTATCCGAATCGCCCAGTTCAGTAGCTGGCAAATCCTTCGCGTTAACCTTTACAACCGCCATGTCATGCACGGCGCATGAGCCAGCAAGTCTTCCCTCCAAGATTTCGCCGTTCCAAAGTGTCACGTCAATTTTTTCCGCTCCGCCGACAACATGATTATTGGTTAAAATGTAGCCTTTAGAGTCGATTATTGTCCCAGAACCCATCCCCTCAACTGGAACCGCTTGGTAAAACATGTGATGGACAATTCTGATTGTGCTTATGTTTACAACGCTTTTGCTTACCTTTTCTAGAATGTCGAGAACCTTTTTCTCGTCAAGCGAAGACAAAATTCCCCACCATACTAAACGTTTGGGCTTTTTCACTTAAACTTAACTATCTAAAACGCTTTAATGCAATTTCACTATTAAGGGTAAGCTAAAATAACAACACTAACACTCTAGAATTGGGCGTGCCAAAAACAGATGAAAGTCAGCATAGTTTCACTAACTTGTTGTGCGGGTTGCATATCATCACTCTTGAATGCTGGCGACGCCTTACTTGAAATTCTCTCGGGAGACTTTGAGATAGTTTATTCTCCAACGTTCATAGACCTCAAGGAAATTCCAGAAGCGGACTTGGCAATTGTCGAAGGCGGCGTGCGGACACAAGCAGATGAAAATTTAATCAGAGAAGTTCGCGCCAAATCAAAAGTTCTCGTTGCCCTTGGAATATGCGCGACACACGGCGGAATAACAACGCTAGGCAACATAAAATCCATAAAAAGACTTCTCGAAAAAGAGTACACGCTAATCGACACTGGTAAACTTCCAGAACTTAAGGATTTAATGTACCCAATATGCAACTTCGTCGATGTTGACTATTACATTCCAGGATGCCCACCAATGCCATTCCTAATAATCCACAGCCTAAAAAGCATGGTGAGCGGAAAAACCCCCGATGCGCCATCAAAGCGTCGTCTGCACAGAATGCCACAGAAAAATCGTTCC
>JBNAWC010000044.1:0-6877 GCA_049700035.1 Candidatus Bathyarchaeales archaeon
CAGAGAAGAGGGTGGCACGCCAACAAACGTCAGCACAATCGAGATAACTCTTGAGCGATAGAGCAGCGTATTTCGGTACGCTTTCAAGGCTCCGCCGCCCCTCCTTTATTTGTGTGGAGGGCGCTTCTTAGGGTGAAAACAGTATTATGTAGTTTCTGTCTTAAGAGTGGGATACTGTGTCCAAAGTGTTCAGCTAGGGTTAAGTCTGGCGAAGTTACGGAACTTGACTTAAAAGTTGCTCGTTTATTGTTGCCGTTAGAGGAAAAGTATCCAGCGCTTCAGAACGTGTATTTTCATGGCGCGGTTGAAGCTGACAACACATTAGCAATTATTGTTGGACCTGGTGATGTTGCGCGTATTTTGGGTTATGGTGGTAAAATTATTAAGGCTTTGAGCGAGGAAACTGGTAAGAGCATCCGTGTTTTGGAGCATGGTGTTGATGATAGGAAGTTTTTGGAGGATTTGTTCGCTCCATTAAGCATTGTCACCATCAACACCATTTGGTTGCCTGATGGCACAACTGAAACGCGTGTTATTTTGCGTAGGCGAAGGCGTGATTCGCGTTTGCCCTTTAATGTAAAGGCTTTAAAGGAAATTGCGCGTAAAGTTCGCAATATGACGTTGCGCGTGGAGTTTGCAGATTAAAGCGGATGGTGCATTTATGAAGTTGGATTCTATTGATGATTGGCGGAGAACGCATTATTCCGTGGAAGTTAAGCCTGAATTGCATGGTTTAGATGTAGTTATTTTCGGTTGGGTTCAGGAAATTAGGGATTTGGGTGGAATTCGCTTTATAATATTGCAGGATAGGGAAGGCACTATACAGGTTACGGTTCCAAAGAAAAGAGTGAGTAGCGAAGTGTTGTCGAAGTCGCAGATGCTTCAGAAACGCTACAGCATAGGCGTTCTGGGAACTGTGCAGAAAACGGAAATTACGCCGCGAGGCGTCGAAGTAATACCGAAGGAGATTAGGATTTTCAGCACCGCCGCGCCACAGTTGCCGCTGGACATTACTGGTAAGACACCAGCGAAGCTTGATGTACGGCTTGATGCCAGAGCGTTGGACTTGTGCAGCGAAGAAAATGTGGCTGTTTTTAAAATTCAGCATACAGCCGTAGAGGCGATACGTGATTTCTTGTTTGAGAGGGGATTCATAGAAGTTCACACTCCGCGGATTATTGCTTCAGCAACCGAAGGCGGCGCAGCGCTGTTTTCAGTTGATTATTTTGGTAGGAGAGCCTTTCTCGCTCAGAGTCCGCAGTTGTATAAGGAGCAGCTTGTGATGAGTTTGGAGAAGGTTTTTGAGGTGGGTCCATTTTTTAGGGCTGAGGAATCGCATACGCGGATGCACACAAGCGAGTTCGTGTCGATAGACATTGAAGAGGCGTTTGCTGACGCTGAAGATGTTATGCAACTGTTGGAGCAGCTGATTCAGCATGTGTGCAAGGTTGTAAATGAAAAGTGTCAGCGTGAATTGGCAACTTTAAAACATAGGGTTCATGTTCCAGAAGTTCCGTTCAAAAGGCTAACTTACAGCGAAGTTCTTGAAGAGTTAAAAGATGAAGGCATGGAAATCGCTTGGGGGGAGGACATACCAAAACCAGCACTGCGAACGCTTGGAAAAATTCACCAAACATTCTACTTCATAACAGACTGGCCGACACATTCAAAGGCTTTTTACATAAAGCCACGCGACGAAAACCCAGAAATATGCGAAGGCTTCGATTTGATGTGGCGTTGGCTTGAGCTTGTTTCTGGCGGAACGAGGATTGCGGATAAGGAATTGTTGATAAAGCGTTTGAAGGAGAAGGAGCTGAACCCAGAGTCTTTCAAGTATCACTTGCAGGCTTTTGATTATGGTATGCCGCCGCATGCTGGCTGGGCTATTGGTTTGGAGCGTTTAACAATGATGCTGACTGGAAAGCGAAACATTAGGGAAGTTACGCTTTATCCGAGGGACAAGTTTAGAGTAACTCCATGAAATTAACATATTTTTGGAGCTTTTCCATTGCAATAGTGACCTACCCCCTCTAGATTTTCTGGTTTTATTTTATAGAAGCATTTTACAGAATGAATAAAGAGGAGACTACGCATTACTTATAGTGGAGGAAGGAGAGAACATGAAAAAATATAGTCTTCTGGCTCTAACCATAGCTGTTTCGCTTTTTACACTCAGCTTTTCAATTACGCGCTCGGAAGAAACGCAATGGTTCTGTTTTGCATGCGAAAATGGCGGGGTTGTTGACAAAACGCCATGTGAAGCGTTCACTGTGCAAATAACCTTCAAAAATGCTGGGAAATGCGAGGGCACATGGTCTATTAACATAGCGTTTGAAGGCGAAACTTGGAGTTGGAGTGGAACACCGCAGACATTAACGCTTAAGCCGTGTAAGACAAAGACTTTAACGTGGAATGGTAGTGTTCCATGCGACGCCCCAATAGACTCAATAGCACGCCTAATAGTCTATTACAATGATTCTTTTACGCCGTTGGACTGGTGGATTCACGTGGTTTCAAGCGCGGAGCTAGCAATAACGGGGAGTCAAGTGCGCTAGGCGGTTTTTGCTCTGCTTACGCCTTCTAAAGTTAACATGGTTTTTAGTTAAAAATGTAATAAAAACTCTTAAGCAACCGATTTCTACTTTGCGCCCGTAAGGGGAGGAACCCAAAATAGGGTGCGGAGTGTTCGGGGCTGTAAACTTCGAGAAACAGCCCATATTCCCATACATATACTGGGGCATGCGCGCCCAAAACCATAGAGGACACCAGTCACACGGTTTCCTCACATACTATGATGGGAAATTCCACACTCACAAAAGCTTAGATTTGATACCAAAGATAAAGACAAGCGCCATACAAGAATGGTTCGGAAGACTACCTGGATACGTTGGAATAGCAAACGTTAGGTACACGACCTCTGGAAAGTCTGATGAAAAATCGCTGATAAGGGGAACCCAGCCAGTTACAGCTTCAAAAAACGGGTTTAAATTAGCCATTTCATTTAATGGTAACGTTGTGAACACGCTTCACTTGAAAAGAGAAATACGCGAAACATTTCCGAAGTTTTCCTATGAATGTGACGCTGAACTAATTTGCCATAAACTACTAATCGAACTAATGAAAGGTAAAGAATTGGAATCAGCAGTTGAAAAATGCATGCACGAAATTGAAGGCGCCTTTTCAGTTGCTGGAATAACGAAAGATGGCAAATTCTTCGCATTCAAAGACCCGTGTGGAATAAGACCATTATGCGCAGGGTACAGCCGAGACAAGAAGACATACGCTTTCTCATCTGAAACCGTTGGACTGGACATAAACGGCTTCGAAAAAGCCTTCGAAATAGAGCCAGGCGAACTCATAACTGTTTCGGAAAACGGCTTTAGTAGGCAAAAGCTTGTAGATGGAAAACGTAGGGCCTTCTGCGCCTTCGAGTTTGCATATTTCGCAAGACCAGATTCGAGCTTTGATGAAAAATACGTTTACGAAGTCCGCGAAGAATTTGGAAGAAACCTTGTTAAAGAAAACCCAGACATCGTTAAGGACGCAGACATAATCATTTCAATGCCAGAGACAGGCGACGACTCTGCCATGGGCGTTCACGAAGCCTCTGGGTTAAGATGGGAGAGAGCCTCACGTAGACACCGATACGTGACGGAAAGAGCCTTCATACTGCTTAACAAGGAGCGCTATGAAACGATAGACAAGAAAATCAACATTTTAGCATCGAAAGTTAAAGGAAAACGCATCATAATCACCGAAGACAGCGTAGTGCGAGGCGACACAACAAGGGTAGTCATTGAAAAGCTCCGCAGAATGGGCGCCAAAAAAGTCTACTTATTCGTAACTTTCCCACGCATAATTGGACCATGCTTTTACGGAATCGACATGGCAACATACGGACAACTAATAGGCGCAAAACACACGGCAGAGGAAATCGCGAAAATCATAGGCGCAGACGCCGTATGCTACCAGTCGATAGAAAATTTCGTAAAAGCCACAGGCTTCCAAAAAGACCAGCTATGTTTGGGATGCGTAACAGGAAAGTATCCAACGCCACTGGCGCAGAAAATTGCTGACGCGATGAAGAAGCGCTTCTTGGAGGGCTATGAGGAGACTGGAAGGCTCTACGAAATTATTGAAGCCTTGGAAGGCGCATAACAAAATATGACTTTTAAGCAGACGTTTATACATTAATTGAGGAAAGACTATGGAAAAAGTCGGCGTGCTCATGGTTTCCTACGGCGCGAGAGAAGCAGCCATAATCGACGCTTTTGCGCGCAGCCTAAAATATGATGTGGAAATTTACGTGGCGGACAAGCAGAAGAATCCCTTCAACATTGAAAGGGCGAAGGAGCACGTTGTCATACCAGACTTGAGTGTTGAGGAAATCTGCAAGTTCGCAGAGAAAAACAAAGGCAAAATAGACTTTGGGATTGTTGGTCCAGAAAAGCCGATAATCAATGGTGTCAGAGACCTTGTTGAGAAGCGAACTGGCATACCGATGATTTGTCCAACAAAGGAGTACGCAATCGAAGCAAGCAAAGTTAAACAGCGCCTCCTATTCGAAGAAATTGCGCCAGAAGTGAATCCGCGCTTCAAAATTTTCAACCCAAAAAATTACAGAAGCCAAGAAGAAGCAAAAAAGGAACTTTACAAGTGGCTTGACACGCTTGACAACATGGCTGTCGTAAAGCCAGACTTGCCAGCTGCTGGAAAAGGCGTAGGCGTATGGGGCGACCACTTCACAAGCCGAGAACAGCTCCTAGAGCATTTTCTTGCGAATTTTCAGCACGGCGCAGTGATAGTTGAAGAAAAAATTGATGGCGAAGAATCAAGCTTCCAAGCCTTCTGCGACGGCAAACACCTCGTGCCCCTACCAGACACTAGGGATTATAAACGCGCTTTTGACGATGACAGGGGACCGAACACTGGCGGCATGGGTTCATACAAAGACAAAAACGACAAATTGCCGTTCATGACAAGTGCAGAACGAGAAAGGGAAATCGAAACAGTCAAAAAGATTTTTGAAAAGTGGAAGGTTAAAGACAAAACGGCTTTAAGGGGCATACCATTCTACGTGGCTTTCATGCACACTGGCAAAAGCCTAAAGATTCTCGAGAACAACAGCAGACCAGGAGACCCAGAAATAATTAACATCATGCCAACAATCAAAGAGGATTTTATCGATGTCTGCTTCAAGATTTTGGACGGCAACCTAACAAAAATCAAACTGGAAGAAGCTGCAACCGTCGTGACATATAAGGTTCCGCCAAACTATGGCGGCTACATGGACGCGTTCCCGCAAGCCATAAAAAAGGACGAGGTGGGAACTCCAGTCGATTTAACAAGAGCATACAAGCTGACAGAAAAGTATGGAGAACATATACGCGTCTATCCAGCTTCAATGGAGCTTCGTGACGGAAAAACATACGCCCTAAAATCCAGGGCTGTTGCTGTTGTGGGTATAGGCGAAAACATTGAGGAAGCTAGGAAAATTTCAGTTGAGGGCATCAATGCGATAAGCGGCGGGGCGCTTTGGTACAGAAGGGACATAGCCTCAAAACGGCATATTGAAAAAAGTGTTAGGCACATGGAGGAGTTGAGGAGCAAACAGTGAAAAAGGTTTTCGTATCCGACTGCGAAGGACCAATATCAAAAAACGATAACGCTTTTGAAATAACAGCCTATTACGTGCCAGAAGGAGAAAAATTTTTCACGGTTATAAGTCGCTATGACGATGTTTTAGCATATGTCTTAAAAAGGCGAGGCTACAAGGCTGGAGACACCTTAAAACTTATTTTGCCCTTCCTTAGGGCTTACGGCGTCACAGATGAGAAAATGCGTGAATTTTCAGCAAAAAGTTTGGTTTTAATCCCAAAAGCAAAGGAGATGCTGCACCACGTGCGGAGGCTGGCTCACGCTTTTATTGTGAGCACAAGCTACGAGCATTACATAAGAGCGCTGTGTCAAGCCGTCGAATTTCCATATAGAAACACCTACTGCACGAAGCTGAAAATCAGCAAATACCGCATAGAAAAAGGCGAGAAAAAAAGGCTTATGGAACTGGCGAAAGAAATTGCACAAATGCCAATAATCGAGATTCTAGAAAACGCTAAATCGTTGGAAGATTTCCCAGCGGAACATCGAAAGGCTGTTTTGCGTTTGGATGAAATCTTTTGGAAAGAAATAGCGAATATGAAGTCTGGACGACGATTTCTTTACGATGTTAATCCAGTTGGCGGCGCGGAGAAAGCCGAAGCCATTTTAGATGTCATAAAAAAGGTTGGCGCCAAATTGTCAGATGTCATGTATGTCGGCGACAGCATAACAGACATCGAAGTCTTCAAACTTGTGAAGGAAAACGACGGCCTAGCAGTTTCCTTTAACGGCAACAGATACGCCGTGGAAAATGCTGAAATCGCAATCTTATCCAACAACTGCATGCCCACAGCGATAATCGCCGAATTGTTTACGCGCCTTGGAAAGGAGCAAACCCTAAAAATTGTTGAAAACTGGAGTTTAGAAAACCTAAAACGGGCAGAAGTAAGCTCAACCCTAATTGAAAGTCTCTTAAAGTTTGGAGATTTGCCCAAAGTTAAAATAATAACAAAAGAAAATATTGAAGCTCTAGCGAAGGAAAGCAGCGAATTTAGGAAAAAGGTCAGAGGAGAAGCCATAGGAAGGTTGGGTTGAAATGGCTAAAAGTGCAGAAATAGAAGACACATATGCAGAGGCGTTCGCGGGCATATACACAAGAGTAATCATAACGGCGGATGATGAAGAAACGCTGCGGAAAGCAGCGGAAGACGCAACAGCAACACCGTCCATCGTTATTGGGCGGGTTGAAGGTGGAATAGAAAATTGGCTAAGCGAAAAG
>JBNAWC010000044.1:6887-9598 GCA_049700035.1 Candidatus Bathyarchaeales archaeon
GAAAAGGAAACCCCAGACAAACGCAAAGGAGCGCTGCTTCAGTTCTGGGGCGGAATAGACCCCAAAAAGCCCTTCTCAGACTCCTTGAAAAAGTTTGAAGTTGAACTTTCCTATAGGATTAGACAGGACATTCTCGTCAAGCCGTTCACTGCGGTTTTTGATGCTGCGCCTAATGCTGAAGGAAAAATTGACATGATGGAGCGCGTTGGACACTGCGGAGACGGCTACGAGTGGATTGAGAAGCGCTATGGACGCGAACTAATAATTGTGCCAATAATGGTTCCAGATTTCACAATTGAACGCCAAATTGGATACGCTAGAGGCGTGATGGGAGCAAACTTTTGGATAATGTGCAAAACAAAAGATGCGTTAAAAGAGGCTTCTGAAAAGGCTTTAAAAGCAATACACACAGTTGAAGGCGTCATAACACCATTCGACGTTTGCTCTGCTGGCTCAAAACCAGAAACACGTTATCCATGGATAGGACCAACAACAAACCACCCCTACTGCCCATCACTAAAGAAAAAACTCGGAAAAGAATCGAAAGTGCCAGAAGGCGTCAACTACATTCCAGAAATAGTGATTAACGGCACAACAATGGAAGCCGTCAAAAAGGCGATGAAAAATGGCGTAAAGGCAGTGCTTAACGTTGATGGCGTCGTTAAGGTTTCAGCTGGAAACTACGGAGGAAAACTTGGCGAATACAAGATTTATTTGCGCGAGTTGTTCAAATGAGCCGCTTTGACGTTGTGGGCTTCGGAGCACTAAACATTGACAAACTTTTCAAAGTAAACAAGATAGCTGGCGCAGAAGAAGAAGGCTTCATAAAAGACTGCGAAGAAGCATGCGGCGGCTCAGCCGCAAACACCATTGTTGGATTGGCTAGGCTTGGATGCAAAACTGGATTTATCGGAAAAGTAGCCGACGACAGAGAAGGCAGAATGCTAATCGAAGATTTTCGCAGAGAAGGCGTTGACACAAACGGCATAATACACGCAAAAGGCGGAAGAAGCGGGACAGTGATGGGCTTTGTAGACGAGAAGGGCGAAAGAGCACTATACGTTGACCCAGGCGTAAACGATACGATAGTGTTTAATGAAATAAATAGGGAATACGCGTTTAACACGCAGTTCTTACACTTAACATCTTTCGTCGGCGAAAAATCCTTCCAAACCCAGAGGCGGCTTGTTGAAATTTTGCCAGAAAAGGTCAAAGTGAGCCTTGACCCTGGAGAACTCTACGCCAGAAAAGGTTTAGACGCGCTTGAGCCAATAGTGAGGCGAACTTTTGTTTTGATGCCGAACCAGAGGGAAATTGAACTCCTAACCAAAACTAAGGATTACAAGAAAGGCGCTGAAATCCTATTAGAAAGAGGCGTAAAAATCGTCGCTGTGAAGCTTGGCAGCAACGGTTGTTACGTAACTGATGGAAAGGAGAATCACCATGTAAACAGATTTAACGTTAAGGTTGTGGACACAACTGGTGCTGGAGATGCTTTCTGCGCTGGATTCCTATACGGCTTGATTAAAGGAAAAAGCCTCTACGAGTGTGGAAGACTCGGCAATTTTGTAGCTTCAAGATGCATAATGAAAATGGGCGCGAGAACGGGGCTTCCACGCATCGAAGATTTAAAATATCTTGAGTAAATATTCGATTAGACTTTCAAAAATCAATTTTCCATCACTGTACTGTGGCATCCGCCTCTGCCTAGTCCAGTCTGGCTGTTGCCACCAGTAGAAGGCTCTTTCGGGATGCGGCATCAAACCGAATATTGTCCCTTCTGGATTGCATATTCCAGCAATGTCGTGAAAAGAGCCGTTTGGATTTGTTGGAAAATGTCCCTCAGCATATTCGCCTTCTTCGCTGCAGTAGCGGAAAACAAGCTGGTCATTCTCATAAAGCCTTTCCAAGAGCAGCCTCTCCTTTTCTTTTGGAAATAGAAAGCGTCCCTCGGAATGCGCAACTGGCATCCGCAAGACCTTGCCATGCTGAATGTTCCGCGTGAATACGCATTTTCCCTTGTTTTCGTGTTTAAGGTAAATCCATCGACAATTATAGCCAGGCGGAAAATTTGTTGCCAAAGACGCCTCTGGATATTGACTTATTCCATCAAAGCCTGGAAGCAGCCCAGCCTCAACAAGCACTTGAAAGCCGTTGCAGATTCCCAAAATTGGACGATTTTCCCTAACAAACTCCTTCAACTCTTTACCGAGTTTGGCTGTTATCCACTTCGCCCAAATTGCACCAGCCCGCACATAATCACCATAAGAAAAACCGCCTGGAAAAACAAGCGCATGATACTCAAGTAAGTTTCTATGCTTTATAACCTCGTTTGCATGAACCACCTCAGCTTTGACGCCTAAATCTTCAAAGGCTCTTTTAGTTTCAGCGTCGCAGTTCGTTCCGCCAACGCGCAAAACACAGACGCGAATTTCTTCCCTCTTCATGGTTAGGCACCACTGCTTAGCGGATTTTTCCAGCTTGCCAACAAATCCTTAAGCGACGCATCAACGGCGATGTTGCCATCTAAGCCATAAATACACAACCGCGAAGTTTTTGCGACTTTTCCGATTTCCGCAAATACTTTTCCACGCATTAACTTTTCAAAGTTCATTTTAGCTTCTTGTGAAACCTCAACCAAGAAGCGACTGTTAGACTCCGAGAACAATATGTAATCGTTACGGCTTACGCCATTAACTGGAACCTTATGC
>JBNAWC010000045.1:0-9382 GCA_049700035.1 Candidatus Bathyarchaeales archaeon
TCTCGTCAGAGGCTCCAGAGGCCTCCATGCTTGACCGCTACACCACCGGGCTTCGCAGATGCCATTTTTAACAAGTGAAGGCGCTGAGTAATAACTTTAGCGTTGCATGGTCTTTCCAGCAGATTTTAGAACGAAGATTCCTGTTGTTGCTTGGCATCCTGAGCATATGAAAAAGAGAGGTTCAAACCCGATTTTGGTTGCTATTAGCGTGGATAGGAGTGCCGCGGCGGCTTCTGCAATGTCGTAAACGGACTCAAACATTCCTAGGAATAAGCCTCTCTTGTTTTTGTCGCTGAATTCCACCAGTAAAGTGAGGATGGATGGACGCTGAAGAGCGTAGGATATCCCAAAAAAGAACTCAATTAGGTAAAGCTGCGTTAAGTCGAAAGCGAAAATGTAGGAAAGCGAGCAGGCGGCGCCAACCATAACGCCGGCAAAAAAGACCTTCTCCTTTCCATAAACGTCCACAAACTTTCCTGCAACGGCTTTAAAAATGGCTGCGGTAAAGCAGAAGATGGCGTATAAGACGCCTATGTCCATGACGGATGCCGAAAAGCGGTTAACAACAAAGATGGGGTAGACTGGACCAAGCAAGCCGACTCCTAAAGAGTATAGGGTACTCAACGTGAGTAATAGGAATACCCTTGACTTCAGCAGCATACACACACCCTCCGAATACCCCTTGGGTGCATTTACAAACTGTTTCAAGCATGGACATTATTGGGTCGGCTTGCCTCCAGACTCTGGCAAGAGTTTGCCTCTAAAATTTAAAAATATAAACTTTTTGGGGGAACAACTTAAATTTTGGAAAGAACTAAGCTTGCAATGGAATGTTTGAAGTTTCGCGTAGAATACCGTTGGTCGGCTGCATAGCCTTCGGCTTAATTGACAGAGGAACAAATGTCATTCAAGTTCGTCCAGTTTCAACTTGCCCGCTTTCCTGCATCTTCTGTTCAACAAATGCTGGTCCAAAATCTAAGATACGCCAGACTGAGTATGTTGTGTACCTTGACTATTTGGTGGAGGAGTTTGAGAAAATTGTTGCCTTCAAAGGAAGAAAACGCATAGAAGCGCACATAGACACTGTTGGAGACCCACTTACCTACCCGAAAATCGTTGAGCTTGTCTCAAGCCTAAGGCAAGTGGAAGGTGTGGAAACGGTTTCTATGCAGACGCACGGCTCAGTTTTAGACGAGAAGCTTGTTGATAGGCTTTCTGATGCTGGTTTAACGAGAATGAACTTGTCAATAGACGCTTTAGACCCAAAGTTGGCTAGGGAGTTGGCGGACACAGAATGGTATGATGTGGAAAGGGTTGTTGAATTAGCCCAACATATCGCGTTAAATTCGAAGATAGAATTGCTTTTGGCTCCCGTCTGGATTCCGCAGAAGAACATGGATGAAATTCCAAAAATAATAGATTTAGCAGTTAAGTTAGGCGCTGGCAAAAAATTTCCTCCTCTAGGTATTCAAAGATATGAAGTTCATAAGCATGGAAGGAAAGTTAAAGGGGTTAAACCCGTCCCGTGGAATAGGTTTTACGAGCAGATGCGCGCTTGGGAAAAGGAGTTTAAGGTTAAGCTTTTGCTTAAGCCAGAAGACTTCGGAATCCACAAGCGAACGATGCTTCCAGTGCCTTACAGAAAATTTGAGACTGTACGGGTTGAGGTTGTTGGGTTGGGCTGGCTTAAGAGGGAGAAGTTGGCTGTAACAAGCAAGGGAGATAGGTGTCTAACTCTTGTTAACGCCGAGGAGATTCCAGTCGGCGCAAAATTGAAGGCTAGGATTGTAGCTGACAAGCATAACTTGTTGATTGCTGAGCCAGTTTTCTAGCGCTAATTTATTTAACAACTAAAACTGGACATGTTGCGTGATGTATGACCGCGTCGCTTACACTTCCTAAAAGGATTTCTCTAAGTTTGCTGATTCCCCGAGCGCCAATAACTATTAGGTCATAATTGCCCTCTTTGGAAACGCGGACAATTTCTTGAACTGCGTGTCCCTCTTCAAGCTTCGTTTCAACTTCGATGTTTTCTGCCTTAACTCGCTGTTCGCCTTCTTCGAGGATTCTGCTGCCAGCCTTACGTGTGGCTTCGATGATGCTTGAAACTTCAGCCGGTGTCATTACTGGAATTCCGAATGTTGACATTGGTGTTGGTTCCGGCATCATGGCTGGTCTGACGGTTACTGAGTAAACATGAATTAAAGTTATTTTTGCACCGAATTTTTTGGCTATTTGAATTGCTACATCTAAGGCTCTTAAAGAGTGTTCGGAACCGTCGAGTGGAACGAGAATTTTCTTAAACAACCAAGCATCTCCATTATCCTTTAAGAAACAGCCAATGCAAATATAGGTTTCGAAAAATGGGGGGAGAAAGGGGGGTTTAGGATTGGTGAATCTTGGTTAAAAGAGCGTATGCTGCCTTTTGATATCGTGCCTTAACAATGCCTAATCTCTTTCTTTGTCTGATTGCGATTGCCACCGCAATGAGGCTTAAGGCTATCAGTAGTGGTGTGAGTATGTTTGGCTGGAATTCTGGCACAGCCCATGTTCCTACAACTTCAATTTGGTGGCTGGAGTGAGTGTAGTTGAGGCTTATGAAAACGAACTCGGCATTCTCTGCTACAGTGTAATCTTCGTCTAGAGTTAATGTTTGCCCATCTAGTCTGACAATCCATTCTTGGCGAGAAGCGTTTAAGAGCGCTCTTGGAATTGTTATTTCACAGAACCCGGTTCCACTTTCGCCAGTAACGTTGAAGCTTATGCGTTTCGCGCCTGCGTTAAAGTTGAAGCTGCCCAAGTTCACGGTTGAGTTTGTGAATATTGGAATGTAGTATTTTTCTCCAGCATAGTCAACAACCGCTTGATATGCTACTCGGAATTCTAAGTCTTTTAGACTGCTCATTGTAACGTTTTCCCAAGCCATACTCTTGAAATCTAAGGCTGTGTAGTCTGGCGTTGGCATCGTGCCAGGCGCATACAGTAGAATAGTGTGGGTTCCGTTGAAGCCTGCTGTTACGACTATTTTTAGTTTTTCGAATTCGCGTGGAGGCTCAAGCGGGTCATAACTTGTCGCGTTGAAGAGCTTGTAGAGCTTGAATATTATCTGGTTTACATCGTCTTTTGGAGGCTTTATGGTTAGTCCGCTGAATGTTAGGTAAATTTCGTCTCTCGCCATTTCGATGTCTGCAGAAAAGTTGCTTACGTCCACTTCAGTCTCGTTGAGTAAGCGAAGCGACCAGTCAATCATCCATGGAGAGGTTGCGTTCAAATAGTCTATGTAAAAGCGTTTAACATGGTTTAGTTGCGCTTTAAAATCGCCTTCACAAATCCAGTTAACTTCGAATTCGCCTGTTCCATTCACATAGTTGAATGTTGCCTCGTAATCGGTTGGGTTGCAGTAGGTTACGCTCAAGTAAGCTTCGTAAATAGGGCGCAGTTCTGGCGGAACCGCATCGGGCAATATAAGTCTCAATTCATCTTCCAGTTGAGTTGCATTCGACAAAAGATAAGCGTCTAAATCTAGTCTCTGCTCAGCACTTGAGTAAGACGCGTTTAGGCTGAAGTCTCGGATTGCATAAGCTGAAGCATTTGCAACTTTAAGCATCGCCTCAACCTGCATCCTATTTTCCGGCGGAACCGTTGAGGGAACAAGCTCCAGCGCCTTGCTCCATAAGGCTTTAACATCGCAGTTAAGGTCCAGATTAACTTCTGCGATTCCAGAGTCATGATAGTAGTTAAGCGTTAGGGAGGCATTTTCAACAGAGGAAAGCGCTGATTCTAACACTGCATAAACAAATTCTTCAGGAGGTCCGGAAAACATCTGGGTTAAAAGTCTAGCGAAGAACAGTGTAAAGTTCCCTTGGATAGTGGCGTTGTATTGGACATCTGCGCCTAACCCGCCAGGCCATTCGGTTTTTTCTGTCTCTAAGATTGTGCATTCAAGCAGTCCCCCGGTCATGTTGGCAACTATGCCAGTCGGTCCTGGAACTGTGCTGTTTAACTGGTAAAGCATTCCTTCAAGTGTAGTAGCATTTATTTCCGTTCCAAAATAGTTGCTGTAAGTCACGTTAACATGCCCCGTCAATTGCAGAGTTGTTTTGTTTCCGCTGAAATAGACTATTATGTCCAGTTCTGGAACACCAGCCAAAAGGTGGAAGGTTATGTTGCCGACAAGCTGATTGCCCGCGTAGTCTGCAAGGATTGTTAGGTCTGTAGCGTTTAGCGGAAACATTTCTGCTGTAATTGATTCTGGCAGTGTAGTTTCAGCCCACAAATTCACGTTAAGCATTCCATTCTTGTATAAGCTGACAAGGTCAAAGTCTGAGGCATTTAGTGGATAGTTTGTTCCAGCTCCAGGCGGCATAAACATTGACAAGTCTAGGGTTGAATTCACTAAGCCCCCTTCATATTTTGATGCGAAACTTGCCACTGTGGAGTTGAAGGGCCATCCGAACGCGCCGTCTGTTGGGAAAGCGAGTCTTCCGCTGAAGACGCCTTCGGTTGTGCTTCCTGTTGTTGAGATGTCCATTGAAGCGTTTATTGCTGGACCAGTGTTTTGCGGATACATATGCGTAAAGTTAAGCGCTCCATCAACGCCAACCGTGCCGTTCGGGTAAGCGGTAAAGTAGATCTGCATGTCTTTTGAGGGCGCGTCAAAAAACGTGTAGTCATACGTCTGTGAAAGCGCAGCTGACTCGATTTCTCCTAAACCTACGCCCGTGTTTACTTCGTATAGACGCACGTAGGAAAGGTTTGCTGGACTGAAGTGGTAGTAAGCGAACATTGGACCATAATATTCAATGTAAACTGTGTGATTGCCCAAGTCAAAGTAGTTTTCAACCCGTTGGGGGATTTCAAGATCGTTTGTTTCGTTATCAACCAATTTTTCTATGACAACGCCGTAGTAGCCCGCTTCTGTAACATTGATTTCAACTCCAACCCTTAAATAGTCGAATAATCCGTTGCCGTCTGCATCCACTCCCTCGTCCACTATTTTTCCCGTCAGCTGCGCGTGAGGCTCAAAATCTGTGTAATCGTAGGTGTTGATTAATGGAAGGCTGTCCTTTTCATCAATTCGGTACCATGAATTGGTTTGCTGATCCATTAAGTCCAGATACAACCAATTTATAGTTGAAATATTGGTGACTTGTGAGGCATAAATTGCTGGTCCGTAAATGGAAAAGTTCACATAGTATGCTCCTTGCGGTAAGTATATCCGCGTATAGCAGTAGGCATAAATGTTAATGTAGTAGTATGATGCATTGGCTAAGTTATACGCATAGACATCATATAACCCAGCATCTTCAACATCTAACCCTATCCCAACCTCTAGATAATCATAGAGTCCATTGCCGTCCGTGTCAACACCCGAGTCAATGACTGTTCCAGTGAATGTGGCTCCCACATCAAACAATGTATAATCGTACGTTATAGTCAAGTTGATTTCTGACCAAATGCCTAACGGATTCCATTCTGAGTCGTAAAAGTATACGTCAACTAGTTTTGTTACGTTGATTCTGCTCCCATGTATGGCTATTCCATTGAATGATAGGGTAATGTTTTGTATTCCTTCCTCAAGGTAAGTTTGGTTGGAAGCAGAAAGCCACACATACAGATAGCCATATTCGCTTCCAAGCCTATTCACTTGAAGGCGGTAGGTTCCAGCCGCAGTTACGTTAGCCTCCACTTCAACAACTAAATAATTGTATAAGCCGTCGCTGTCCGTGTCCTCGCCATAATCGTAAACATTTCCAGTTAGATACGCGCTTAGTTGTGCTTTCACCGTGTTGTTAACAAACAATGGTGCAATCGTTGCAAATGATAGGAAAGCGATAACAATTAGGGTTTCCAATTTCTTTTTTAACATTTTAAATCACGCATAACCGTTCATGGTTAATGTGTGAATGTTTTATAAATACTTTAAGTGAATATCTGATTTGAAATGAGACTTTTAACGCTCTGCATTCGCAACCTATTCAGAAGAAAAATGCGCACAAGCCTATGCATCGTAGGCGTGGCGCTAGCAGCAACCTTCGTAGTCGCGGTTGGCGCAACAACAACGCGCTACGTGACTGTGATTAGGGAAATGAACGTTTTGTTCAGCGGACAAATAATGGTTGTCAGCAAAAACGCCGTAGTTATTCAGGCGATTCCCATAACCCGCGGCTCCTTTCAGGAAAGACTGGCTGAAGAAATAAAGACGAAAATCGAAGGCGTTGAAAAGGCAGTTCCAGTGCTGTTCATAACCTCCATAAACCTTGATCAACTTCAGCTTATCCCACCAAACTTTACGCTTGGAATGCCAGTTGAAGAATGGCGATTCATGCTTGGACCAACACCGCTAAAAAACGGCATTGGACATTTCCCAACAAGCGAAAGCAGCAGCGAAGTTGCGGTAGGCCCTTCACTTGCTGACCAATATGGCTGGGTTGTAGGAGACAATGTAACTGTTAACGGCTATAATGTGACGGTTGCTGGGATTTTGGACACGAAGCTGGCGATTTTAAGCCGCTGCATCGTCATGCCCCTCAAACTTGCACAGACAATCTATGCCTATCCCAACAGCGTTAACATGATTACTGTTAAGCCAGCTCAAGGCTATCCAGTTGCGAATCTGACAGAAGCCATAGAAGATGAATATTCTTATCTTAAGGCGTTAACAGAAGAAGAGAGAAATGACATTATCCAACCGGTTCTCGACCAAGTGGGATTGTGGAGTTTCGGCATGCAAACAGTTGTTTTCGCCATAAGCCTAATCCTCGTCATGACAGTCACATTAATGAGTGTTTCGGAAAGACGCCGTGACTTCGCAACTTTAGACGCTGTGGGAGCGCCGTTAAGCTATGTTTTCCGCATAGTCCTCGTTGAAACAGTCTTAATCGGAGCCATTGCAGGAGCCATAGGCATTGCTTTAGGCTCTATAGCATCCCTTGTTTTGGCAAGTCTTTACACAAGCATTCCCTTAGCCTTGTTTTTCCCAAGCATATTCGAGATTGTTCCGCCGCTTTACATGCTTGAAATGTTCATGGCAATAGTTGCCACTTGCTGTTTAGGGGGAGTAATCCCAGCCATAAACGCGACGAGAATGCGGATAGCCGAAGTCTTGAGGGCTGAATACTAAATGGAGATTAAAACAGAAAGCTTAACAAGAACATTCAATATTGGGCCATCAACAATAACGGCTGTTGACAAGGTGAATTTTGAGGTTAAAGAGGCACGGTTCATAGCGATAGTTGGACCGTCTGGTTCTGGGAAATCCACGTTTCTAAATCTCATAGGGTTAAACGATTATCCAACCAACGGAAAAATTTTCATCGACAACACAGACACAGCGCGCCTATCAGGTGCTGAAAGAAGAAAAATCAGGCTTCTGCGCATGGGATTTGTCTTCCAAGCTTTTAACCTTCTCCCCACGCTTAATGCCTTAGAAAATGTTGAACTTCCCATGGCTTTGGCTGGAAAAACTGAAAAAGAACAGAGGGAAAAGGCAATGAAGCTTCTAGAGGTTGTTGGCTTAGGCAAAAGACTTTTTCACAGACCAAAAGAGCTGAGCATGGGTGAAATGCAACGTGTAGCCATAGCAAGAGCCTTAGCCAACACTCCAGAAATAATAATTGCTGATGAGCCAACGGGCGAGCTTGACTCGAAAACAGCTAAGGAAATAATCGCCCTACTTCATGAAATAAACCGAAGAGAGAAAACAACTGTAGTTGTGGCTACGCATGATGAAAAAATTGTTGATGTGGCGGATGTCATTTACGCCATGGAAGACGGTAGGTTGAGGCTTAAAGTCTGAAGCTATCCTTTTCCTACAGCAATGCAAAGTCTGTTGCCCTTATCTTTCCCTTCTGGTCCACGACAACCTCGAACTTTTCAGCCCATGGGTGACCTTCTAAATCTATTGGGCATGTTCCCTTGATTACCCACAGGCCATCTCTCTGCTCTACGGTGGAGATGTCAATTCTATCCGTGTTCTTCCGTTTCCTAAGGAAATCTACGACTATTTGTTGAGCCACCTCATTAGACATGCTATCTGCCATGATATTTCCCAACCATCGCTTTTTATTTTCATGGAGATGGCATTAAATGTTGTGAATACAGAATCGTAATCGAAACTCAACATATTTTAAAATGCGCACACATTCATTTTAACGATAGGTTAATCAACAAACCCACACCTCTAAATCTAAACAGCGAAAAATTGGAAAAGAACAGAGATGACAGAGAAAAAGAGGATAATACTCCACATAGACATGGACCACTTCTTCACAGCCATAGAGGAAAGAGAACATCCAGAATTTAGGGGAAAACCAGTCATAGTAGGCGCTGACCCAAAAGAAGGAAAAGGAAGAGGCGTAGTGAGCACATGCAATTATGAAGCCAGAAAATTCGGCGTGAGGTCTGGAATGCCCATATCAAGGGCTTGGAAACTCTGCCCAAACGCCGTTTACCTACCAGTCAATTACGAACTTTACACGAAGGTTTCAAACCAAATCATGAACATACTGCGCGGATACGCAGACAAATTCGAACAGTGGGGCATAGACGAAGCCTTCTTGGACGTAACATCGCGAGTTAAGGATTTTTCAGAGGCAGAAGCCCTAGCCCGCCAAATAAAAAGGGAAATTTACGAGAAAGAAAGGCTTACATGCTCAATAGGCATAGGTCCAAATAAGCTTGTAGCAAAAATAGCCAGCGACTTCCAAAAGCCAGACGGCTTAACAATTGTTATGGAAGATGAGGCGGAAAAATTTCTCGCTCCTTTGCCCGTGAGGAAACTCCTCTGGGTTGGGAGAAAGACAGAGCAAAAGTTGAAGGCTATGGGAATTGAGACAATAGGCGACTTGGCAAAGTCTGACCCAAATGTTCTCGCGGAAACTTTCGGCTCAGTTGGAACCCAGCTTTATTTGATGGCGCATGGAATTGACAAAAGCGAAGTTGAAGAAGCAGGCAGAATAAAGTCGATAAGCCGCCACACAACATTCGAGGAAGACACATCAGACTTTGATTTCGTTCTCGGAACTTTGGATAAACTTTCAGAAGAAGTATACAGCGACGTTTTAAAACAGCAAGTCTATTTCAAAACCGTGACTGTGATGGTTCGTTACGAAAACTTTGAAACCCACACCCACAGCAAAACAATGCCATTCATAACAAACCGTCTTCAAGACTTAAAGAAAACTGCAAAGGAGCTGATTCAAGCCTACCTCAAACCAAAGAGAAAAATAAGGCTTGTAGGCGTGCGCGTCTCAAACCTCATTTCAGCAGAAAAACAAAAAACACTAACATGACACAGATTGCGATTTGAGCGTTTCAGCAAGCGCTCGCGCCCACTTCTTCGCCTTTTCCAACTCGCCTTCTTTCAGGTGATACGCGTTCA
>JBNAWC010000046.1:0-286 GCA_049700035.1 Candidatus Bathyarchaeales archaeon
TGTTATGCTGAATCCAGCCACGCCGAAGGTGAAGAGGAAAAGCGATAATAAGGCAGTTAAGAGCTGAAAGACGCTTGAAACTCCTATCAGGTAAAGAACGAAAAGCATCATTGGACCAACGTACAAGAAGCTTCTTAGGCCTCCACCAATTGACCTTCCTAGTACCAGCTCCTTGCGTGAAACTGGAACGCTTAAGAGGTACTCGATTACGCCGTGGTCAGCCTCCTCGTAAATGTCGTATCCTATAAAAACAGCGGTTGTGAAGAAGTTTGTAGATTCGATGCAA
>JBNAWC010000046.1:296-9354 GCA_049700035.1 Candidatus Bathyarchaeales archaeon
CGGTTGAATACAGCATTGTTATTATTATTCCAGCAGCATAATAGTTGAAGTAGCTTCCGCCAACGGCACTTTGCACGTTAGGGTCGAACATTCTGTTGACAACCAAGCCGAATAGGGCTATTTGCGACACAAACCATATTGCCCGCATTATCAAGAGAAACTTGTAGCGCAGAAACATCTTTATGTCTCTTTCAGCGACCGTCCAAACTCTGCGCAGGCTTATCATTTCCTCTGAGCCTCTTCAATAGTTAAGCCCGTGTAATGCGCAAACACATCATCAAGCGAAGGCTCACTTACACGAATAGACTTTATCTGCACATGCATTTTCATAAAAAACTCCATTATTTTTGGCAGAACCTCCTCAGCATTGTTCAAATAAATCTTCAGATAATCCTCCTTTATTGCCAAAACATTTACGACACGTTGGATTCCTTTAAGCTTTTCAACAGCTTCACTTGGAACAGCCTTTTCCAACGCTATTTCAACCACGTCGCCGCCTGGTATGCTGTCCTTCAACTTTTTAGGCTCATCACAAACGAGAAGTTTTCCTTTATGCATTATGGCAACTCTGTCAGAGAGCACATCAGCCTCATAAAGCTCGTTTGTCGCCAATAGTATGGTGGAGCCTTCATCTCTCAACTCGCGGAGCATGTTCCAAATTCTATGCTTTCCAACAATGTCAATTTGGGCTGTAGGCTCATCAACAATGGCTATTTTCGGTCTCTGAATCAAAATTTTCGCTATCTCAACCCTCTTACGCATCCCGCCAGAAAAGGCGTGAACACTTTTGAACCTTTCATTCCAAAGTTGAAGCTCCTCAAGAGCCCAATGAACTCTCTTCTTACGCTCTTCAGCAGATAAACCGCAAACCTTGGCATGCCAATTAAGGATATCCCAAGGCGCATCAACCCACAAAAGTTTAGGCTCTTGAAAAGCCATACCAACCAAAGTCCTAGCCTTATCCGGCTCACGTGTAACATCATAAGGACCAATAAACGCTGTGCCTTCAGTAGGCTTAATAACAGTCATCAACATCAAAAGCGTCGTCGTTTTTCCAGCACCATTCGGACCCAAAATTCCCAGAATTTCGCCCTCTTCCACCTCAAGGTTTAGATGGTCAACTGCCGTGAACTCGCCAAACTTTTTCGTAAGATTTACTATCCGAATTATCGGCGCCATCAACGACCCAACGCTGAAGCAGATAAAGTGAAAGTGGAGCTAAATAAAATTAACTATAATTTGATTTTAGAAGTAAACAAGCTTTTTCTTCAGCTTCCTTTATTACACTCGCCTCATCAAATGTCATTATTTGACGTTTCTCCATCAGCATCTTCCCATCAACAATAACTGTGTCCACGTCGCTTCCACGAACAGAATAAACTATGCTCGCAAACACATCATGTAAAGGCTTTAAATGCGGTTTGCCAAAGTCAACTAGAATTACGTCAGCCTTTTTTGCGCGCGCGCGCGCGCTTCCCAGTCCAAGGGCTCTGGCGCCGTTTATTGTTGCCATCCTTAAAACTTCATAGGCTGAAAGAACCGTTGGGTCGTGGTAAGCATGTTTTTGGAGTAATGCGGCAACTTTCATTGTCTCGAACATGTCAAGCGTGTTGTTACTTGCTGGTCCATCAGTGCCTAAGCACACATTAACACCTAAATCTTTTAGGTCCTTAATTTTTGCAGCTTCTAAACCAAGCTTCATGTTGGACACTGGAACATGCGCAACATTAACTTCACGTATAGAAAGCAGTTGCATGTCACTCTTGGATAGGTTTACACAGTGGGCCGCTAATGTGTGTGTATTAAAAAAGCCGAGCTTATCAAGAAATTCAACTTCACTAAGGCTTTGCGCTTCCTTCAAAATCACTTTTGACTCAGCTAGGTGTGTGTGAACGCCGACATTTAATTTAAGCGCTTTTTCGTGAACTTTCAAAAGCAATTCTTCGCTACAACTGTAGGCTGCATGCGAACCGAGCATGGCCTTTATCCTTCCAGACGCATAACCATCAAAATTTTTGACGAAATTCACACTTCGAGAAAAAGTTTCTTCGCCTAACTCGCGCCTTCCAGCCTCAATTATGCCCTCTGCTAAAACGCCCCTCAAACCGCTTTCAGCAACAGCCCTCGCCACCATATCCTCGTAGAAGTACATGTCCGCGAAGCATGTTGTTCCGCTTTTAATCATCTCCAAACAGCCCAAAAGCGCCCCAACATAAACATCTTCGGGCTTAAGCTTAGCCTCTAGGGTCCAGATGGTTTCTTTAAGCCATTTTTCTAGCGGCTGGTCTTCAGCTAATCCTCTAAACAGCGTCATTGGTACATGTGTGTGGCAGTTAATCAGCCCTGGCAAGGCAACTTTTCCATGCCCGTCTATCAGTGTTTCTGCTTTTATGCCGTTTGCGTTTGAGGATTTTCCAACAAAAGTTATTTTTCCATCCTTTATGGCGAGTGCACCGTTTTCTATTACGCGTTTGCTGTCCATTGGCAGAATTATGCAATTACTGATTAGTATGTCAGCCTTCTCCAAGCTGTACCCTCAATTAAATGTGGATAGTTGAGAATAAGGGTATTAATAAAATTGTGGAGGGGCTGTTGGCGTTAAATTATGGTTTTGGGTTCTTCGATTTTCTTCATCAAGGAAGGTCTTATGTGTGCTTGTGGCGGCTGTGGAATTTCTTCTTCGAGGGTTTTGGACAGTCCGTTTGTGCCTATTTTTCGGCATATGAAGTTAAGCGAGTCTTCTGTGAAGTTCAGTAGGTTTCGTCCCTCGGCTGTTAGCTTGTAAACTTTTCTTGGTCTTTCGCTGTCCATGCTCCACTCGCTTTTCACGTATCCCTTCTTTTCCAAAGTGTTTAGTAGCGGGTAAATTGTGCTTGGTCCGAAGTATACGCCGAAGTTTTTGCGTATCCGCGTTATTATTTGGTAGCCGTGCATGGGTTGGCTGCTTAGGAACTGTAGCACTATCATGTCTAGTAGTCCTTTCATCAGTTTGACCTGAACTTCTTTTGTGTTGTTAACCATTTCCCCTTTTCCCTTCTTGTATTTTTGTTGTACACGGATACAATATGTCTGTTTCCAGACATATCTCAAGACTCTATAAAGCCTAAACAAAAATATAAACATTCACACTTAAACCAAACATAAAAAAGCATAACACATGCATACCACATTATTCCAAACCCTACATAAACCTAAATAAGCCAAAACATGAACAAGTCCAAAACAGAACAACAAACGGAAAGTGAAAAAGTGGCCGAAAACATCAAAAAAGAAATTGTACAACGCATAACCAGAAACCTACTCGACATACAAATCCTGAGGCTATTAAGCGCAGAGCCAATGTGGGGATACAAAATAAAAAAAGAAGTGGAAACAAAATTCGGCGTAAAACTAAGACACGGAGCGCTTTACCCGCTGCTAAATGCAATGGAGCAAAAAGGCTTACTGGAGAGCAAAAGGCAGCAACAGGGAGGAAGAGCAAGAAAGGTCTACACAATAACAGAAAGAGGAAGAGAATACATAGAAGCCTATGACGGCATACTAAAAGAACAAATACGGAGGAAAGACATACAATAAAACGATGAAAAATGACCGATAAAACCATAAACGAAAAACGCAAGAAAAAGCTCGCTGAGCAAGTTTTAATTCTCTTTAAAGAAAGAGGAATAGACGCCTTCGAAATGGCGAAAAAGGCAGTGTTGCAAGAAAAAATAGCGTACAAACCTCTGCATGACGTATTAAATTACTTCATCCAAGAAAACTGGCGCACCTTCCAACATCCAGCTCTAATTTCATTAACATGCGAAGCTGTCGGCGGAAACCCCAAAGAAACAACCGCCGTTGGCGCCGCCATGATTCTTCTAGCCGGAGCTGCAGACGTACACGACGACATAATAGACCAATCAGTAACAAAAGGCTTGAAAGAGACAGTTTTTGGAAAATTCGGCAAAGATCTTGCACTTTTAGTTGGTGACTCCTTAATTTTTAAGGGATTGGTGATGTTGCATGAGGCATGCGAAAAATTTCCCGTGAAAACAAAAAAGGCAATACTAGAATTGACACGTGAAGCATTCTTCGAATTGGAAAGCGCTGAGGCAAAAGAAGCAAAATTCAAAGGAAATCTGAGCATCACCCCCGAGGAATATTGGAGCATTGTCCAAATGAAAGCCTCAATAACCGATGCTTATGCGAGAATAGGCGCAATCATTGGAGGTGGAAATCCAAAACAAATCGAGGCTCTTGGTAATTATGGAAGAACTTTCGGGGTGCTGACAACGCTGAGGGAGGACTTCATAGACATTTTTGAACCTGACGAGTTACAAAACAGATTCAAGAACGAGTGCCTACCACTTCCGCTGCTATATGCTATCCAAGATAAAGAAGTAAAAAGAGAAATCATTGCAAAACTAGAGCAAGAAAAGATTACAGAGGAAGAAGCCTACACAATAGTGGAGCTTGTTTGGGACAAGAAACCAGTCCAAAACCTAATCAAACAAATGCACACAATGGCAAAAAGGACAAAATTGTCACTAAAATTCATTAAAAAACCCATATTACATAAGGAATTTGCATTAACAATCGAAGCCACAATAGAGGATATAAAATAACTGAATTACAGAGGGCCGCCGAACCAAACTGTTACTCGTATAGGCTTAATTTTTTTCTTTTTCAACTCCTTCCCCTCGACAACTGTATTTATGTTCAACATTTAAGCTTAAAAAACTTGCGGTAACTGAACACTGAATATGTTTTCAAAATACTTAATGTTTATACTCTCCAAACAGCTCAAAATAGTTGACAATGATTAACAATACCTCAAGTGAAGAGAGGCTACTTTCAAGAGATAAAGTATCGAGCTTAATTATTATTGCAAACACTTTTTTATGGTATTTATACGCTTTCAACCTTTTGCTAGGCATTGTACGAACGATAAGTTTAAACTATTACGAAATTCTCACCGTTTTGGTTATTAATTTTCTTGCGGCTGCAGTTTCTGCCTTAGCTGGTGCAAAAATAATCGACAATATGGGTAAAAGAATTCCAATTTTACTCGTATGGTTAATTTTTGGAACAATATCCTCATTTATTCCAACACTTATGGACATCTCTATTGCGACTAACCTTTTCTTCGTGTTTTTCCTTTTTGGGGCGTCCTTTGGTTTAGGAATGCCGATTTTAATGGGATATTTTGCAGATTCAACATGTGTTGAAAATCGTGGTTCGACAGGAGGAGCAATATTTCTTACTATTGGCTGTGGAGCGTTTTTATTAGGGACAATAAATGTTGCTGATGTAAACACTCAGTTTATGATTTTGACTCTTTTGAGAATTGGTGGCCTTATCGCATTTCTAGTTCTTAAGCCGCGAGAAAATTTCCCAAAAACTAAGAGTCATTCTTATACCTTTATTCTTGGTCAGCGTTCGTTTTTGTTGTATTTTATTCCTTGGGTTATGTTTTGTCTAGTAAACCAAACAAGCGCACCTGTGCTATACCAGTTTTTCGGAGAAGAGTTTTTTACATTTCTGATGGCAGCAGAGCTTGCTTTATCTGGAATCTTTGCGATTGTATGCGGCTTTTTCTGTGATAGAATAGGACGTAGAAGTGTAGCTATAGTAGGATTTGCCATGCTTGGTCTTGGTTACGCAATGCTAAGCATTTTTTCCGAGAACATGGTGAGCTGGTATTTCTACACCGTTGTTGATGGAGTTGCGTGGGGCATTTTTTATGCAGTTTTCTTTGCTGCAATATGGGGGGACCTTGCGCGTGAAAGTCCAAGCGATAAGTATTATGCGGTTGGTGGGTTGCCGTATCTCCTTTCAAACTTCTTGAGGTTCATTGTGGGGAGGTATATTGCTGAAACATTTGCTATATACACAGTTTTTTCTTTGGCGAGTTTCTTCCTATTCTTGGCTGTTTTACCCTTAATGTTTGCCCCTGAAACTTTGCCGGAAAAGCACATTAGGGAAAGGGAGCTTAAAACTTACATTGAGAAAGCTAAAAAGATTAGGGAAAAATACGCTTAAGAACCAGTTAGCGCCAAAATTTTGGGAGAGGGAGAGGCAGATGTTCTTTCATCTGATATTAACGACCGAGTGCACTCTTCAGTGCAGATACTGTTTTGACGAAGCTTCGGAGGATTTTGAGGAAAGCTTTTCAGGGTTTGATGTTGACTACACCTTGCCGAAAAGGATTGCGTATGACGTTGAAATGTTAGAAAATTTTTGCAGGAAAGACGCGAATTGTGTTTTAACCTTTTATGGCGGTGAGCCGCTTTTGTGCATTGAGGATATCAAACGCATAATGGAGGGCGTGCGTGCCAAGCATTTCTTAATTCAAACGAATGGTTTGCTCTTGAACCGCCTAGAGCCAGAATACCTTAACCGCTTGCACACGGTTCTTGTTTCTGTTGATGGCGACGAAGCGTTAACGGACTTTTATAGAGGCGCTGGCACTTTTAGGCGTGTCATTGAAAACTTGCGTTTTATCAAGCGGAATGGTTTTGGCGGCGAGGTTATTGCACGTATGACTGTTATGGAGCAGACTGACATTTACAAGCAGGTAAAGTGGCTTGTTGAGAACAGCGAATTTCCATTTTCTTCTGTGCATTGGCAGCTAAACGCGGGCTTCTGGAACGATTTTGAAAAAAGAGACTTTAAGCGCTGGGTTGAGCAGAGCTATAATCCTGGAATACGTAGGCTTGTCCGCTTCTGGGTTGATTACATGGAGCATTTTGGCGTTGTTTTGAGATTTTATCCTTTCCTTGGAATTGCGCAGTCCATTTTAACTGGCGAGAAGCAGAGCCTCCTGCGTTGTGGCGGCGGATGGGTAAACTATGCGATTCAAACAGACGGTTACATTATTCCATGCCCAACCATGTGGGGAATGAAAAACTACTATTTGGGACATATAAACAAGGCGGACCCGCTAAATCTGCGCAAGGTTTTCGTCGGCGAGCCGTGCACAAAATGCGAAATTTACGGCTTATGCGGCGGAAGATGCCTCTACGCAAACATAACAAAGCGTTGGAAAGACGCCTACAAAGAAGTCTGCAAAACCGTACAAAATCTCATAGACGCTGTTTCAGCGGAAATTCCAAAAATAAAAAGTCTAATAAAAAATGGACTAGTTAAACGCGAAGATTTTGAATTCATGCGCTATAATGGCTGCGAAATAATCCCATGATTTTTGAAGCAGCCCTTATATTATTGCTGGAAAATGTGAAAGTGATTATAGGAGGATTTTGTAAAAACCTAGAGGGGATAGGCTCGTATTGGTGTGTTTTTGCGCCAAAAAATGTTATTTTCGATAGCATGTTTCTTGGGCTTGGTTTAAGGTTCGCTTGTTTCCATGTGCGCATCGTTCTTGTCGTAAATTATGTATGTTGTGACGTTCGATTTGTCTATCCCGTTCCAGTTGTAGATGTTTCCTATTGAAATGAGCTTCTGCGTTGGAACAACAACGTTAAAGCCTTTGTATTGGATGTTCTGCTCAAATAGTGCGCCTATTAGTGTTATTGTTTCTGCGCATGGATTCAGTTCGCTGTAGATGTTTGGGCTATTGTCCGTGTAGAACATTCCGCCTATTACGGTGAGTCTTGACATTGGACGGTTTCTTATCAGTATGTTTGGAACGTTGCCCCCTTGTCCGTTTTCAACCCAGCAGTTTGTCAGCTCCAATGTTGGCATAAGCGGGTTTTCGCCAGTTCCACCCTCAACGATTATTTGTGCTTCGAACTCGGTGCTCCACATGCTCTTGCTTGACAAGAGACAGTTCAACAGTTTAAGTTGGGCAACATTCTTTGCGAATACGTCTGCCCTCCTATGAAAGCCCATTAGGCAATGGATTAGGTTTACTTGTCCGCCAGTGCGATAGCCGTCGCCGAACTCGCCAATTTTCACGCCGTAGGCAGTAACGGTCGATGGCGGCTCGCTTGTGTCCTTTCGCCCATCAATCCAACAGTTAAATATTAGGCTGTCTTCGCATCCAGTGTAATCTACATTGGCTAGTGTTGCGCCCCAAATTTTGCAGTTGCGAATTTGGTGGACTGGCACTTGGCTTGGGGTTCGCGAGGCTTCTATGCACTTTTGGGCTAATCCGTTACCGTTTATGAATAAACCGTCGAAGTGCGCATATCTAACATGTCGAATATCAAAAACCGCAGTCATGGGCTGAACTGCCACAATTTCAGCACCACTTCCAATAATGTAGAAATCATCTTGCGGCGGAACTATTGGCTCGCTTACCTCGAACCTCTGCTTCTTCAAATAAAGGCATAGGTAGCCATCATTTAACGCGTCCTGAATATTCTCGTAGCGTTCTCCAGCGCCGACAACAACCTCCGCAGTAAAGGACTTATTCGCAGAAAACTCGCCGTACTGCACATAACCGCTCTCTATCCAACCCTCATAATCATCAAAGAAAACAAATTCACGCACACCTTCGCTTTCGCTTTGATTTCCACTTTCGCGCGCATAGCTCCCTTGACTTCCACGTTCATTCGATGTGAATGGGATATTGCCAATAACCAGCATAAGCGAAAAGGCAAGTATAGCGAGGATTTTGCTGAAGGCATTTAATGAATGCATTTTCAATCAGAATGGCGAATATTGGGCTTTGATGGTAAGCCTTTGTATGTAACCCAAATACACTTACACAGACAACGATTATGCTGGCAAATCAACGGCAAAGGAAAGAAAGGAAAAAGGCAAAGGCACTAGAGCTTCTTGTAAACAACGTCCCTTTCTCTTACGCGTTGAGCAACCTTTAAACCTATGCTTTGTCTAGCCTCGGCCCTCTGAACATTCTTATGTTCTATCTGCATCGATTCCACAACTTGTTCAAAATCCGTTGTCGGACCCTTAATTGCTATGCGGTCTCCAACAGCCAACGGCGCAGTAAGCTCAACAACCGCAACGCTAATTTTTGAGAAGAAATGCGTGACATGCCCAACCTCGACAACTTTTTCTTCGCCCAAACTTCCATCTCCAAAAAATAATTGCTATTTCAACATAAATAATTTATCAGCAGACAACACCATGCAAGTACGTGCAAAAGGCC
>JBNAWC010000047.1:0-9351 GCA_049700035.1 Candidatus Bathyarchaeales archaeon
AAATGCGAATAGGCGAAATAGAATTCGAAATAGAATGCCAAGAAGACCAACTGCAAACAGCAGTAGACCGCATACTCTCAACAGTAACAGAAAAAATGAAACAAGCCCCACTAATAACAGAACGCGTAGCAGCGCCGCCACGCGCAGAAACATGCAAAAGCCTAATACAAAAACTATGGGAAGAAGGATGGTTCGCCGCGCCCAAAACCCTAAGCGAAGTCCACGAAGAAATGGCAAAACGCGGATTCCACTACGATAGAACGGCTGTTGCCCACGCCCTAATAGACCTAGTAAAGGATGGCGTACTAACACGCGAAGGAAAACTACGCAGATACCAATACGCACAAAAAAGACCACCACCATGACGTGAGCTGAAAATGGAGGATATTCAGTTTAACAGTTGAAAATTCTCTCTTAAGGCTTAAATTGTGTTAATGCTTATTTTTGTGTTCTGTGTTTGGATGTGAACTGTCATGTCTGAAAGTGAAGTTGTTTGGAATTTGTCCGAAATCTTTCCAAGTCCGTCAGACCCTTCTGTGGAGAAAGCCATGGAAAAAGTAACGGCGATGGCGGAAGCTTTTGCGGAAAAATATCGCGGAAGAATCGGCGAGTTCACAGCTGAAGAGTTGCTAACGTGCCTTCGGGAGTACGAAGCCTATTTGGCTAGGTTAAGAGACATAACATTGTTCTCCGACCTTTCCTTTTCAGCCAACATGACATTGCCAGAAACTCAGACACTTCATGACAAGGTTATGAAGTTAGAGGCGGAGTTGGGCAAACTTTTAGCCTTCTTTGAGCTTGAAGTTGGCAATCTAGTCTACAAAAAGCCCGAGCTTATTGCTGACCCAGTGTTGGCGAATTATAGGCATTTTCTTGAGAAACTGCGGAGGAATGTTCCACATAGGCTTTCAGAAACTGAAGAAAAACTCATAATCGACAAGGACCAGTTCGGCGTTTACGCTTGGGAAGAATTCCAGGCAAAGTGGCTTAACACGCGAATGTTTGAAGTGATGGTTGAAGGCGAAAAGAAGCTTTTGCCCTTCGGAGCAGCCTACGGATTGTTTATGCATCCAGATAGGGCTACACGCGAGTCTGCTTACAAGTCGGTTTTTGGACTTGTCGGAAAGGACGGCGAAATTTTCGCTTCTGCTTTTCGCAATATTTGCAACGACTGGCTAAGCGTGTGCGAATGGCGAAAATATTCTTCGCCGATGGAAGCCAGCCTGATAACCAACGATGTGGACCAGCAAACAATAGACAACCTTTTCAAGGCTGTTGAAGAGAACGTTGGCACATACCAGCGCTATTTGAGGCTTAAGGCAAGGTTGATGCGGCTGCCAAAGCTTGGATGTCACGACATACTTGCGCCTTTGCCAGACGCTCCAGATATGAAATTCACGTTTGAACAGGCAAAAGACCTCGTTATCCGCGCATACGCTAGCTTTGACGAAGACTACGCTTTCGCCGTAAAAGACATGTTCCAGCGGAGACACATTGATGCAACGCCGAGGTATGGCAAGCAGCACGGCGCCTTCTGCGCTGGATGGTTCAATGGCAAAACAGCCTACGTGCTTCAAAGCTTTAACGGAAGGCTTAATGACCTTTACACTTTGGCGCATGAGCTTGGGCATGCAACCCACGACTATTACTGTTACAGAAGTCAAACGATTCTAAACTCTAGGGTGCCGATGGTTGTGGCTGAAACTGCCTCAATATTCGGCGAGCTGCTGCTTACTGACTTGCTGCTTAAAGAAGCGAAAACGGACATGGAGAAAAAGGTGGTTTTATGCAGAATCCTCGACGGAGCTGGACGCGTGATTTTCAGCGTGACTTCCCGCGCATGGTTTGAACAGTCGATTTATGAAGCTATAAAACGCGGAGAATACCTAAACCATGAAACAATATGTAAGTATTGGGTTGCCGCGAGAGACAAAGCCTACGGCGACACTGTTGAATGGTTTAATGAGATGCTTTCGGAGTGGAGTATAACCCCGCATTATTACATGGCAAACTTCAGATTTTACAATTACCCATACGTTTACGCGCAACTCTTCGTTTACGCACTATACCAGAAATACATGAAAGAAGGAAAAGCCTTCGTTCCAAAAATGAAAAAGATACTTTCAGCGGGAAGCAGCATATCCCCAGTGGAAATCGGAAAAATTGCAGGCTTCGACGTAAACACTAAAGAGTTCTGGCAAATAGGCATAAAACAATACGAACACTTCCTAAAAGAACTAGAGAAAATAACCCAGTAAACGCTCAAACCCTAAAATAGTTCTATCCATATGCCGTTTGGGTCTTCAACGTAAGCCCATCTTCCCTCTTTTGTCTTCATCTCAAGAACTACGTTATAGCCCAATTGTCGCGCCTCTTGCAAAGCCTTGTCAAGGTCTTCAACCTTAAAGGCTAGGTGGTCAAGTCCCTCGCCAACAACGTATTCCGTGTTAAACGGGCTGTCTTTCTCGTAATAGTTTAGCTCCAATATTAAGCCGCCTTCTGGACACTGCAGAACAGCCACCTCGCCCTTTGTCTTCTCAATTTTGCTTTTGTCCAAAATTTTCATACCCAAAAACTTCGTGTAAAAATCAATTGATTTCTGCATGTCCAAAACTCTTATACCAACATAAGTAAATTTGGCTTTCATAACACCCACACGCTTATCGTGTGCGCCTTCAAAGGATAAAAGACTTATGAAGCCTTTCTGAAGTGAAAACTGAAAATCTAGAGGGGGCTAGTCGCTATTGGCTGAAAACTACGCCAAAAATACATTAAAATTCGTCGTCGAACACCTAGAACCAGAAATCAGCACATGGCTACAAATAGAATACACGCACACTTCAGAAATCGTCGGCAAAAACCGCCTAATATTCACAAATGTTAAAAACGAAACGGACAAAGCCAAACTCTCAAGCCTCGGAACAGTAAAAGAACAAAGCTTTGCCGAAATCTACAACCCAAAAGAAATAGTAATCCTAGACCCAAAAGCAAAATTGCCGCTTAAACCAGAAGACCTAACAAACAAAAAAGCCGTTGTCATCGGCGGAATTTTAGGCGACAACCCGCCAAAGGGAAGAACAAAACGTTTTATAACAAACCGTTGCCCAGAGGCAATAGCGCGCAACATCGGAAAAAGCCAGTTTGCAATCGACGGCGCAGTTTATATGGCTAAACTTGTAAGCGAAGGATTTAGGCTTGAGGAAATCCCAATAAAGAAAGGATTAACCATAAAACTAAACGAACACCACTCAATCTACTTGCCATACGCTTACCCGCTGAAAGACGGCAAACCACTAATCCACAAGGCGCTAATAGAATATTTATCAAAAAGCGAGTAGAATTAACTCTTAACCGCCAATTTAGCCCTAACTTTCGGCAATACTTCCTTCTGCACTTGCACAACACCAAAAGTCGTAAGCCTATACTTGTCATCAGCGGTCTTCGCAACTAACTGACCCTTAACAAGCTCACCCAAACGCGTACTCGTAATTTTTGCGCTTTTTCCAAGCCTCACTTGCAAATCCTCCTTAGAAGCAGCATCACTACCAACTAAACCAAGCTGAAAACCAACATAATAGGCAAGAAGCCACAACAACAAAGTCTCATTGTCCGTAAGCCTATCCTTCGAAACAAGCAGATTCGCACCCTCATTAGAGAAGCCAATAATCCCCTCACAGTCCTTGACAAGCAACTGCAAATCAACGTTCAACCTAAGCCTCTTAGAAATCTCAAAAGAGGGAACGAACTCGCTGAAAAACCTGTTTACGCTGAGCCAAACCTCTTCAAAACTGCCAACAAACGTTTTCTCCAAATCACCATACTTCACGTGCACTGTTAACGTTTTGTTTTCTCCGCTCAACCCATCTTACCCCGAAGCCTAGCCAAAACCTCATCCTCAATCCATCTTTCACCCTGAACAGTCAGCTTAAATTCAGGCTTATTCGGGTCTGGCTTATACACTTGACCACGCTTAGTCATCTCATTAAGCCTCGCTGGAACCATGCACTTGATTCCGCTAGACTCCAAAAGCTTGGTTATCTGCGCCGCCGTGTTCCGCCTATCATCAGAAGCATACAAAACAAGCCCAATAGCCTCATAATGCGTTAGGTTTTCACGTGCAACAATCACTGGACCCTCTGTCGTGTATTCAATGATGCCCTTCAACTGCGCCTTCGAAGGAACAACCTTGCTCGAAACAAGCGTTGAGATTTTGTCCATAAAATTCTCTGGAATAGCCTCAAGCATCTCAAGAATTTCCTGCGGACTATCGCCCTCAACAACTATTTCGCCGAACTGCGTCTTTATACGCGCCTCAATCCTCTTCATAGGCTTTCCCCTCCTCCGCTACGGGCTAATGCCTCCTTCTCGGCTAGGATATAAACGTAACCAGCATCCGTTTTCCAACGCCTAACAACCCCCTTCCTAACAAGCCCAAAAAGCGCCCCACTTAAAACCTTCCCAGAAAAACTCAACCCATTAGCCTCCAAAGCACCGCGCAACTCCTCTATGGTGCGTGGACGCCACTTCCCCCAGTCAGACTCAAGGATTTTCAAAATGGCTTCGTCGCATTTCTCAGTTCGGACAATTTTTGGAAACTTCTGCAGTGTTGGCTCTTCCTTCGCTTCCGCCTTCACCGTCAGTTTAGCCACTGTCTTGGGCTTTAAACCTTCAAAAGCCTTCTGAACATTAACGATTAAGTTCGGCAAATCCTCAATCGTCTCCAAAACCTCCTCGCGTGTGCCACTCACTTCAACCTCATACTCGCCAATCCTAAAACGCAACGCAAAAAACCCTTGACCATCCTTCCCCTTACAATGCAACCCTCATCCCCACCGCCCTTATAATGATGCTCGCATGTGCATTTAGATTTTACGTATCGCATTCTGATATATGTCGAAAAAGGAAATAGCATATTAAATATTAATATACTCTAGTTCTAAGTAGCGCACCAACCCCAAAACAGAGGAATCTGCTTGGTTAAAAAGGCAATACTCGTTTGGATTTTCAGCTCACTAACAATCATCGCCTCAGCGCACCTAATCGAAGCAATATCCGTTTTGCTTTTTAACGGCGAAATTAGGCTTTTAAGCCTCTACCCATTCATAGGCGAAAAACTGCAGATGCTAACTCCCGCAGCGTATTTTTGGATAAGCCTCTTCTCCGCTTTCACGCTTTGGGGAATAACATGCACAATAGCCTTCGAAAACCCAGTTGACGCTTTTCTAAACAAGATACTTTCAGACGCGAAAAAGCAGAGCGCTGTTGAAACACAGCTTGTTGAAGACAAGAGTGAAGTTATAGATTTGATGAATGAAACAATTGAGGCAAGCAATGAAGTGCTATTGCAGGTTAGGGACTTAATATATAACATAAGAGCTGAAGTGAAGGAGATTCAGCCCTTGAAGGAGCTTATGGAAAAGGTTAAGGTTGAAGTTGGAGCTTTGAAGCGTGAGGTCAAGAGGATAGAGGAGAATGTTAAATTTCCAATACTTTGTCCAGCATGTGGAAAACCTCTTCTTCCAGAGTTTAAGATGTGCCCATATTGTGGTGAACAGATAAAGGCGCAGTATCCAGCGCTTATTGAAGTGAAAGATGCCAAGTGAAAAAGCTGCCTTTCATCCTAATTTTTCTTTAAGCTTTTCCCTTAATATCCTGCTTAGTTGTGCCGCGTCAGCTTTGCCCCTTAAGTTTTGCATTAGTATTCCCATTAGGGCGCCGAAGCTTTCTTGTCCCTTTTCGCGTATGAGTTTTTCATTTTCCGTTAGTGCTTTTTCGACAAGCACTGTTAATTCGGCTTCTGAGAGCGTCTTGAAGCCAAGCGCGTTTATGGCTTCTTCTACGGTTTTTTCTTCGTTTTTTGAAAGCCAAACATAGATTTCGCTTATTGCTTCTTTTGCCAGTTTTCCAGCGCCAACATGCCTAAAAATTTCTCTTATTTTGTTTTCTGTGACCTTTTCTGTTTCGACGCCGTCGCGTTTCAGCGCTTTTATGGTTTCTGTTAGGAAAACTGCGACTGTTGTTGGCGCAACGCTGCTTTCATTGACTATTGTTTCAAATAGTTCACCGTGTTCCGAATCCATTATTTGCCTTGCAAGTTTCTGGTTGAGCCTATACTGCTTCATTAAGCGCTCAAATTTCTGTTCTGGAAGTTCTGGTAATGCAGCGCGAATTTTTTCCAGTATTTCACTTGTTATTTGTGTTGGCGGTATGTCTGTTTCTGGATACATTCTCGCCGCGCCTGGTCTTGGGCGCATGTAGCGTGTTGTTCCATCTGGGTTTGCAGCTCTTGTTTCTTCCGGCACGCCTTTTATGGCTTCTTTTGCTCTTTCCACGACTGCCTTTAGGGCGTCTTTGGCGTTTTCTGGCGCGTCTGCTACGAAGACTATGGCGTCTTCTAGGTTGGCGTTTACTGTTTGTTTGAGCTTTTCTATTTCTTCGTTTGTTATTCCGTAGGATGGCATTTCGTCTGTGTGGAATATTCCGCCTACTCTTCCCCAGAATCGCGCTCTGTCAGCCATTTCCGTTCCCAGTCGGAAGTTTGGTAGCAGCTCGCGTTTTAGGAGTCCGTTAAATTTTGGTAGTTTTACGGCTAGGACTGGCTGTTTTTTGTCTAGGGCTTTGCGGATTACTTTGCATTTTGTTTTTTCGAAAACTTTTGTTACGTTAAAGAATTCCTCTTTTAGCGTTTCTGGTTTTGCTCCTCTTTTTTGCAGTTCTTTGCTTATTTCTATTAGGTTTAGTTGGCGTTGCACTTCATATTCTACAACTAGCGGTAGGAGTTCGAGTTCTTGTACGCCTTTTATTTCTGTTAGCGCGCCATCTTTTATGGAGATGTTTAGGTCTTGTCTTATTGTGCCTAGTCCGCGTTTTACTTTTCCCGTAGCCCTTAGGATTCTTCCTATTGCCAGTGCGACTTCTCCTGCCTCTTTCGGCGTGTTTATCACTGGGGCGGTTGCGATTTCTATTAATGGTATGCCCAAACGGTCTATGCGGTAGCGTATTATGTTGCCTTCTTCTTCGCCCATTTTTCGGGCTGCGTCTTCTTCTAGGCTTACGTGTTCTATTGGAACTGTTTTTTCGCCTGTGGCTATTTCGCCTTTTAGGGCTATGACGCATGTGCGTTGGAAACCCGTTGTGTTGGAGCCGTCTATTACTGTTTTGCGCATTACGTGGATTTCGTCTACTGGCTTTGCCTTCAACATAAGCGCCACTGTTAGGGCGGTTTCGACGGCTTCCATGTTAAGCGGGTGCGGTGGCTCTTCGTCCATTTCGACGAGGCATGAGGTTTCGCGGTTTGCTTCGTAGAGGATTTTTACTCCTTTTTGGAATTCGAAGTAGGCTGCTGGATCTATTTGTCCGAGTTCGCTTTGCGTTGGTCTTAAGCGTCTTATGAAGGTGATTTCTGGTTCGCCCTTGAACAGTTCTGTTTTGCATTTGCAGAATAGCTTTGTTTTGGTGTCGAGTTGTTGGTGTATTTCCAAGCCGACTTTTAATCCGACTTGTTTGTAGTTTGCTTCCATGTTGGCGGCACTCTCCTTATGGCGCGGTTTCTTCTGGTAGTGTCCGCGGCGAGAATTCGCCAGCAATGTTTGTTTTCAGCAGCGTTTTTGTTTCTTCTGGGTTTTGTGTTTGCCCGAGAATCCACATGAGTTTTACTAGGGCTGTTTCTGAGAGCATGTCTTCAAGCGGTATTACGCCTATTGCTTGTAGGTCGCGTCCAGTATCGTATACGTTCATGTTTACGCGTCCCCAGATGCATTGAGAAGCCATAGCGACTGTTACGCCTTTTTCTATTGCGTTTTTGATGGCTTCGAAGCAGTATTTGCCCACGTGGCCTAGTCCTGTTCCTTCGAGGATTATGCCTTTATACCCGTTTTCTACGTACCAGTCGATTATGGCTGGGTTCATGTTTGGATAGAATTTTATTAGCGCTGCTTTTTCGTTGAATTTTGGTTTTAGCGTTAGCCTTCGCGTTTTGTCTCTTGGCGTGTAATCGTTTGTTAGCATTGTTATTTGTTGGTTTTGTATGCGGGCTATTGGCGTTGTGTTCACTGATTTGAATGTGTCTCTTCTGCTTGTGTGGCACTTGCGCACTTTTGTTCCGCGGTGTATGGCTATGGCGGTATCAGAAGGTGTTTCGTGCATGGCTATTGTTACTTCTGCGAATGGCGCTTTTGCCGCGGCTGTGGCTGCGCCTATTAGGTTTGTGGCTGCGTCTGAGCTTGGGCGGTCTGCTGAGCGCTGCGAGCCGACGAGGATTACTGGTATGGGTAGGTTTTGCAGTGCGAAGCTTAGGGCTGCTGCTGTGTACGCCATTGTGTCTGTTCCATGTGCAATTATTACGCCGTCAACGCCTTCCGTTATTTTTTTGGCTGCTGCTTCGGCTATTTGCGTCCAGTGTTTTGCTGTTATGTTTTCGCTGAATATGCTGAATAGGATTTCAGCTTCTATTTGGGCTATGTCGGATAGTTCTGGAACTACGCTGTATAAGTCGCTTGCCGATAAGGCGGGGCGAACAGCGCCAGTGCGGTAGTCGACGCGGCTTGCGATTGTTCCGCCTGTGCTGATTATGGCTATGCGTGGAAGTTCTGGTTTTTGTTGTGGAAGTGGTTGTGGAACAAAGATTGGTTTTGCGCCTTCGCCAATGCGTTCTATTCGCGTGTTTGGTGTTATGCGGACGCCGATGTTGTAGCCGCTTTTAAGTTTGATGACGATGTGCTTTTCATCGCCATACTCAGAACGCGGAATAAGGATTCCCTCGTAAACTTCGCCGTCCCTTGTTATGTGCACTAAATCGCCAATTTTAGCATTAGCCTTTTTAATGGCTTCTAAAGCTTCACCCCTATAACCAGAAAACGCTTCTCCTCCGCTCATTTTTAATTCTCCAAACTTTAATTGAAAAGAAAAGCAGTTTTAGACTTAACTTTATCTATAAACTAGTGGATTTCCCTTCTAGATATTCTACTGTGCCATCGGTTCTTTCGATTACTAGAGTAACTGAAGCTGAGATTTTGATTTGAGTACCAACATTTGTATGATAATCATATAGGGTCGGAAGCCATACTTCCCTAACTGGTTGAATGTAAACAACTCTTTCAGCGAAAAAAGGCATCACAATTTGGATAATGCTCAAGAGAAGACCTAAAATTATTAAGGTTTCATTTGTTTCTTAATCTTTTTCTTCATACCTAAATACCCTTGCTTAAAACTACCAACAATACTCCTTTTTAAGCTTCTCCATTTCATTTATACTAGCTAAGGCTTTTCTTAGAAAATACACAACTGAAAACCCAAATGCACCCATAATCATCAACATTAAACCACTAATAAGCCAACCAACTGATGAGAAAC
>JBNAWC010000048.1:0-9322 GCA_049700035.1 Candidatus Bathyarchaeales archaeon
GTCTCCGGCTCGAAAGGCCGGAATACTTGACCGGGCTATACTACCGGAGCTTGTTTGCTGTTGGCATCATGCAAATATTTTCTCTTTCGGATAAACCTTATTCTTTTAATGCTGCTTTTACGCACTCTTCTAGTGATGTGAGTGTTACGTCTGCTTTGTTTAGTGTTGGTGCGTAGTGTGCAGTTTTCGCCGAGTTGGTCATTATTGTTTTTATTCCAAGTGTTTCTGTCCATGTGACGGCTGCACATGTGTCTGTGATTATTTTGCCTCCACGCCTTTCTATTTTGTTTGCATATTTTCCAGCTTTTTCTTTGATGTATTGTGATGTGCAAACCCAAAATTCCAAGCCATTTCTGACCTTATTATCGCCAATTAAATTTGCGATTCGTTTAACTTCGTTCGGTGAGCAGTGGGGGCAGCCTATAAAGACTAAATCTGGCTTTTTTGTTGAGGCAGTTGTTAATTTTTGTTTCACTTTTGCTAGGTCGTTTCTGTCTACATCTATTTTTTCAAATTTTTCTTTTGACATTTTTTCGTTGTAAAAGTGGAACATGTTGACCATTCCCGTTGATGCAATGGCGGCGCTTAACTGTTTTAGGTCATCTTTTGAGGCGTTTTCTAAACCCTTTATTGCTGGAATTTTGTCTTCTAAAATTTCGCCTAGAAAAATTCCTAACGCGCCAAAATCAGTTTCGCTTTTGAGTTTCGCGTTTAATGTTACCAGAACTTTTGGTTTATGTTCTTCAACTTTGTGGATGCCGTAGTTTGGCGTTTTCCCTATTATGGCTGCTGCAAGTGCACTTGGACCACCTTCACGGTTTGTCCATGCATTTAAAACTGAGTTGGCGTATACGACTGCTGAGGATTCAGACCATGCCATATGTGCGTGAAGTTTTGGTTTTTCCAAGTAGTATGGAGTGCACGTTAAGGAATTTCTAAATCCCATTTGTTCAAAAGTTTTTGTTATTGTCAACTGTTTTTGAATTATTTCTTCGGGAATTCTTGCACTGATATGCTTTTTGTCAATGCTGTGGGGGTTCGTTGTTGCTTTCACTTTTGCTTTCGCGTTGGATTCTGCTAGTGCCTTCAAAAATTCGGTTGGCGTGTCCCCCAGCGTTTTGTATGATACTCCTGAAACGTGTGCTGAGCTTATAGGAATAAGCCTATCTGCGCCGAAGAGTTCGCCTAGACGCACAAGGATTTTCATGCATACTTGGTTTGCCCAGCCGAATTCTCCGTTGTATACGCGTTCTTCCTCTTTTGTGAGGTACATTTAAGTTTATTTCACCTTTCTTTTTATGACTTTTACAAGTCCTCTCGTCGCGTTGACTTCCAGCAAATCGCCACTTTCTATTTTTGTAATGTCAATCTTATCAACCATCGGGATATTTGCGATTATGGCTCCGACAACCACGACTGGGTCTGCAATTTGGTTTATTATTGCTTTTGGCGCCATGTTTCGCTTTGCAAGAGCGTATAGGATATAGCTGCCCACTGTTGAGCCGTGTCCATGCGGAAAACATAATGCCTTACCTTTTATGCATTCACCGCACAAATCGTGATTTTTCTCTATAATTTTGCCGTCTGCTGGGTCAACCCCACCGAGGAAACTTATTGGCTTTTTTGACACTAAAGCTTCTGCTATGCAATGTCCTTCAACAATTTTTCTGCCTCTTAGCGTTATTGGTTGCATGATATACTCGCCCAACGCTAATATGATATTTTTACAGTTGTGGGGGTTTCACCTAAAATCTTGGCTGCGGCAATGCCCACCTTTTCTCGGTTTTTCTCATCCGTGTAAACGCGAAGTATGTTCATAAAGCCCTTTAAGACTTCAAAAATCTTGGATGTTTCGCTTAGTTTCTGCGGGGTTTTTTCACCTTCTCTTGTTTTGTAGGATATTGGAATTTCCATTGGTTCCATTAGAGCTGCATGGTGATAGGGAACCGATGGAACTGTCGGTACGTCTATTATAACTGCTTCTGTTTCAACTCCCGCCTTCTTTGCGATGTCTTCTTGCAGTTGTTTTCTATGGGATTCTTGACGGAAAACGTTTGAAATCATGATGTCCTTTTCATAGAAGGTTTTCTCGTAGGCGCATTTCAGCATCTTTCGCCTTTCAAGGTTCTCAATTATATCTTTTGACTTTTTGCAGTTTTTCAGTTTAGCCCAAACCGTGTAGTCATCCATGGCTAGGTATTCTTCTGCATTTTTAAAATCAGATAGTCCGAGTTCACCATTGGCTCTTTCCATTGCGATTGCCAACATTATTTGTGCTGCTCTTCCAACGCGGTGGAAGTATATGCTTTTGAAGGATTCTATCCTCGCAATTATTAGGGATTCGAGTGCCGATAAAGCGCCTATGTCTACTGCGAGGTTTCCGTCGACAACGTCTAATGCGTGTATTAGGCGGAAAACATCAATGTAACCGTACTCGGCGCCAGTGTGATGTGTGTCTCTAACGACAAAGTCAAGTTTATCCACGTCTACGGCGCTGCTTATTATCTGGTCAAGAAAAGTTTTCTTTGGCTTGTGAAGAACACCCGTGGCTAGGTTACCGATGTCTTTGGGGTTGTGTCCATACTTGCTAAGTAAATCTTTCAACTCGCTGTTTGTCACGATCCATCTGGTTAAATCCTCGTGGGTTTTTCCCAGCTTTTTATCAAGTAAATGCTCAAAAACATGCGAAAAGGGTCCATGTCCAACATCGTGAAGCAAAGCTGCAATTCTAACCATTTCAGCTTCTTCTTCGTTTATTTTTTGAGCGATGTTCTGGTTTTCAGCAACCTTTCCCGCTAGGTACATGACGCCGACTGAATGTTCAAAGCGTGTGTGGTTTGCGCCCGGATAAACATATTCGGCGCCTGCAAGTTGGCGCAGTCTGCGCATTCTCTGAACTGGATAGGAGTCTATGATTTCCTTTTCCATTTCTGTTATGTAGACGTAGCCGTGAACTGGGTCTTTTATTTCGCCCCAATAGTTTTTAGGCATTTTGCGGTAATCTCCCGCTTAGAGCAATTATTTAATGTAACTTCATTCTTATAATGCCTAATGCTCTTAAACCGTAAAAGAGTTGATGGGATGAAGGGAGTTTTCATTTGTATTGAAGGCTTAGATGGCTGCGGAAAAACAACTCAGGCGAAGCTTCTTGTGAAAGCCTTGAGAAAGGCGGGATATAATGCGGTGTACACCGCGGAGCCTAGTCGAGGCAAAATTGGAAAATTCATTAAGCAATACTGTTTGCATGGAAGTCAACGGGCTTCTGTTGTTGTTGAAGCTTTGCTTTTTGCCGCTGACCGCTTTGAACATCTTGAGCGTGAGGTTATTCCTGCCCTAAAAACTGGGATGGTGGTTGTTTCTGACCGTTATGTGTTTTCTTCATTGGCTTACCAAGGTGCTGCTGGCTTAGATTTAGAGTGGATTGAGAAGGTGAATGGGCATGCGATTATGCCGGATTTGGCGCTTTTTATTGATGTTGAACCCGAAGTGGCAATTGGGCGTGTCAAACCAAGAAAGTCTGTTATGGAAAATCTGGAAACGCAGAGGAAAGTACGTGAGGTTTACATGAAATTTGTGGAATCTGGCAAGCTTGTTCTGGTAGATGGAAATAAGCCTAAGGCTGATGTTGCCAAAAATGTTTTAGATGTTGTGTTAAAAGCTCTAAATAGGAAGTTTAAGGCGATGTAAGTGGCCTTAAAACTTTTTTGGAAAACGCCTCGTTGACTTTGTTTGTTATGAAATTTATTATGTCGTTTGGAGTTACGTATCTTGGTCCTCTTTCATGAAAAACCAGTGTTTCAAGCACTCGTTTACCAAATATGAAGCGAAGCATGTAGTAATCAAACCTTAGCGGAGTCTTCTTTTCATTTTGCCATCTATAATAACGCACCGCACAATACACGTCAACTACTTGAAAAGGTTTATTGCTGATGGCTTTCAACACTTTGTTCATTTCATCATCGCCTAAATACGTGAAGCTGTTAGCCTCCGCAATTCCAAACTCAAAAATTATGGTGCATTGTGGAATTGATGGATCTGCAGCCTCTTCTAACCTTAAATTTTTCCCATTTAGCTTGCTTAGTGTTTGGATTAGTGTTTGTTGAAGCCTTTTGCATGATAATGTTGTAGTGAAAGCCGCTGTTTCGTGAACATTTTCTGGGAAATTTTCAAAAAATCCAAGAGCCATAAAACAATTCGCCCTACTAAATCCTCTTTGTTCTTCTCACTTTCTCAAGGTTCTCCAACAAATCTGCAAGCGCTTTGCTTAACTTTTGCAGTTCATCAACATTCTCTTCATGTTGCATTTTGTTCTGAATTTCTTGCACCTTTGCCAAAATGGTTGCTTCAAGTGTTTCTAAAACCATCGAACTTGCAACTTTTGCTGGTTCCTCTCCCTCTTTCACCACTATGACTTTTTTCTCGCATTTCGCGCACCATAAATCACCGCTTCTTAATTTGAAGAGTGGGGATGCGCATGCTGGACATGCTAAATCGGTTAGTGTTGAGCCTTGGCGAAGAAGGTCTGCCATACGTTTTATATGTTCTTCCTCTATGTCTTCGTGTGGCAATGCTTATTGCCTCCCTTCATAGAATAGTGTAAAAGCTATTAATAACTTGATTACTTTAGGGTTTAGAGGGTGGCAGCTTTGGTTCGAAAGAAAAAGCTGGAAGAATACGAGGAAAGAATAAAACAAGCGTTAGTTGTTCTCGGAGAAGTTTCAGAAGACAACACAACCCCAAGAAACATCAGAAGAGCCGCAAAGGACTCCATGAACGCATTGCAGACAACCGAATACTCGCCCGCGGTCAGAGCTTCAAACGCAATATCAATTATAGACGAGATTCTGCAAGACCCAAACATGCCCCCTTACACAAGGGTAAAGCTCTGGAACGTCATGAGTCTTCTGGAAGCCATAAAAGACTAATCAACATAAAATAGGGGAAATAAAGTAAAAATAGACAAAACAAGGGTGAAGTTACATGAAAATTTTCCATTACAAAGAAGTTAAAGTAGAAGAAGCCAAAGAAGAAGGAGCTTCAAAGCTGAAAATCCGCTGGTTAATAACAAAGGAAATTGGCGCCCCAAACTTCGCCATGAGGCTTTTTGAGATGGAACCTGGAGGTTGCAGTCCACTGCACAGTCACCCATGGGAACATGAAGTCTTCATATTGGAAGGCGAAGGTGTTGTTGTTGGAGCTGAAGGCGAAAGGAGACTTAAGGCTGGCTATGTTGTTTTTGTTCCTCCAAACGAGAAGCACCAGTTCAAAAATGATGGTAACAAAACCCTCAAGTTCTTGTGTCTCGTGCCCCATCGCACGCAGTCCAAATAGCCATTAACATTTCTGCGGCTTTAGAGATTCGCTAAAAATATATTCTGGTTGTTACATCTAGTTTTGGGTTTCAAGGTGAACAGCAACTTGAAATATGACGTGATAATTGTCGGCGCTGGTCCAGCTGGGATATTTTCAGCCCTAGAGCTTGTTGGAAAAGGTGACTTTAACATTTTAATGTTGGACAGAGGACCAGACATCAGCAAACGGAAATGTCCCGCAAGCCGTGGATTTGAATGCGTAAACTGCGAGCCATGCCTCCTGCTTTCTGGATGGGGTGGCGCTGGAGCCTTCAGCGATGGCAAACTGACATTGTCAACCGAAGTTGGCGGGTGGCTAAACCAGTACGTTTCCAACAAGGAGCTTGAGGAACTCGTGAATTATGTGGATGAGGTTTACTTGAAATTTGGCGCTACCGAAAACGTGTACGGAACAGACGTTGAAAAGGTGGATGAGATTGAGCGTAAGGCTTCCTTATCTGGTTTGAAGCTGATTCGCCAGAAAATAAGGCACATGGGAACTGAGCGCTGTGCTCAAACACTTGTGAAAATGCGCCAGGCGCTAAATGGCAAAATTGAGTTTAAACCGCGAAGTGATGTGAAAGGGCTAATAGTTAAAGACGGCGTTGTTGAGGGTGTCGAAATCGTTAACGGCGAAAAGCATTATGGTAAATACGTGATTGTAGCCCCTGGAAGAAGCGGCGCCGAATGGCTTCAGTCCGAAGCCCAAGCTTTAGGGCTAAAAACTCTGAATAATCCAGTGGATGTTGGCATAAGAGTAGAGGTTCTAGCTTCTGTGATGGAAGAGTTGACAAATGTGCTTTATGAGCCAAAATTCATTTACTACTCCAAATCCTTCGACGACCAAGTCCGCACATTCTGTGTTGCCCCAAACGGCGAAGTAATAACAGAATCCTATAACGGCGTTTTAACAGTTAACGGTCAAAGCTATGCAGAGCGCAAAACAGAAAACACAAACTTCGCCATCCTCGTTAGCACATCCTTCACCGAACCCTTCAAAGAGCCAATAGCCTATGGCAAATATTTAGCGCGTCTCTCGAACCTACTCAGCGGAGGCGTAATAATCCAGCGTCTAGGCGACCTAGAGTCTGGGAGAAGGTCAACGCCAGAAAGAATCGCGAGAAGCGTTGTCGCTCCAACATTAAGGAATGCCACACCAGGAGACCTAAGCTTCGTTTTGCCATATCGTTACTTAGCAGACATAAGAGAGATGCTTCAAGCATTAGACAAAATTGCCCCAGGAATACATTCAAGGGATACGCTTCTCTACGGAATCGAAGTGAAATTCTACTCTTCAAGGCTGCAACTAAGCAGCTGCCTAGAAACGAAAATCCGCAACTTATTTACAATCGGCGATGGAGCAGGTGTCACGCGTGGACTTGTTCAAGCATCAGCGTCAGGCGTTATTGTAGCGAGAGAAATAATAAGGAGAGAAAAGGCAAAGGCGTAGCTAAAATGGCAATAGTTGAGGAGATAAGTTGTCCACATTGTGGTGCGCCATTGCCGTTTGAGCCAGGTGAAATATTTGCTACTTGCAGATACTGCGGCTTCACTGTTGTCATAGAAACTGGAAAAGCCTTCATTTTTGAACATTCCATGCTGACAAACAAGTATGACCAAACAAAAATCGAAGAACCAGTAAAAGTTTGGATGAGCAGCGGTTTTCTGAAGCCTCCAGACCTCGCTAGAAAATCAAAAATCGTTGAAAAGAACCTTGTCTATTTGCCCTTTTGGGTTGTATCCATCGAAGTTAAAAGCCAATATAAGGGGATTTTTGAACGCATAGCTCCAACCATAACCAAAGAAGGCAAAATCGAAAAGGCGTATAATTGGCTTGTTTTGGCGAGGAAGGCGACAGATTTCCCAACAAGGGAATATGACGTGCCACTGGAAGGCAAAACCCCATATGACTTCAGAAAAATCGAGGGTTTCGCCAAGGTTCTTAACAGTGAAATAGAAAAGGATGAGGCGGTGGAGCTAGCGAAGCAGCAAATAGAGGAGCATCACCGCTATCTAATTCAACAGGATGTTGACAAAATCATCGAAATGAAAAGTGAGGTTAAAGTAAACCAGACAGTTTACTTGCATGCTCCAGTGTGGTTTATAAAGTACGAGTATAATGGCAAATTTTACAACTTGCTCATAGACGGTGCGAGCGGCATGGTGATAAAAGGCGACATCCCACTGACCAAACTTTAAACATTTTTATTCCATATTTAAATTAATGCCTAGGGAGGGCTATTTAACGTGCAAGAAAAAATAATCGGGCACGGCACATGGTACGACAAAATGGCAACTGAAATAATCAAGCGCGAACAAAAACTAGGCAGAAGCCTAAACATGCTCAGAACAGAGATGGGCATAGCTGCCTCAGGTTTTCCACACATAGGCAACCTAAGTGACGCTGCAAGGTCATTTGCCATAACATTAGCCCTCAGAGAGCAAGGTTACAATTCAGAACTCATAGCCTTTGCAGACGACAAGGATGGACTTAGAAAAGTGCCCGCTGGCATGCCAAAATCGCTAGAAGCACATCTTGGACGCCCAGTAACGGATATTCCAGACATTTACGGGTGCCACAAAAGCTACGGCGAGCACATGACTTTGCTTCTCCTGGATGCCATGGACAAGTGTGGAATAGAATATAAGTTTATGTCTGGAACAGAAGTCTACAGAAGAGGCTTATTCAACGAAGAAATCAAAACCATACTTTTAAACGCCAAAAAAGTCGGCGAAATAGTCAAAGAGGAAGTTGGACAGGAAAAGTTTTTGGAAGCATTGCCATACTTTGCGGTGTGCGAAAACTGCGGGCGCATCTACACAACAAAAGCTTACGAGTTCCTTCCAAAAGAGGGAAAAATTCTCTACGTTTGCGAAGGAATGGAGGTAAAGGGACGCTGGCTTGAAGGATGCGGGCATAAGGGTGAAGTAGATTATCGTAATGGCGACGGCAAACTAAGCTGGAAAGGCGAGTTCGCGGTTCGTTGGAAAGCGTTAGACATTAGATTTGAGGCCTTTGGCAAAGAGGTTGCAGATTCTGTGCGCGTGAACGACCGCATATGCCGAGAAATACTCAATTATGAGCCTCCAGCACACGCAAAGTACGAATTGTTTCTGGACAAGAGCGGAAAGAGACTCTCAAAATCCGCTGGGGTGGTTTTCACTCCGCAAACATGGTTCAAGTATGGTTCGCCGCAATCGCTGATGTTGCTTATGCTAAAGAGGTTTGTTGGTTCACGCACGCTAGACGTGACTGACATTCCATCATACATGAACGAACTTGATTATTTAGAGGATCTGTACTTCGGAAAGAAAACGCTCACGGACAAGAAGGAACTTGCCAAACTTCGAGGATTATACGAATACTGTTGGGCAATGAAACCTCCAGAAAAACCTGGAATAACCGTGCCCTACAACGTTCTAACTTTTCTGGCTAAATTGGCGCCTAAAGGACGTGAAGAAGAGTTCATCATCGAAAAGCTTCGAAGCTATGGCTATTTGCAGCGCGGGCAAGAACCAGACGAAAAATTGAGGAAACGGATTGAATACGCGTTTAACTGGATAAGGGACTTCGAGGAAATAAAGGAAACAACGATAAAATTAACCACAGAAGAAAGGGAGGCAATAAAAGAACTAATTGAAACCATCAAAAGCGAAGAAAACGCCGAAACAATACAAAACTCAATATTCAACATAGCCAAAAAACACGGAATACAACCACCAAACTTCTTCAAAACCTTATACACAGTGCTAATCGGCGTACCACAAGGACCAAGACTAGGACCATACATAACCACAATGGGCAAACAAAACGTTATAAACGCACTAGAACGCGCACTAAACGCCAAAAACTAAACCCTTTTATCCACAAAACCCAAAAGTTCTTAACACGCACACAAACGGGCCCGTAGTCTAGCATGGATTAGGACGCTGGCCTGCGGAGCCGGAGATCCTGGGTTCAAATCCCAGCG
>JBNAWC010000049.1:0-9057 GCA_049700035.1 Candidatus Bathyarchaeales archaeon
GCCGGTAGGACTTGAACCTACGACCGACTGGTTAACAGCCAGCCGCTCTACCGAGCTGAGCTACGGCGGCTTTGCTGCATGATTTGAAGTTTTACTGTTGTATTTAAGTTTAGTCTTCGTGATGTATGCGGATTCCCTTTTTCTTTGCTTTGTATTCTACGATTTTTACGAATGCTCGGTAAAATTGTTGTAGGATGCCTGCGTACCATCTTCCAGTGAATGCTAAGTTTATGAGTTTGCCTATCCAATAGAAGTCGTGTTGAAGGCATTTTGTTAAGAGTTCCTTGTGGAGTTCGGTCATTTCGGTTTCCTTGAACCAATCCTCATTTTTCAGCCTTCCCATTGGAACAAAAAATAGTGGAACTATGAGGCTTGTTATGTCCCGAAGGTCATCCATCAACTCTATAGTTTTTATGATGTCATCTTCTGTTTCCTCTGGCGTGCCAACAATCAACGTGCATGCTGGAATAAGCTTGTTATCATGCATCAGCCCCATTCCAGTGCGCACTATTTCTGGCCACTGTTCTGGGTTGAACGGATGTGCCTTTGCGGGCATAACCTTCTTTGCAAGTTCTCCAGAGCCAGTTTCTATGCCGACTTCTGCGCCCCACCATGGCTGTTTTTGCCTTATTATCTCTGAAACTTTTTCGAAAAGTTTTGGTTTTGACGCCACAGCAGCCAGCGAACAGTGGCTCCAACTTAAACCAGCACACTTTTTTACAACAAGTTCATGGAGTTCTATTAACTTTTCATCGTTTGGCAACGTAGTCTTTGAGCCGAAGAGCATAACGTCTTCTGCGTGCAAGCAAACGCCATCTATTCCGCCCTTCGAATTCACGTCTATCTCACGTGTTATTTTTTCGAGTGGATACCACCGCAACTGTCTTAACGTTACGCTGCAGAATTCGCAGCCTCTACAACATCCACGCCCAATTTCGATTAAACCATTAACCGACGGATTCACAATGTCGGGTATTTCCTCTAAACTCGGCGACTCTTTGGCGCTAACCTCATAATACTGTGGCAAAGGCTCATCATGTATGGCAGCGTGAACGATTTTCCCAATAACGTTTTCAGCTTCACCATCGATTATACAGTCTATGCCATACTCCCTAACAAAACCTGGCCTATAATGGAACTGCCAAACGCCCGGCCCGCCAACTATAATCTTTAATCCACGCTTTTTCGCTTCTCTAACTTCTTTTTGGCTCAGCAACGCTCTGAAATACTGTGCGAGAAATGGCTCTTTCTTTAGGATAGCTGCGAAAGTGCTTGAGGCTGGACCTAAGCCAAAGGGGTCCATGACATGTATGCCCAAAACCTTTGCTTTCCCTATGTAGTTTTTTAAGTGCGTCGGCGCCACTGTTAGCACGTTGAAGCCTTCGCTTAATAGTTTAGCCTCAACTTTTCTGAGACCGTATGGGGCCGCTACTGGTATCCCATTTCTTGTTCTGATTGGTGGGAAAAAGAGCCAAGCGTAAAGCCAGTTTGGAATAAAATTTGGCGGGGCGCATGTGCCGAAACCTACAAACTCGTTTGCATGATAATCGCTCATCAGAGTCCTGTCAGCCGTCAAGATTACCATGTTATCAGCGTTTTTTTCTCCGTGCAAGACACGGTTTTCTCCATACTTACAACGTCATCTAATATTTTAGTTTTTGATTAGTTTTTACTTAAGAATTATGGTTCGCCATTTTCATGTTTAACTTTCCAATTTCAGACTAGAAAGATGTATATTCTAGATTTTATAATTAGCTTGAAGGTTCGTGGGGAATAATCATTTGAAGAAAATTTTGGAAATTAGGTGGCATGGCAGAGGCGGACAAGGAGCATGGACAGCAAGCGAACTGTTGGCGAGAGCAGCAATTCATGAAGGAAAATATGTTCAGTCATTTCCAGAGTTTGGTCCAGAAAGGATGGGTGCTCCAGTAGCCGCATTTACAAGAGTTAGCAGCGAACCAATAAAGATTCACTGTGCAGTCTACAATCCAGACGTGGTTGCGGTTTTAGACCCGACGCTTTTAAAGACTGTTCCAGTTGCTGAGGGGTTAAGCGAAAAGGGCATGATTATTGTCAATTCAAAAGACAGCCCTGAAGAGGTTAGGAAAATGCTTAAAACCGACAAAGGCAAGGTTTGGGCTGTTCCAGCAACCGAAATAGCAATAAAAATTTTGGGCATGCCGATAACGAACACGGCGATGCTTGGGGCAGTGGCGCGTGTAACTGGCGTAGTAAGTTTAGAAAGTATTGAAAAAGTTGTTAAGGAACGTTTCAGAAAGGATGTGGCTGAAAAGAACTTTGCGGTAATAAAGGAGGCTTATGAGGAGGCTAAACCAGAATGACGCAAAAAGAAAAAGGTTGGAAAGAAATCTCTCCAGCAGGCGTCTGCTGGAAACCAAGCACGCAGTTTCTGACTGGAGACTGGAAAACCTACAAGCCAGTACGGGACCCAGCAAAGTGCACCCGATGCTTATTATGCGTCATCTTTTGTCCAGACGGTGCAATACACTGGAAGCCAGAGGCAAACGACATCGAGTTTGACTTCAACTTCTGTAAGGGATGCGGCATATGCGCAAACGAGTGTCCCACAAAGGCTATAGAAATGAAATTGGAGTAGGGGATGATGCAAAACATGAAAAGCGTTGTTAAACAAGAGGTTTTAGCCCTAAACGGAGACGAGGCTGTCGCCTACGCCGTGAAGCAGTCGGACGTGGATGTTGTCGCCGCCTATCCCATAACGCCACAAACAATAATGGTTGAAAGATTCAGCGAGTACGTTGCAAACGGCGAAGTTGAAACACAATTCATATGCACAGAATCCGAACACAGCGCACTAACCGCTTGCCTCGCTGCTTCTGTAACTGGTGCAAGAGCCTTCACAGCCTCAGCGTCTGCTGGCTTGGCGCTGATGCACGAAATGCTCTTTGTCACTTCTGGATGCCGCGCGCCAGTTGTTATGGCAATAGCCAACAGAGCCTTGTCAGCGCCCCTAAACATTCACGGCGACCACTCCGACACCATGGCGCAGAGAGACAGCGGATGGATTCAAGTTTACGTTGAAAACGCTCAGGAAGCATACGACTCCGTCATTCAAGCCTTCAAAATAGCTGAAAACCCAGAAGTTTTGCTCCCAGCAATAGTTGGATTAGACGGTTTCACGTTAAGCCACACGCTGGAAAACGTGCATGTCCTTCCAGACGACGTTGTAAAGAAGTTTGTAGGCGTGAGACAATTCACAACGGTGGTAAACCATGAGGGAAAAGCCGTGCCTTTTAGGCTTGACCCAGAAAACCCGACAACCATGGGACCAATAGCCCTGCCAAACTATTATTTCGAGTTTAAACGCCAGCAAGAAGAAGCCATGCGAAACGCCCTAAAAATAATCAGCCAAGTTAACGACGAGTATGCAGAAATAAGCGGAAGAAAATACGGCGATGGACTACTAGAGCCATATCACATCAGCGATGCCGAAATCGGAATAGTTTGCTTAGGCTCAACAGCTGGAACAGTAAAAAGCGTTGTAGACGAGCTAAGAGCTAAAGGCGTAAAAGCTGGACTGCTTAGAATGCGCACCTTTAGACCTTTCCCAGTTAAAGGCGTTGTTGAAGCACTTGAAAACGTGAAGGCAATAGCCATAATGGATAGAAGCATGAGCTTCGGAGGAAACGGCGGACCAGTATTCCAAGAAGTTCGCAACGCACTTTACGACTCACAAAAGCACCCACACATAGTAAACTACATCTACGGACTCGGCGGAAGAGACACAAACATGACGCAAATACACGAAATCTTCAAGGACCTACAACGAATAATCGAGAAAGGACGAGTTGAAAACCTCGTGAATTTTGTTGGATTAAGAGAATAAAAAGGGAGGCGAAAATGGAAATGTCCACAGAATGGAAATTCACCGCAAAAGACATCGCCGAAAAACCAGACCTTTTCATGTCTGGACATAGGGCATGCGCTGGATGCGGACCAGCAACTGTTCTGCGGCTAATAATGAAAGCCGTTAGAGGACCCACAATAGTGACAAACGCAACTGGATGCATGGAAGTAGTCTCATCCATATACCCATACACTTCATGGACCGTGCCATGGCTCCACACAGCATTTGAAAACGCAGCTGCAAACGCTTCTGGAATTGATGCTGCCATAAAAATTCTGAAGAGGAAGGGACGCATAAAATACGAGCATGTGGACGTGATTGCGCTTGCAGGGGACGGCGGAACATACGACATTGGAATTCAAGCGCTTTCTGGAGCTGTTGAAAGGGGACACGATTTCCTATTCGTGCTATATGATAATGAAGCGTATATGAATACTGGCATACAACGCAGTGGAGGAACACCACTAGGCGCTTCAACCACAACATCACCAGCAGGCACAGTCATACCAGGAAAGCTTGAACACAAAAAGCCAATAGCCGGCATCATGGTGGCTCATGAAATGCCATACGTGGCAACAGCATCACCATATTACTGGCGCGACCTAATAACAAAAGTGCGCAGAGGCTTAGAAGTGAATGGACCAGCTTTTCTACACGTTTTTGCACCTTGCCCACGCGGATGGCGAAGCGACCAAGCAAAAACCATAGAGCTTTCGCGTCTGGCTGTTGAAACATGCATATTCCCATTATGGGAAGCCATAAACGGCGAATACCAGCTCTCGACGCCAAGCAAAGTCTTAGCCCTAAGTCCAGAAAAGAAGAAGCCAGTGAAAGAATACTTGCAGGTGCAGGGACGCTTTAGGCATCTTTTCACGCCGAAATACGAGAAAATGCTGGATGAAATACAGCGGATAACAGACGAAAGATGGAAGCGCCTAATCAAAAAATGCGGAATAGCCTAAAAAGGGCAAGCATATTTCTCCGCCTTTTCCGTTCATCTTTTTGTTGTTTGATTTAATAGGTGCGGTATGTTAAATTGCTATTATTATAGTGGTGGGGTCTTTACCGGAAACTTTTCGGAATTCTCACAATCACAAGAGGTATATTTGCTCATTCCATAAAAGTGGCATTTTAACCAGCTGAATTCTTCAAGTATTTTTCTATTTCATTTTCTGCGTTGTCTGCTTTTATGAATATTGGCACGTTTTCTATACCAGTTGCTATATAGCTTGACAGTAGCCACTCGCCTGGTGCAAACTCCAAAGTTTTTTCTAGTATGCTTTTGTCTATCATGAATGTGTCGCTTACAAGGTTTCTGTCGTATGGTCTTGGCAGCGTGCCGACAAAGTATGTGTGTAGTTGCTGAAGCGCGTTCGTGTTTAGGTAGGCGATGCGCTGTGTTGCTATGCATACGCCTATGCCATACTTGCGTCCTTGCCTGAGCAGTGTTTCCACATGCGCAGAGCATTTGGCCTCTATTCCCGAACCTCCGCTTGGTATGAACTCTTGTGCTTCGTCGAAGACCAGCAAAATGTATGGTTTTGTTTGGAACTTGCGTTTTCTTTTAACGAGCAGGTCGTTTGTTAGGTTTATTGCCAGCTCCTTTATCGTGTATGGGTCTGCTATTGAAATGCACAAGAGCCTCGTCTTCTTGTCTTCGAGCATTTCGCGGATTTTTTCCGTTGTCAGTCCACCCTTAGTTTTTTCATCGCTTTTTTCTCTGCGCCTCAGCCTTTCAAGCAGCGTGTTCCGCGTTGTTGCCCAAGCATAGAGTTGGCTTTTTTCTGAAACTTTGAACTCTTCCACTTTGGCTCTTGCCACTTCGTCGATGTATTCAATGAACTTCTCGTTTACTTCTTGATTTTCAAGGGCGCCGTGCTCCTCCATATACGTTAAAACCGCGTCTTGAATCTCGTCGATGGCGTTAACATAGTTGGGTTTGTCCGCGTCTTTCTTTCTATACTCGTTTAGTTCGCCGAGAAACTCGCTGTATGTTGGGATTTTTTGTCTTGGACGCTTATAGTATGTGAGTTTGCCTTGTTCCATTATCTGCGTTAGTCCAACCTTAATCCGCTCATCATTCTCGTAATCCTTTGGCTTAACAACTGAGTTAAAGAAAACATCAATAGATTCAATCTTGTTCTCCATGATAACCTTCGCCGCGAAACTTGGGTCTGCAAAAAGGTCAAGTAGGAGGAAAACGTATTCGCAGCTTATGTCGAAAATTACAACTTTTATGTCTTCTGTGTGAAGCAGAATTCGCCGCAGAATATTAGACATCAAGTTGCTTTTTCCGCCGCCCGTAAACGCGAAAATGCCAAAATGGTAGCGTACAAGTTTTTCAAAATCCACGTATATTGGAATTGCCGTCTTACTTGTCTGAAACATTTTGATTAAGCCAAGCCTCGGGTCTGCCCTTGCGTCAGCCACCGTTTTTGATGGGTCTATGCCGAAAGCCTCAGCAATTTTTTGGTTGTACATGCGGTTTATCATGTCACCGTTTAGGATGTACGTTGGGCTTCCAACAACTGGGTAGGAGAAACCCTTAACAAACTGAAACTTGCACTCCTTGTCCATAATCAAATCATAGTTTATCGGGATGGCGTCTATCTGAATCATCATCGTTGACTTGTCATCTGTAAGCCAATCCTCTTCGGACTGCTCTATGATTTCGAATTGCATGGGATAATAACCATGGTCTGACAAGCCGCGTAATCCAAAATGTTCTGGCCATATGCGGCTAATCTCCATAAGCGTGTATCTTTCAGATTCCCTGCCTTGCTGCTTGAAGTTTTTAACGGCTAAAAGCATGCCTTCTTCCAATAAGCCCATCAAATCCTTTTGGTATTCGACTTTTATGCGGCACTGATACCGCGCGCTTGTCCCAGAAATTTTAGCTTCTTCTGTTCCAAAGTATCTTGGGATTACTGCGGCTAGTCTAGCGCGGAACCGCCCATCAAAGTCCGTGAAGCAGAAGTTGTTAAATTTGTTCTCTTCTTGCGGCTTCAATTGTGGCTCTCCTCTCTCTGAATGTGCTCATGTAGAATATGAATTTTCTCAATTTATGGTTGTTGAGTATCCAATTCGCCGTCGTGTCAACTATGCATTTGAATTGGCTGTAATTCCACTTTGCAACTTTATCTGCAACAAAAAGCGGCTTATTATGCCCAAAAGCCTCTGGAATGCTCGAAGGCGCCATAGAAACAAGCACCGCCATAGTCAAGTTCTGCAGCGGATTAGGAACCGCCCTATCCACGAAAAGGATTACTTCAACTGGCTCTTTTGTTCCATCGCTTAACTCATTCCAAAATTCAACAACATTCTCTGGCTCATAGTCATACTCTGGATAAGCCAAGCGGTCAACGAGCAAAACGTTGCTTCGCAGAAGCTTATCCGACTTGGCTTGGCTCAACTGAACATATGTCTTGAGGAAAGTTTTCTCTAAGCCTATCTTGTTTTTGATTGCTCCTGAAACGTAGCCCTTGCGTCCCTTCTTGTCTGGAACAAGCGTTCTAAAGGCGGAGTCATACTCTATTAGGCTCCACGGCGGCTTGATTTCGTCTGGGTTAAATATGCTTACTGACTGGAGTATCATGCGGTCAGTGTTCGGCAGCTTGTCAAACTCTTCCTGTGGAATCGTCTTCCTCAGCAAGCCTTCGTTATGCATTATTGGTATTAGCTGCCTTTTGAAGTCCCTTGCAGCAGTATCCTTAGTTATGCCTACAAGCAGAATTCGCTTTTTCCAGCATTCCTCCATGAGCATATGCAGAGTGAAGAGCGTTAGGAAGGCGATGTCAAGCGTTGTAAGCCAATGCTCCTTTCCATCCTTAACAATCTTCATGAGATTTGCGGTTTCAGATTTTTCTGCAAAGAAGAAGCGGTCGCCAAGGCTTGTAACAAGCTTTTTTATACGCTCCCATGTTGTCGCGTATTTTGGGTTTAAACTGTAAACGGCGTTTTTCTCGCTTAAAATCCCATAATCAACCAGGCTATTTAATGCGCGTTCAACCCTTTTTGTCCGCTTTTCGTCCCTTATGCTAAATTCAGCCAAAATCTGCTTTTTGGTTAGGGCTACCTCTCTCTCAAGAAGCCCTATTATTGCATGGCGCAAGTAATCAGCTCTTGGAGGGGGCAAACCCAAAGCCTCATTGTAAACGTGATGTCTTGCAATCGCCAAATCGTTGATATCTACTGGTTCGCCGTCCACCTTATAGCCAATTATGCTGCTTTTTGCTTCCCAAAGTTCACGCTTCGAAGTGTCATACAGTAGGCTTGCCCTTTCGATGGATAGGCTTCTATCCAAAAGAATTATGCGAATATTCCGTTCAGCATCCGTGGCAAACTTGTATGCGAGATAATACTCGGCAAAGGTCATTATCCAATTCGCAATAGTGGCATTACTTATTATCGCCTCATCCATCAAAGGCTTGCCTAAGCTAATTTCCTCAGGCTGCCTAGAATCAAAAAATGTCTGGTCAATCTCTGGAACTTCATTAACGTAAACTGGAACAACACTTGAAATTCCAGCACCCTCCTCAACAGTCTTCTCGTTAAACCGCACCAATGGTCTGCCATTCTCTTGAAAAATTATTGAACCAGTTGAGGCGTACGCGCCGCCAAAGAAAATAACAAGGTCAAAAAGCGGTCTAGAATACATCGTGCCATCTATACCAGCAAACTGAACCGCTGAAGAGCCAAAAAACTCCTTAGCCGTCTTACAAGCTTCGGCAAAATCAAAATCCATCCTTATAAGGTTCAAAAGCAAATCACAGTAAAGATTCTTCAAATAAGAAAAACGCTGCTCATAATCCAAAACTTGCCTTTCAGCGCCATTCCTGAGAATGCTGCAAGTACGCTTTATTGCGTCGCTCAAGGGCGAACTCACACGCAACACCCAATCATAAAACAAGCACAACAAGTTAAAACATTTACTAGAAAGGTGCTGAGAAACGGTGAACATGGCTCGAGCGGTTAAAACTTCACTTTTCCGCATGATAGCCAGTTTCATTGAATCTTTGTTTTAATTGTAACCTACAACTTGGTAGACGAATTTTTCAGATATTTCATTGTGGCTTTATGCACTAATTATGTATTATCACCTTTAGGCTTTCTTTGTTCTCTAGGGCTGTTTTGAAGGCTTCAGCTGCCTCTTCCAGTCTAAAACGGTGAGT
>JBNAWC010000050.1:0-4708 GCA_049700035.1 Candidatus Bathyarchaeales archaeon
TGTTTGCTGAATTCTTGATTTAAGGTTGCCGTGAATGAGTATCACAGCGTTTAATGGAACCAAGGTTTTACTCACAGATGAAAGGTGGAAGCACATAGTTTTGAGACACCCTGAACTAGAGAACAAATTATCGCTTGTTTTGGACACCGTAGCCAATCCAGACGAAGTATATCTTGACCATGCAGGGATGTTTCACGCTTTGAAAAGGCTGTCTGGTGAAGTGTCCGACTATCTTGTAGTGATATACGGTAAAGAGAATAGAGAAGGCTATATAAGAACCACATTCTATACAAGTAGTAGGAGGAAAAACAGGAGGTACAAGCAATTCAAAAAGTTGAAACCCTCTTAGACATAGACATTAAAGAAATCATAGAAAAAATAGAGAAAAAATATGAAATAAAGCTGCCGCGAAAGGTCATCACAATAGATTATGGAGACGATGTTGGCGACTTATTCATAAGATTTAAACATGCAAAAACAACACATGGAGAACCAACAAAAGACGGGCAAGCAATCATACACTATGACGAAAATGGGGAAATAGCGGCAATAGAAATCCTCAACATAACACTTATCTAAACATAGAATTAGCCGCACTCCAAGGGAATATAGAACAAAGTATGGAAATGCTATGTAAACTTTGCTTATTATCGGGGTTAGACTATTCCTGTTATGGTTTCTTCTTTGTTCTTTCGTCTTCGCCTAAGCCAAGCCTTGATGAACTCTTCTATTTCATGTTTGTTGTATGGGTCTCTCCAAGCGTTTTCTAGGGCTTGGCACTCGTTATACGCGCCTATAAGCCCGAAGTATGCTGTTAGCTCCATGTATAGTTGTTCAATTTCCATTTCGTTTAGCAGAACGTTCATTTCGGCTAGAATTATGTTTAGGACTGCGCGGCTCACGGTTCTTTTTCGCCTCTTTCTTTAAGCCACTCCTCATACTTCTCCAAAACTTTTTGCACCTGTTTTTGGATGAAGTCTTCGGCATTAGCATATGGCGTGTTCATCCTCTTAACGGCTTCATTAAGCCTTTCATAGTCTTCTCTTGAAATTTCTATATGCTCATAAGCGCTTGATTCCCATTTGAGCATGAAGCGTACTGCTTGGCGTATGAACTCCTCTTTTGTTGTGTAGCCCCTCTGCCTATGCGTCTGGATGAATTTCTCAACTTCGTTTAGGAGTTCAGGCGGCAGAATAACTGATTGGTAAAGCATTGCCTCTATGGCGTCTTGGTATGTTTGCATTTTGCTTGTTTGCGCCATTAATTCGCCTAGTAATGCTGTCAGTTTTTGGTGGATGTCTTCTGAAATTCTTAAAGTTTTCATTTTACATCACGTTTTTGTCTGGTATATTGTTGCTGCGAAAGTCTTTTAAATGTTTCTAATATACTTAATATACAAGCTATATAAAATGCAAAGCGCGAGAAGCCAAGGCGAACAAAATGCCCAAAAAACGCATAGTCAAAGTAGTCCTAAGCAAAGAACAAAAGGAAATCCTAGACGAACTGGCCAAGAGGCTGGGAACAAGCGAAAGCGAAACCATGAGAATGGCGCTAATGGACTACGCCAAGGAACTAAGCCTAATAAAAGAAAAAGTCCGCGGAACAAGAGAAGGCAAAGCCTTTTGATGCTCATAATTCTATTCGAATTCCAAATCCAAATCAGCGGGATTGCTAATCAAATTTAAATCTCCATAACCGTTTTATAATACTAGATAAGAAAAGGAGATTCAGAGGAATTCAACGTGGGAACCAAGGCGTTCGACAGGCTTTTACTTGAGGCAGTAGACGAGGCTTTGGCTTCCCTCGGAGACTCTGCGAAACAAGCCATATACTTCCATCTTGAAAGCAAGTTTAAAATTTCGAAAGAAGAAATCCCCAGTCACGTTGATGTCTTTGCAGATGGGCTTGAGAAGATTTTCGGAGCTGGAGCCAAATTCCTAGAAATTATCATTATGAAAAAGTTGTATGAGAGGATAGGCAAACCCCTCGAGTGGGATGCAAGCAAAGAACTTGAATTTGTCGATTACGTGGAAGCCGCCAAACGCGCTTTCGCCAAGAAATAATGAAACAGAAAGGCACCTGCAATCTTCTAGTTAGTATGTATTTTTGATTCATAAGGGATTTTTATCTGTTCAAGAGAATTTAATGTCGCACGATTCAATACACTTGAGGAGTCAAAAGTGTCAACCAAAAGTTTCCAAAAAGCCCTTCTAACAGCTATAGACGAAGGATTATCTTCACTTGGAGACTCCCCTAAACAAGCCATACTATTCCACATTGAACTATCCTTCAGGGTGAAGAGGGATGAAATCCCGGAAAAATTAACGGAGTTTTCAAAGGCGCTGGAAAAGCTTTTCGGAACAGGAGCTGTGTATCTTGAGAAACTTATTGTGAAGAGGCTTTACAGCATGCTGGATTTAGAATTCGAAGAAGCTGAGTACTTGGACTTTTTAAACTGTGTCGAGAACCTGAAAAGAAGCCTCACAATGAAAAAGGACGCGTAAAAATGGTAAACGCGTGGAAGCCTGAGTACACACAGGAAAAGTTCTACACCCTTTTTGATGGATTAGATGAATCAGTATACGTTTCAGACCCGGACACTTATGAAATACTTTTCGCCAACAAGAAAATTAGGGAAAAATGCAGCAATAAAATTTTAGGCAAAAAATGTTACAAAGCCCTCCAAAATCTAGATGAACCATGCCCCTTCTGCACAAACAAGCACATCCTCGGAGAAAACCTTGGAAAAATCCACGTTTGGGAGTTCCAAAACCTAAGAAATAAGCATTGGTACAAATGCATAGACCAAGCAATTCCGTGGGCTGGAGGGAAGCCTGTCCGCTTTGAAATGGCAATTGACATAACCGAGCGGAAAATGTTAGAAGAAGAAAAGAACCGCTTTGAAAAAAGATTTTCAGCATTAAACAGGTACGCTCAAAATCTGAACAGAGCAAAAACCCTCAGGGAAATGTTCAAATTAACCCTAGACGCCATGGAGAAAATCCTAGGCTTTGAATACGCCTCAATTTTCACTGTCGAAGGAAACACTCTCAGCCTAGCAGCCTACCGTGGATACTCAAAAATCCCTTCACTTAAGTTGCCGCTGGATGGAGAGAAGGGCATAACAGTCAAAACAGCGAGAACAGGCAAACCAATCCTCGTCCCAGACGTCAGAAAGGATGAGGCTTATGTGGAGGGCGGAGAAGCCATACTCTCCGAGTTGGCAGTTCCAATTAAAATGGGAAGAAAGATTCTAGGCGTCCTAAATGTGGAAAGCAAAACGCCTGCAGCATTCAACGAAAAAGACGTGAAACTCCTACAGACTTTGGCTTCGCATGCCGCCATCGCCATAAGCAACCTCAAAAGGCAGGAGAAACTTTCAGCGCTGAACGCTTACGGCAGAAGTCTAAACAAGGCGAAGAGCGTAAAGGAAATCGCAAATTTGACGCTAAAAGCCATGGAAAAAGCCTTAGGTTACAAGTTTGTCGACATCCTTCTAGTTGAAGGAAAAGAGCTTAAATTAGTAGCAACTCATAGGTTGAGGAAAACACGGGCATTTAGCCTACGATTGGATGGAAGAAAGGGCATAACAGTCAGAGCGGCTAGAACTGGCAAATCTATCATCGTCAAAGACGTAAGAAGAGAAAGGGCGTATGTTCCAGCTGGTTTTAAAAGTTTACGCTCCGAGTTGGTTGTGCCAATAAAAGTTGGCGGCAAAGTTCTAGGCGTCTTAAACGCGGAAGGTGAAAGAGTTGCGGCGTTCGACGAAGAAGACAAGGAACTGCTTGAGATACTTGCCTCCCACACAGCCATAGCTCTAACCAACTTCAGAAGAAGAGAACAGCTGAGAAAACTTTCAAAGAGAATGGAGCATTTGATGAAAAACTCAACTAAAATCATGAACATAAAGGACATGCGTCAAAGGTTAAGGGTTATTGCGGAAGCCATCCAAAAGTTCGGGTGGAGAAGAGTTGTAATCTCCCTTAGAGACGAAAACCTTGAAGGAACAGACTTTGTCGCTGTGGGACTGGCAAAGAAAGAGATGGACCTTTTAATAAAGAGGAAGGCACCTGGACATGTTTGGAGAGAGCGTCTAGGACCAAAATTTGAAAAATACAGAATTGGAGAGTTCTACTATCTTCCATGGAGCGACCCTTGGATTCGAGGAAACGTTCACGGCGTTCCACCAGGAACCTCGCCAGACACGGCGACAACCTCCACTGGTATTTTCAGCAAGCTTTCAGAGAAGGATATGGTTGATTGGCACCCGCAAGACCTGCTTTATGCCCCTCTCCGCACTCCAGAGGGCAGAATTGTCGGTATTCTAATAATGGATGACCCAGTTGATGGGCGCAAGCCAACACGTGAAAGCCTAATTCCTTTGGAGCTTTTTCTGCATCAGGCAGCCATAACTATTGAAAACGCTAGGCTTATTGAAAATTTGGAGAAGGCAAAGAAAGAGCTTGAGGTTTATGCAACTCAGCTTGAGCAAAAGGTTGAGGAAAGAACCCGTGCGCTGAAAGAGTCTCAGGAACAGTTGCTTAAGGCTCAGAGGATGGCTGTTATAGGCGAGTTGGCTGGAATGGTTGGACATGACCTGCGTAACCCATTAACGAGCATTGCCGGAGCAACGTATTACTTGAAAAAGCGCTTAACTCCAAAAACAGACGGCAAGATAAGGGAAATGTTAGACCTCATGGAAAAGAAC
>JBNAWC010000050.1:4718-8714 GCA_049700035.1 Candidatus Bathyarchaeales archaeon
ACAAGATAATAGACGACCTTTTGGATTACTCAAGGGAGATAAAGCTTAACTTGGCTGAAAGTAGCCCGAAATCGATGATTAGAGAAGCGTTATCTGCTGTTAAGGTTCCAAAAAACGTGCATGTTGTAAACCTAACCGAGAACAAGCCAAGAATCAAAGCTGATGTTGAAAAGCTGAAGCGCACTTTTCTAAACATAATAAGAAATGCCATAGAAGCTATGCCAAAGGGAGGAAACCTCACAATAATAAGCAGAATTGCCGGGGATAATGTTGAGTTTGTCTTTTCAGACACGGGAATAGGCATGTCAAAGAAGACTATGAGGAACCTTTGGACGCCGCTTTTCACAACAAAAGCAAAGGGTATGGGCTTCGGCTTACCCATATGCAAACGCTTTGTGGAAGCCCACGGAGGCAGCATAAGCGTTGAAAGCACGTTTAGAAGGGGTACAACCTTCACGGTGACAATTCCGATTAAGCCGAAAATTGAAGAGGGAGGTGAAAAAATATGGGTGAAAAAGCCAGAATACTTATTGTTGACGACGACGAAAACATAAGGAAAGTGCTCACTACAATACTTGAAGATGAAGGCTACGTCATTGAGGCGGTGGAAAACGGCAAAAGAGCCATAGAAAAAACGAAGAAGAGCTTCTATAATCTGGTGTTGATTGACATTAGGCTGCCAGACATGGAGGGAACAGAACTTCTAACAAAGATGAAGCATGCCGTTCCTAAAACGCGGAAAATAATTATAACGGGTTATCCAACCCTCCAGAACGCCATAGAAGCCGTAAACAAGGGCGCAGATGCCTACGTACTAAAGCCCTTTGACATGGATAGTGTCCTCCAAACAATAAGGGATCAGCTTAAAAAGCAGGAAGAGGAGAGAAAATACAGTGAAGAGAAGGTTGCGGAGTTTATAGAGACCAGAGTGAGGGAGCTAGGTTCAGAAACTGTAAAACCCTAAAAGCCTCCTTTTATAAAATTCAAAAACATCTATTTCTGCAAAAATTGCCCTTCAAGATTGATTTTAACGTGGTTAATGGAGTTTTAGTTATGAGTAGGGAAGTTTTGAACAGTTGAAGCGTCCAAAGGGCGTTGTAGGCGCTTTTCAGAATGTTTCTGTACAGTTTAAGGCTTAGAATTTCTGTTGCGGTTAGCTCTCTTTTTGATTTTTCCTTTTCTATTATCTTCATGTTTAGAGCGGTTTCCTGTGTTTTCAGGTGATTTATAATGTTTGTTGTGTGCATCATGTTTTCACTTGATTTTATCTCGTGTATTAAGTTATAATACACTTGTTTCCGAAGAAAAATATTCCGAAACTCGACACAAAAAGGAAAGCTTTAAGCAGTTTCTGGAAAGTTGCAAACTGAAGTTCTTTTTTCGAAAAAGGCACATTTTGGTGCTATTCGTTTTCCTTAATCATGTTTACATGGAACATGTTCCTTCAGCGAGTAGGCTCAGCTATTTCAAAGTTGTTGTAGAAACGTCTTATATAATTAAACTCTATATTTAGCGTCTACTTTAGTTAATAAAACACTAAATTGTGAAGCACGCGCGAAAGTGAAGCATATGAAATGTCCATACTGTGGCTCCAATGATATAAAAACCCTCGAAACGAGGGATTCGCCCGACAACGCAATCAGGAGACGTAAGGAATGCGCCGAGTGTGGAAAACGCTTCACAACATACGAGTATGTCGAAACAATAGAGCTTATGGTGAAAAAGAAAGACGGACGCATAGAACGCTTCGACATAAACAAAATAATCCGCGGGCTCCAAAAAGCCTGCGAAAAAAGACCAGTAACAATGGACCAAATTCGAGAAATAGCGGAGCGCGTAAGGCAAGATTTGATGCTGCTGGGCAAGGAAGAAGTTTCCTCGCAGGAAATCGGAGACCTCGTCATGAAACATTTGAAGAAAGTTGACCGCATAGCCTACATCCGCTTCGCGTCAGTCTACCGCCAGTTCGAGGAGCCGGAAGACTTTCGCCGCGTGCTTCAAGAGGTGAAAAGATGAAGTTTGTCAGGAAACGTGATGGAAGATTAGAGGCTTTCGACCAGGAACGTATTACAAACGCCATTTGGAAAGCCGCCAAGGCTGTTGGCGGAAAAGACCGCGAACTAGCAAAAAAATTAAGCGACAAAGTTGTTGAAATCCTCAAAAAGCGTTTCGGGGAAGAGGGCGTTCCAACAGTTGAGGAAATCCAGGACCTTGTGGAAAAGGTTTTGATAGAAAACGGACACGCACGCACAGCCAAAGCCTACATCCTCTATAGGAAGCAGCACCAAGACCTTCGGGAGTTAGCCTCCCTCCTAAGCTCAGCAGACCTCGTGGACCAATACTTGGAAATTGAAGACTGGAGGGTTAAGGAAAACTCAAACATGAGCTACTCGCTGCAGGGCTTAAACAACTACCTCTCATCAACAGTCATAGCCAAATACTGGATAACAAGGATTTACCCGCCAAACATTGCAGAAGCCCACTTTTCAGGAGACATGCACATCCACGACCTAGGCGTGCTGGGACCATACTGCGTAGGCTGGGACCTAAGGGATTTACTGCTAACGGGCTTCGGAGGCGTGCCGGGAAAAATAGAAAGCAAACCAGCAAAACACTTCAGAACAGCCCTAGGACAAATAGTAAACTTCTTCTACACGCTACAAGGAGAAGCCGCTGGAGCCCAAGCCTTCAGCAACTTCGACACTCTACTAGCGCCGTTCATACGCTACGATGGACTAAACCAGAAAGAGGTGGAACAAGCCCTACAGGAATTCTTCTTCAACATGAACGTGCCAACCCGCGTCGGTTTTCAAACTCCATTCACGAATATTACTTTGGATTTGACTGTTCCAGAATTCATGAAGAACGAGGCTGTCATGTTCGCTGGAAAACTTATGGATGAAACCTATGGGGATTTGCAGGCTGAAATGGACCTGTTCAACATAGCTTTCGCCAACGTCATGCAACAAGGCGACGCAAAAGGGAGGGTTTTCACTTTTCCAATTCCAACATACAACATAACTAAGGATTTCAGTTGGAACTCGCCTGTCGTCCAAAAAGTTTTCGAAGTCACAGCCAAATATGGCGTTCCATATTTTTCAAACTTCATAAACAGCGACATGAAGCCCGAAGACGTTAGAAGCATGTGTTGCCGCCTAAGAATAGACAATAGGGAACTGCGCAAGCGTGGCGGAGGCTTCTTTGGAGCTAATCCACTTACTGGTTCGATAGGCGTTGTAACGCTTAACCTTCCCAGAATCGGCTACTTGTCTAAGGACGAGGACGAGTTCTTCCAGCGTTTAGAGGCGCTTATGGAAACAGCCAAAGACAGCCTCGAGATAAAGCGGAAAGTTCTCGAAAACTTCACGGAAAACGGCTTATACCCCTACTCGAGGCGTTATCTAAGAAATGTTAAAGAGGGCTTTGGAAAATATTGGAAAAACCACTTCTCAACAATAGGTTTGGTAGGCATGAACGAGGCAATCCTAAACCTCTTCGGCTTCAGCATAGCCACGCCGGAAGGAAGAGAATTCGCGGTGAAGGTGCTCATGTTTATGCGTGAGAAAATTGCCGACTTCCAAGAGGAAACTGGAAACATATACAATTTGGAGGCGACGCCGGCAGAGGGCACATCCTACAGACTGGCAAGAATAGACAAGCGCAAGTATCCAGACATTATTGTGGCGAACGAGAAACATTTGGCGAAGGGAGCAGAGCCATTCTACACAAACTCCACCCAGTTGCCAGTTGACCACGAATGCGACTTGTTCGAGGCTTTGGAGCATCAGGAAAGCCTCCAGACGCTTTACACTGGCGGAACAGTTTTCCACATATACTTGGGCGAAAGGCTTCACTCTTGGGTTTCAGCCGCCGAAATAATAAAAAGGGCAGCTTGGAACACTCGCCTGCCATACTTCACTTTGACGCCTACATTCAGCGTCTGCCCAACCCACGGCTACCTAAGCGGAGAACACAAACAGTGCCCAACATGCGGAG
>JBNAWC010000051.1:0-8399 GCA_049700035.1 Candidatus Bathyarchaeales archaeon
GGAGTCCCCTTGCCAAGCACTCATGCAGCTGTAATTAATCATGAAACAGGAGAATTTGTGCCGCCAGGCACAGAAGGTGAACTTGTGGTCAGTGGACCACAAATCATGAAGGGTTATTGGAATAGGCCGGAAGAAAACAAGAAAAGCTTCTTTGAAGCCAATGGCAGAGTGTGGTTAAGAACGGGTGACATAGTGAGAATGGATGAAGAAGGGTACTTCTACTTTGTTGAGCGAACAAAGGACATGATAAAATACAAAGGATATTCAGTTTTTGCCCACGAAATTGAAGAGGTTCTTTACGCTCACCCTAAAATCAAAGAGGCAGCCGTCATAGGGGTTCCCGATCCAGATGTGGGCGAACGCATCAAAGCGATAGTGGTTCCAAAGCCAGACTACCGAGGGAAGCTAACAGAGGACGAAGTAAAAGAATGGTGTGAGAAAAACCTAGCCCCATACAAGGTTCCGAAGATGATAGAGTTCAGAGGCGAGATACCTAAAACTGACGCTTTCAAAATAGATCACAAGAGGCTGAGAGAAGAGGCGTTTATAATAGGCAAATAAGAGTTTATTCCCTAGTGATTCCTGCCAGATACTTAGCAATTTTTTTCTTCTCTTCAAAGTCGTAAGTGGCGGTGATGGCTATTTCTTCCATTATCGGCGAACCTCCACCATGAACGCCAGCAACAGCAGCAACCCCGCTTACAGAAGAACAAAGCATGTCTGAGAGGAGACGGAAACATAAATGAACATTTTCTGGCGATACATTCTCCTTCCTCATAATATACTTCTCTAGAAGGCTCTTGGTTTCAGGGTTAACAAAATCTCCTTCAAAAGGTAATGTTGCAGGCAATCCGCCAGCCAAATCAGTTAGTATCTCAGATTCGTGGTAAATGTTCAGTCCGGCGTGTCTTCTTCCAACATTTGCGTAGACGGTGTTTGGGATAAAGCTTCCAGATTCATGCTTTTGTCCTTCAACAGCCGAGGCTATGCCAGCCGCGTAAACGAGTTCTGCAACGCTCACAAGTTGAGCTAGCTTTGATCTGACATGAGGCTTGTCAGCTATGCCTTGATAATCAGCAACGAGGGCAGAAGCACCCGTGATTATATCCGTCATCGCGGGTTTACATCCACTATAACTGTGCCTATGATAAAGTGCGAAGCCGTGAGCTAACAGAACAGCAAAAGGCCATTCACTGCACATGAAAACCCTCTCCCAAGGGACAAAAAGGTTGTCAAAAATCACAAACGAATCTGCAGCGCCAAATTCAGCAATTGGAGCCTTAAAAGTCTTTCTAGGTCTTGGATTCGCCACATGGGTGATGAGCTTGACGCCTTCAGCGTCGGCGGGAACAGCAAAAGCCACGGCATAATCAGCGTCATCTTCCCTCATAGCCCTCGTAGGCAAACAAATGATCTCATCAGCTACAGCAGCCATCGTAATATGGTTTTTTGCGCCTCTAACGACAATTCCATCGCTGCGCTTCTCCACAATTCGAACATAAAGATCTGGATCCTTCTGTTCCCGCGGTCTTAAACTTCTGTTGCCTTTAACGTCGGTCTGCGCCGCAGCTGCGGTCAAATCATTCTTCTGGAAATACTCTAAGTACTTAATGAACCTCTTATGGTATTCTGTGCCGTAGGCCTTATCCAGCTCGTAAGTCACGAAGTGAAGCGCATTTATCGCGTCGCATCCCATGCATCGTTGGATGCATCCGCCAGTGAGGTGGCAAGCTTTCCTTATCATTTTCTGCTTTTTCAACAAGTCATCAGCACTTCTGTTGATGTTTGTAAAACGGTTTATCACGTCCCCGGTCAAATGTGAAGTTGCTGTTATCAAATCCTTAAAATTCGGGTCTTCAGGCAACTCAAAGGTTTTTGAAAGCACTCTTATGGATGGCAAAAGCTCCGGGTCGTCACGTTCAACAAGCCTTCCGTCAATATACACGTTCTTCCTCATTTTACGGAGTTTTTCCACATACTCTTTCGGCGTTCTCATATCAGCCAACCACACAGTTTTGTGCGCTCCATAGTAGATAAAAATAACGGAACAAAGAGGTTTACGCAATCAAAAGGCTTTTAATCAAAAACGAATAGTGGTTCGGTTGAGGTGTAAAATTTGCGTAATGTAGCGATAGTTGGAGTAGGCCACAGCAAGTTCGGAAACAGATACGACGTGAGAATGGATGAACTCGCTTGGGAATCCGTCAGTGAAGCCCTGAAAGACGCAAACCTAACGCCTAAGGACATAGAATTTCACGTTGTAGGTTGCGCTGGCGGATGGAGCGCTGAATCTTTGCCAGCCGCAGTCTGCTCTGAATACTGTGGCACACTCCCAAAAGGGAGCGTGAGAGTCGAAGCCGCTTGTGCAACAGGAAGCGCCGCGGTGGCAGTTGCCTACAATCTGGTGGCAAGCGGCTCCGTCAACATAGCCATGGCTCTAGGCGTGGAAAAAATGCATGAATCCCCATCGCCTGTTCAAATAGAATTGATTGGGAGAGCTGGGAACTACTTCTGGGAATTCGAAAACTTTGGTATGACGTTCCCCGGGTATTACGCGATGCATGCAACAGGCTACATGTGGAAACACGGCTTAAAAGAAGAAGACCTAGCGGAGATAGCTGTTAAAAACCACCATTATGCATCTATGAACCCGAAAGCCCAGTTCAGACAAGAAATAACCGTAGACATGGTTAAACAGTCAAGATACATAGCTTGGCCTTTAAAGCTCTTTGACTGCTGCCCATTAACTGACGGCTCAGCCGCAATAATATTGGCAAGCGAAGATTTCGCGAAAAAAATCACTGATACGCCAGTGTGGATAAATGGTTTAGGCGCATCAACTGGAACAATAAACCTAAGCAAGAGAGACATGTTTACAAAACTTGAATATTCTGGTCTAGAATCAGCCATCGAAGCCGCGAAACAGGCTTACAAAAAAGCTGGAATAGATTACGATAGCGCTGCTAAACACTTTGATGTAGCATGCGTCCACGATTGCTTCACAATCGCTGAGCTAATGGCCTATGAAGACCTAGGCTTTTGCAAAAGAGGAGAAGGCCTAAAACTCGTAAGAGAAAAACAAACCTACAACGGTGGACTCATACCAGTGAATATAGATGGAGGCTTAAAAGCAAAAGGACATCCGATAGGCGCAACAGGGACCTCAATGATTTACAGCCTAACCAAACAACTTCGCCAAGAATATGGCAAAATTGCAGGTCCAAAAGCGCAGGCGACAATAAAAAACGGAAAAGCCTTAGCTCACAACATAGGTGGAACTGGTCATTATGCTTACATAACCGTGCTCTCGCTGGAAAAACCCGGAGCATAAGGGGGGATTATATGTCTGAAATGGTTGAAAATGCAAAAAAGGTTATTGCAGAAAAAGGTTTACCAATAATTGAAGATGCGAAAACAAAAGTGCCGCTTTACATCAGCATGCGCGAGCTTCCATTAAGATTCCAGTTTGGAGTTGCCAAAGTTCAAAAGTTCTTTGAAGGATTAAAAGAAGGCAAAATCTACATGACGCAATGCAAAGGGTGCGGAGAAAAATTTTTCCCGCCGCAAGCTGACTGCCCCAAATGCCTATCGTCGAATATGGATTGGATACCACTAAGCGGAGAGGGAGAACTCCTAACGTGCACAATGATATTTGTTAAACCTCCAACATACGCCCACTACAAAGATTACATAGTTGGCATCGCCCAAATGAAGGAAGGCGTAAAAGTACTGGCGTGGCTGAAAGTAGACGACCCGAGAAAGATAACGCCAAAAATGAAGGTGCGCTTAACCACCGCAAAAAGAGAGCCTGAAGGCGTCATAACTTACGAGTTTACTCCACTAGAATGACCGTGACAAATGGCAAGATTAAATCAAAAAATATTTTAAGAAAACCAGTTATTATTCCCTCGTTCTGAAAAAGGTGATCGTATGGAAATTAAGAAAATTGCCGTGATGGGCGCTGGAGCAATGGGACACGGAATAGCACAAGTGGCTGCAATGGCTGGTTTTGAAGTTGCAATGAGGGACATAAGCCAGGAATTTCTTGATAAGGGCATGAAGAATATCAGGTGGAGTGTGAGCAAACTTATTGAAAGAGGTAAAATATCGCCTGCAGAAGCAGAAAAAACTTTGCAGAGAATAAAGACAACCGTTTCAATTCAAGAAGCCGTGAAAGACGCCGATTTCGTAGTTGAAGCGATTCCAGAAAAACTAAGCCTAAAACAAGAAGTTTTTAAGGAAATGGATAACTATGCCCCGGCTCACACAATCTTAGCTACAAATACAAGTGCTCTTCCTGTTACTGAAATTGCTGCAACAACGAAACGCCCAGACAAGGTTATAGGAATGCACTTTTTCAATCCACCGCAACTCATGCGTCTAGTTGAAGTTGTAATGGGAGCAAAAACAAGCCAGGACACATGCAATGTTACAATGGAGTTGGCAAAGAAGTTTGGAAAAGAACCAGTATTATGCAAGAAAGACGTGCCAGGATTCATCGCGAACAGGACGACTGCGCCGGGTCAAAACCTTATCATGTGGATGGTTTACAACGGAGAATACACCATAGAAGAAGTTGACGCTGCAGCCATATACAAAGCTGGAATGCCAATGGGCTTGTTCGCCTTAGCTGACTTCGCAGGTTTAGACATAAGCTACAGTGTTCTAAAATTCATGGAAGAAAGGGAACCAAACTTCAAAGTTTGCCCACTAATAAAGGAGAAGGTTGAGAAAGGCGAAATAGGCGTAAAAGCAGGCAAAGGATTCTACACATATCCAGAAAAGGGAAAATGGGCTATGCCGCAAATTTCTCCGGAAAAAGCAGAAAAATTTGACCCCATGACATCGACTTATATATCGGTTAATGTGGCTGCAGAACTTATAAGGAACAATATTGCCACTCCAGAAGACATTGACAAGGCTTTGAAACTTGGCTTTAACATGCCTATAGGTCCCCTTGAACTTGCAGATACAATAGGGATAGACGAGATTCTATCGAAACTAAAGGCAATATCGGCAAAATACGGGCAATACGGAGATTTCTACAAACCAAGTCCGTTACTGGAGGAAATGGTGAAGAAGGGCGAGCTTGGAACAAAAACTGGGAAGGGCTTCTACACATACAAGAAATAGCACATGCTGCTTCATTACCTCCTTTTTTCATAGCCACTAAACTTTGACTAAGGTTTCCTTGATTTGAGAATTCCTTTCAGAATTGTAAGAAGTTGCTCTTTAAGATGTTAATTATCGGTTTTATTTAAGGAAAAGTTCAAGTATGGGTAATGTGCAAAGGGTGAAAAAAGAAAATGAGGTGTTAAAATGGAGTTTGAATTTACTAAGGAGCAACTAGAGATCAAACGAGCTGCCCGAGAATTCGCCGAAAAAGAATTCACATCCGAAAAGGGAAGGGAGTACGACCAGAAATACGAGTTTCCATGGGAATTCTATAAAAAGGCTGCGCAACTCGGCTTTGTTGGAATGTCTTTTCCCGAGAAATACGGTGGGCAAGCATTAGGCTGTATAGAGGAATGCATAGTTGCAGAAGAATTCAATAGAGTAGATCCAACACTTGCTTGTTTGCTAAGTGGAGTGGGCTTCGCTGGGTTAATAAACCTTTATGGTACCGAGGAACAAAAGGAAAAGTATCTCCCCAGAATAGCTAAAGGCGAGATTACCTGTGCCATGGCGTTAACTGAACCTAAGCATGGCTCTGACGCTGGAACTACTGGTTTAGACACAACAGCCGTAAAGGAAGGAGATCACTGGAAAATCAATGGCACAAAGACTTTCATCACATGCGGCGACATTGCAGAGTTCGTTATTGTCTGTTGCCAAACAGACCCAAACGCTTCTCCACCATACAGAGGCGTTAGCCAAATAATAGTTGAAAAAGGAACACCCGGCTTCGAAGCTACCCATCTGAAGCCAAAAATGGGTTTCAGAGCATCTCCCACAGCAGAACTATCCTTCAGCGACGTTCGTGTGCCATTAAGCAACCTTCTCGGTCAAGAAGGCAGAGGATTTCATCAGATAATGTCTTACTTTGACTTCAGCAGAACCCCGATTGCTGCTCAAGCCGTGGGTATAGCGCAAGGTGCTCTTGAAAAGGCTTTGAAATACTCTACTGAGAGGGAGCAGTTCTTTACACCTATACATAGATTTCAGTTTACACAATGGAAAATCGCAGAGATGGTCATGAAAATAGAGGCTGCACGGCTGTTGACATACAAAACTGCATGGATGATTGACAGCAAAAAAGACCCAAGACTAATTACAAGATGGGCTTCTATGGCAAAGGCGTATGCAGCTAAAACTGCAATAGAAGTCACAAACGAAGCCATGCAGATTCACGGCGGATACGGCTACGTAGACTCTGACCTTGAACGCTTCTATCGTGAAGCCAGAATAATCGACATAATCGAAGGAACCGGCGAAATTCAAAGATACATAGTTGCAAGAGAATCCTATCGAGAATTTAATTTACCGCTGCCATAAACTGGCAATACAAACAATACACCTTTATTTTTCATTTTTATCTATTCTATAACAGTTGAGGTTAATTGATAATAGATATACATGTCCATCCGCACTATCGCGAAACTGAAATCCTAAGTGAAATGGAAAAAGCCGGTGTAGACCGCGCAGTTTTGCTTGCTGTTGACGCTGACCCTTCGGATGTTGATAAGCCGGAAATCAAGAATAGGCTGAGAACTCGCCATTTAGAAGCACTTTTTGGCTTCCGCGGCTTTCAGTTCACATCAATAGAGGATGAGATTAAAAGGTTCTTTCAGGAACTAATCAACTATTATCCCGACCTTAAAAGTTCAAATCAAGAGATAGCTGACTTGGTGAAGGGAAACCCTAACAAGTTTATTGGTTTTGGCTCCGTTAACCCCAACAGGGATGAGCATTATGTAGAGGCTAAGCTTCGGGAAATCAGCGATTTTGGTTTTAAAGGAATAAAAATGCTCCCAACGCTTCAAATGTTCACTCCTGTTGAAAACAAGAATTTCGAGAGGATATGCGAGTACTGCGAGAAAAACAAGAAAGTTCTCTTATATCATACTGGCTGCGACCCTGGACCATGGGAAGTTCCAGGGCTTTCCGAAGACGCCAACCCAAAATATTTGACTTCAGTTCTGGAAAGATATAGCCCAACAATTGTTTTGGCGCATGCTGGAAGCTACAGCGCCTACAATCCTGGAATATGGTTTGATGAAGCTTTGGAATTAGCTAAAAGGTTTGATAATGTGTATTTTGACACGGCAGCTGTTTCCAGTTTCATCTTTTCGGAAAAGATTCTGAAGAGGATAAAGGAAACTATGGGTATCGACCGGTTGCTTTTTGGTTCTGATTATCCTGTTGTTTGGGGAAGCGACATGAAGTATGAAGTGGAAGTTGTAAGAGCTTGTAGACATTTGACAGAGGAGGAAAAAGAGAAGATTCTGGGCTTGAACGCAGCGAAAATTTTGAACATTTAGCGGGTGACTTTATGATTAAGGAGGTTTTCCCCAACATATTTCAAATAAATGTTCCGTTGCCGCACAATCCTTTGGGGCACTTGAACTCTTACCTAATAAAATCTGACGGGCGAACTCTGTTAATTGACACTGGGCTGAATTTTCCTCAAGCTTTTCAATCGCTTTGTTATGGTCTTTCCGAAGCTGGAGTAAAGCCTCAAATGTTAACTGACATTTTGCTCACGCACTTTCACGTAGACCATGTGGGCTTAGTTCCCCGCTTCAAAGAAGTCTCAAAAGATTCTAAACTTTGGATACATCGTGCGGAGGCTGAAATTTCAAGGTTTATGATAAAGGATTTTGAAACTTACATTAGAAGCGCTGCGGGCTTCCTCAAAGGCAACGGCGCACCTACTTCAATCGCATTTAACCTGCAAAAGTTTCATCCAGCTTTCTTTACGCCGCAGGCTTACGAAGAAATAGCAAAAACAGCGCTCTTGCTAGAGGATGGACAGGAATTCTCTGTTGGCGACTACTGTTTCCAAGTTTTGTGGATGCCGGGGCACTCTCCGGGGCATATATGCCTCTATGAGCCTCGTTTGAAGGCGCTTATTGCTGGAGACCATGTTTTGCCAACGATTACTCCTCATGTGTCTCAGTTTTTGGAGAATACTGACCCGCTGGCGGATTACCTGAAAAGTCTTGAAAAGGTGGAGGGGTTTGATGTTGAAATTGTTTTGCCAGCCCACGAAACAACATTTACGAATCTTCGCGAAAGAGTTAGGCAACTGCGGGATCATCATGAGCAGAGGTTAAAGGAAATTGTAAATGCGCTTAGAGCTGGTGGTTCCAACCCATATGTGCTGGCTTCTAAGGTGCATTGGAACGTTAACTACAAGTCTTGGGAGGATTTTCCGCCTTTCCAGAAATATCTTGCTC
>JBNAWC010000052.1:0-8333 GCA_049700035.1 Candidatus Bathyarchaeales archaeon
AAGAAGCAAAGAAGGCTTACGAAAGCGTTAAAGAAGCTTTAGAACGCGGCAAAAGTTAACTATCAAAATTTCATTTTCCTATTTTATATTAGGAAAGATCCATTACTATCTTAGAAGTCTCACTGTCGATGGGTTCGATTTTAAAACCTTTTTTCGTGCATAAATGAATCATTTTAACATTTTCTGGAATTACAAAGCCATAAATTGTTTTCAGCTTCATTTCCTTGCTAATCTTGATTATGTAATCAACAAGTTTTGAACCAAGACCGAGACCTTGCCACTGGTCGCCTACGACAACAGCGAATTCTCCACAGTCTCTTCCAGGTTCTGAAATAACTCGTGCAACACCAATTATTTGTCTTCTATCTCCCTGCGCTTCGGCAACTATGGCCATTTCACGATCATAGTCCAGATTGCAATATCGGGTTAGGGTTTCATGTGGCATTTCCTTAATCACTCGGAAAAACCGCAGTCGCATAGTTTCCTCTGAAAGAGACTTGAAAAGCTCAGCGAGCAAGACTTCATCTTCTGGTCTTATTGGTCTGAGCGTTACACAAACTCCATTTTTTAACTGCCAATTAGTAACATACTTTCTTGGGTAAGGTGCTATAACCAAATGCTCATGTGACTGAATGTTCTTTGCGACCCTTTCAGCGTCTATTATTATGCGGGCGTCAACGGCCACAGCGTTGCTCCCATCAAAAATTAGTGGATTTATGTCGACCTCTTTTATTTCTGGAAAATCTATGACAAGCTGCGAGAACTTTACTAAAATTTCTTCAAGAACTTTTGCGCCAGACGGAAACTCGCGTGACAGACGCGAATATATAGCGGTTCTTTCCATGAGGCGCCTAGCAAGAACCAAATTTAAGGGTGGAAAACCAATGCTTATGTCTTTTGCAACTTCAGCCGCCACTCCACCCATCCCAAAGACAATAACGGACCCGAATTGTGAATCCTTTTTTGCGCCTATTAGCAGTTCATAGCCCCTCTTCTGAATCATAGGCTGGACGATGATTCCTTGAAACTCAGCCTCTGGATTATAATTTTTAACTCTTTCAGCTAACTCGTCGAAAAAAGTTTTTACTTCTGCTGGCGACCAAACGTTTAGGATTACTCCCTCAACCCTTGATTTGTGGGTTATCTGTGGCGAAACTGCCTTCATGACGATTGGATACCCAATTTGGGAAGCAGAAACTTCCGCCTCTTCAGAAGTTTTTGCAAATAAGGTTTTTACCGTCGGAATTTTGTAGGCCTCAAGAAACTGCAAAGACTCGTAGACGTTTAGAACTTGTCTTCCCTCTTCAAAAGCCTTTTTCAAAACTTCCTTGAGAAAAGCTGGGATTGAAAATTCTATTGGAAGCTCCTCTGGAGTCTGATACAAAAGTTCAAGGTTCTGCGTATAACTGTACATGTACATGAAAGTGGAGACAGCCTGCTCTGGAGTTGTAAATGCTGGAACCCGATTTTTCTGCAGCATGCGCCTAGCCAGTCGGCAACCATCTTCGCCAAGAAGCGAAGCCAAAATGGGCTTTGAAGTCTTTTTCGATGCTTCAATGATTATCTTCGCAATCGTTATGGGGTCTGTTGCTCCCTGAGGCGTGTAAATAATCAAAAACCCGTCGCTGTTCGGGTCTTGCAAGCAAATTTCAATGACTTTTCTGAATCTTTCTGGCGTGGCTTCTTCAAAAACATCGATGGGATTGGATATGCTGCAGTAAGGTGGCAAAACCTCCCTTAAAGCCCTAACCGTTTCATTGCTTAGACTTGCAAGTTTTCCGCCCTTAGCGATTAATGTATCTGTTGCAATTATTCCTGGTCCTCCAGCGTTAGTAATTATTGTGAGGTTTGGACCTTTCGGGTTTGGCTGCATCGCTAATGCCTCTGCGCAGTTGAAAAGGTCATTTAGCGCTTCCACACGCACTATTCCGGCTCGTCTAAAAGCGGCATCGTAAACAGCGTCGTCTCCGCATAACTCACCAGTGTGAGAGAATGTTGCTTCCGCGCTTTCACTGAAGCGCCCAGCCTTGACGACGACAATCGGTTTGGCTCTTGCAAAGCCTCTTGACGCACTCATAAATTTACGTGCATTCTTAATGCATTCCAGATAGAGCACTATACTTCTTGTTTGTGCATCTGCTCCAAAATAGTCAATTAAGTCTCCAAGGTCAACGTCAAGCATAGAACCAGTGGATACAACGGCGCTGAAGCCTATGTGTGCATCAAAAGCCCAGTCTAAGGCGGATGCGCATAAGGCTGCACTTTGCGAGATGAAGGCTATTTTTCCTGGAAGTGCCGCTTTGTTCGCGAATGTTGCGTTTAACCCTATTTTTGGCCGCATGACTCCGAAACTGTTTGGTCCGATTATGCGCAGTCCGTACTCGTTTTTAAGTTTGAGAATCTGCTTCTCGATTGCGCCCCCGCTCTTTTCGGTCTCTTTATAAATGGCTGAGATGATTATAACTCCTGAGACTCCAGCTTTTCCGCATTCCTCCAATATTTGAGGAACCGTGTGTGCTGGAGTTGCGATTATTGCAAGGTCTACATGCCACGGAATCTTTAAAATGCTCGGATAGGCTTTAATTCCCTGCACTGTGGACTTGAAAGGATTAACGGGATAAACAACTCCTTGATAGCCGACGCCGACTAGATTTCGGAGAAGTTTCGCGCCAACAGAGCCCTCTTTATCACTTGCGCCTATGACCGCAACACTTTTTGGGTTAAAAATTTTGTCAAGGTTTTCTGTGCCCACTCCTGAAAGCTCCTCCTCCAAAAGAAACTCCAGCATATAGTATATATGCTTACTAACTTTTTAATGTTCTGAAATTGGTTACGGGTAGAATCTCCGTATAGTCCTCGGGAATGGGATAGCGTCTATTATGTTTTCGAGGTCAAGCATCCATGTTAGGAGTCTCTCCAACCCCATTCCAAAACCAACATGTGGAACAGTGCCATAACGCCGTAGGTCAATGTACCAGTCGTAATCCTCCTCTTTTAATCCCATTTCTCTAATTCTCGCGATTAAAATGTCCTTGTCGTCTTCTCTTGCGCCGCCAGTTGAGATTTCTCCTATGCGCGGAACGAGTATGTCTGTGGACAACGCTATTTCGGGTTTGTCTCTACGCGTTTTACAGTAGAAAGCCTTTATTTGCTTTGGATAGTCGTATATAAAGAATGGTTGCCCAAAATCTTCAGCTATAGCCTTTTCCTCATCATAACCCATGTCTTCGCCCCACTTTATTGGAAAACCTTTCGCGTTTAGCCTTTCAATTGCCTCAGTGTAAGTTATTCTTGGAAGCGGCGTTTTTATGGCGGTTAGTTTTGAAACGTCAGCGCCTAACTCCTCAATTCCCTTTTTGCATCTTTCAGCTGCGCCGTGGCAAATGTAGGCTAAAAGGTCTTCTTCCAGATGCATGAGGTCATTCATATCCGCGAATGCTTGTTCGGCTTCTATGTGCCAGTATTCTGTCAAATGCCTTATTGTTCGGCTTTTTTCAGCCCTAAAGGATGGGGCGACACAGTACACTTTTTCAAGGGAGTAAATCAAAACTTCAAGGTAAAGCTGGGCGCTTTGCGTTAGGTATAGGTTTCTGTCAAAGTATTTTAAGCCGAAAAGCGTTGAGCCGCCTTCACATGCACTTGTTATAAACATTGGCGGGGAAACCTCGATAAAATCTGATTGCTTGAAGAATTCATGTGTAAGCCTTAACACTTCGCTTCGCACTCTCATTATCAAGTTCATACGTCTGCTGCGAAGCCAAAGATGGCGGACATCACGCAGAAATTCTTCGCTTTTGTCCTTCGTTATCGGAAAGACTTCAGCCAAACCAATTATTGAAAGGTTTTCAACAGAAATTTCATATCCTCCTGGTGCACGCTTGTCTTGTTTAACCGTGCCTTCTAGGGTAAGCGAGGACTCTATTGTTATTTTTCTGGCGTTTTCCCACGCTGAAGTTTCCTTTTTAACTGTGCATTGAATGATGCCAGTTGAATCGCGTACTACGAGGAAAATTGTCTGTTTTTCTTCGCGTTTGCGGTAAACCCATCCTCTAATCGCCACTTTCTCGCCTACATATTTTCCTTCCAAGATTTTCTGTATTGGGACAAATTCCATCGGCATCAGACTCTCTTTTACTGCTGTTAACGGTTAGTCTCTTTTAGGGCTTAAAGAATTTAAGCATAAATAAATGTGTAGCGCCAACGCACAACTCTTAAATCTCTCTGGTTCATGCGATATAAACGAAGAATAATGCAGAACTCCTTGGAAAAAACTCGCAAATTGAGGGTTCTTAAACTTTCAACAATCGCCATATCAAGCGTTGTTCTTGTCGAAGTAATTTTAGGCTTAGCCGTTTCCAGTCTAGCCATCTTAAGCGATGGGCTTCACGCTTTACTTGACGCATTAGCCACCTTTGGACTTTTCTTTGCAACCCGCGAAGCCCTAAAACCACCAGACGCAGAACACACCTATGGACATGAAAAGTTTGAATCTTTAGGTGGACTTACGGGCGGCATGGTTTTAATAGGAATCGCCTCACTGATAATTTATGAAGCTGTTCAAAAGGTTGTTGAAAACCAAAACTACATAAACTTTAATTTCCAGTGGGCGGGTTTTTTGGCTATAGGCTATACTTTTTGCATTGACTTTTTCAGGGTTGGAATACTCTCAAGAGCTATTCAGCAACAAAGCTCAACGATTAAAGTTGGGTTTTATCATGCCATCGCAGATTTAACCTCGACAATAATCGCACTACTAGGATTTGGACTCGCAACCCAAAGAATTTATTACGGGGACGCCATAGCCTCAATAATTCTAGGCGCCATGTTAATTTATTTAAGTGCAAAATCACTTTGGAGCAGCGGAATGGAGCTAAGCGACGCCATATCAAAAGACATTGTGGAAAAAGTTCGAAGGGAAATTTTGGGCATAAACGGCGTATGTGGATGCGAAGGATTAAGGGTTAGAAAAGCCGGAGCAAAGACCTTCATCGAAGCCACGTTGAAGGTTCCAGAAGACATGAGCCTAGAAGAAGCGCATGCGCTGGCATCAAAAATTGAGGATAACATTAAAGCTTCTCTTGGAGAAACAGAAACAACAATCCACGTTGAACCTTTAATGGAAAAAATCAAAACTGAAAACCTCGTGGAAAAGTTGGCGTCAGAGGTTGAAGGCGTAAAAGAAACACATAAGATAAGTGCAGTGCGCATGGATGGAAGGCTTTACATAACCTTGCATGCGAGGGTTGACCCGAAACTTTCAGTTCAAGAAGCACATGAAATAGCTGAGAAAATCGAAGACAAAATAGATGGGGAAATAAGCGAAGTTGAAAATGTAACTGTTCACATAGAACCGTACAACGCAAGAAAGGGCAAAAAATCAGAAGTCAATGAGAAAGATATTGAAAAGGTAATTTACGAAACAATGGAGGAGTTTCCGCAAGCTTTGCGATGTAAACGCATAGTGACCTACGTTGCTGGAAATAGGCGTTACATAAGCATAGACTGCAGTTTCGCAAAACAAATCTCGATAGAAGAGGCGCATAAAATTGCTTCAAAAATAGAAAAGAACGTGAAGAAATACTTTAGAGAAGCAACGGTAACGGTTCACACAGAACCAGATTAAGAATATTCAAATGAGCCTTCGCTTTTAAGCGTCTCCAAAATTTCCTTATGCACATGTTCAACTGGTTTATCAGCATCCAATATTTTCCAGTTGCCAACAAAGGCTAATGCGAGTGCCTTCTGCCTAATCTTCCCAAGCTTCTCTAAACTTTCAAACATTTCACGTCTCTTGCGCGACTGCAGTATTCGCTTGTAGGCTTCTTGTGGGCTTACGTCTAAAAAGAACATGAAATTGGATTTTGGAACCCACAAAGCGAAAAAGTGATAGGCAATTTTATGTATTGGTGATGGAAGATAGGCTGTTCCCATTAAGTATCTGACGAAGATTATGTAATCGTATTTTTGCCATGAATAGCGCATTATCGACCGTATAACGTCAAGCATGTAAAAAACTGCGGAGGCTAAATGGGCGCCTTTTCCATGCTGGTAAAGGAATTGTCTAGCTTTGGCTCCGAAAAAATTGTCGTTTGACGGGTGGATGCGAAGAAAAACCGACTTTTTAGATGATTCCAAAAAATTACGGAGCATTACCGCTTGAGTGCTCTTGCCAGACGCGTCCAATCCGTCGATGACTATGAAAACCAATCTAGACATCCCATCCCAAAAGCACAAGCGTTAGAACGCTTAAGAGCGGCACTGTCAAGTTGTCAAAGCCTAACGGTGAGATGCCCTCAACAACCGTCGCAATTATAGCCACAATAAACGCGCCTAAAATTTTGTCAAGAAAAGAAATGGGATAAAGTGTTGAAAAGAAAGCTAGGCTTAAGGCGTAACTTGAAAAGCTAAAAAGGAACATGGTAATCGACCCTTCGATGCTCTTGTTCGCCAAAAGCCTAAACTTTGTCTTGCCATACTTTTCGCCGATAATTGATGCGAAAGCGTCACCGTAAGCCATTGGCAAGATGCCAGCAGACATCACATAAGGCTTTGAAGCAAAGAAAAGAGCCAGAACTGTGTAAGAAAAAGCGTAATAAACGAGTCCAAGATGATGGCCTTCCTCTGTTATGCCAACAAGTCCCTTCATCTTTTCGCTTGCAAATTTAAGCGGAGAGTATGGCGAAGCTAAAAATGTAACAAGTATGAAGGGTGCTGCGACAAGCGTTGGATAAATGTTCGACGTGAAAAAGGGAATTACGAAGGGCAAGTTGCCAATCATCACATGGAGGAACTTGCGTGGAACCTTACGCGATACGTGCAAAAAGCCATCAAGTTTGCTGGAAACTACTATTATAAGTCCAATGTAAATGTAGCAAACTATCATCAAAAGGATGTTCCACAAAACTTCATCAACCATCAAATCACTCCCAAAGCGCCAACAAGAAAAGCCAAAAGCCCAACAACAAACCACGAAAGAACACTATTCTTAACTTTCCGCGCATTTTCTCTAGAATAATCACGTAGGAGCATGACTGAAGACGCTAAAAGCCCAAAGTCAGTTATCGCCACGAGAGGAATGAACCAGAAAGAGATGGACATCAAAAGCGGAGGCAGCGGACTTAAAACAACAGCAGAAACATAAAACAAGGAGGCTGCCAACGCCGCCTTTCTCGCACCATAGCGCACAGCCAAAGTTTTAACATTCCTAGCCTTATCTCCTTGAACATCAACAATCCCTTTTGTTATTTCTCTGCCAGTGTTTGACAGAAAAACCATTGAAACAAAAATTAAGACGTTCAACATAACTTCGCCAGTAACCGCCAAACTTCCATAAATGAAAGGAATAGCCACACAAGCACTGACCAAAAAGTTGCCTGGCAATCCACTTCGCTTTCCAACAGTAGTATATGCAACAAAAATCGTCCAAGCCAACAACGCTGTAAAAAGACAAGCGTAACTTGTTAGATAAGCTGAAGCGAAACCTATGACGGTTAAGATAAATGCGAAAAATAGAGCCTCTTTAGGTTTTACTGTACCGCTTGGAATGGGGCGGTTAGGCTCGTTTACGGCGTCAATCTCCCTATCATAATAGTCGTTTATAGCCATAGAAGCTGCCGTCAACATAAAACCTGTAACAAAGCCATAAACAAGAGCTAAACACTTATCACCAACAGCATTCGGGTTTGCAAGGGCAGCACCAACTATAACAGCGAAACTCATCATTAAACAGTTCACTGGACGAATCAAACGCAAGTAGCCGCCAACTCTTTCCATAACGCTCAAGCCTTGCATAACCATAAGCTTGCATCAAAGTTATAAAATTCACTTTTCGACTAGAAAGTTTAATACGTTTAACGGTTTATCCTTTAATAAAGTTTGTAAGGGTGCAAACTTTTGAATGACAATTACGCTTCAGAAAGACTAAGAGTGATTATCCCTGTTGGTGGGAAAGCGAAGCGTCTGCTACCATTAACCGCGGAAACAAGTAAGGCTTGTCTGCGCATTTTAAATAGACCTTTGATAGAATTCTCCTTGTTATCTCTAGCCCGTCAAGGCATTAGAAACTTCATTTTTGGAGTGAAGGGCTACACAAACTATAGAGATTTGCATGACTATTTCGAGTCTGGCTACGGGTTTTCTGCAAAATACGAAATAAAACCGCGCGTTCACATAAAATACCAGCCAAACGTGGAGGATTACGGCAGCGCAGACTCGGCTAGAATAAACATGGAATATTACAACGTTAGAGACCCAGTCTTCGCCGTTCAAGGCGACAACATCTTCGACGTAGACCTAAAAGAACTTGTGGAGTTCCACCAGAGAAAGGGAGCAAT
>JBNAWC010000053.1:0-7590 GCA_049700035.1 Candidatus Bathyarchaeales archaeon
TTGGTGAATCTTGGTGATTGAACAATACACTATAACAACAACACCAAAATATAACTTTCCACACCCCACCACAGACACAACATTACCCCAAAGACTCATAGAACTAAGCATACACTCCCTAAAAACCGCAGTAAACACCAATCCCTTTCAACTAAATCAACAAACAATTCAACACCCATTCAACAACCACACGCGCCTAAACCTAAAGCCAATACCGCTAAGCCCAAAACACGACGCAACAACAGTCGCTGCAATAGACACCTCAAGCATGAAAATAGGCGAAACCGCCACAGGCATGCTCATAGCAATAAGAGGAGCAACAGTCTGGAAACAAAAAAGCAATTATCGCTATTTAAGAATCGGACCCTTCATGCTCCACATAACAGAAGAAAACAAAACAGAAGTCTACAACACCTTGCAAAAAGCCTATAGCAACACCCAAAACGAAAACCAACACCAAAACCTCCAAAACCACCAAATACCAACACGCTTGGCAAATTTACTCGAAAAATGGCTCCAAACAACACTATCAAAAACCCTAAAAGATGGCGTAATCCTCTTCGACGGGTCACTAACAGCCGGAACCCCAGACACTCCAACAAGCCTGATGAAGGAAATCTTAAACAATGCGAGAGCAAGAGGCAACGTAGCCCTAGCCTTCTCAAAAATGACAACCCTAAGAATCAACGGAATCCTCATAACAGACCTCACCCTAGAACACAAACCACCATACCTCTTAGAGGCTGAAGGCTTACATGCAAAACCGCCAACAGTAATGCTCGGCGAAGTCTACATAGCCAAACTAACCAGTGGAAACTACGCTTTTAGGCTTGATATAGACAAAGAAGTCCCACCAGAACAGAGAACAGAAGCCGTGGAAAGACTTTTGGGAAACGACTCTCTTTCGCAGGGCTATCCAGAAACCTTACGGCTTGCGCACATCCTCTGCACATTCACAGCAAACGAAGTCATAGCAATGCAACACTTCGCCACACGCAATTATAGGCTTAAACTTGTGAACAGACCGAACATGCACAAACTCCTCTTCGGACCCTTCGGGAAAGGTGAAAACACATCATGAAACTCTACAAGAAAGAAGGAAACATAGTTCAAATCCTAAGCTTCCCAAACGAAACAGTGGAAAAAGGCGATTACCTTCTAATAGAAGACGGCGAAGCGGGAAAAGCCCTAATAGCCCAAGTAATAGATGTGCAGTTCGCAAGCATACCAGGCGTTTTAGAAGAGCTTTTGCGGAGTCTTCCAGACGGCGGCGAATTAATTCAAGGCGAAGACATAGACCCGTTGGAAATCGCGCCTCACATAAATTATATTCAAGATGCAAGCTTGCTCATCTGCAAAATTCGTGCAACAGTGGAGGGCGAAAGCCTAAGCCCAAGCAGTTCATGGCTTCCGTCACGCTCAAAATCAACAATAAAGAAACTTCCAATTCCAACGCTTTTGAAACTTGTAAAGGTCGACGGCAAACTCCCAATAATAGTTGGCGGAACAAAAGACGCTTCCCTATTAACAATCGACGCTTCTGACTTGGACGGGCGACTAAACATTATAACTGGAAAGAAGGAAACTGGCAAGTCGCACCTATCCAAACTTTTAATGCTGAACCTCGTCGGCTACAAAGCCACAGTTGTCGTCTTCGACTTGAACGGTGAATATTTGAGGCTTGGAATGACAGCGGACGGAAAAAGAAACGCCTACTACGACAAGATTCACGTTTTGACGCCAGCCCAAAACTTTAAGGTAGCACTCAAACACGTAAACCTCCACGTGTTGCTTGGCATCTTAATTCACGCGCTTCATTTGCCAGGCACGTCAGCCCGCGAGTTTAGGCGCATCTGGCAGTCGCTCAAAGACAGAGACATGCTTAGCCTTCGCGAGTTGGGAGAAGCCATACGCAATTGGCACTGTAACCAGCATGTTCGCGACGCGCTTTTTTCGCGGTATCACGCGCTTGTGAATTCAGGCTTTTTTACAGACGAGAATGCTTCAACAATGTTTCTAGAAGAGTGTCTTTTCAAGGCGAAGGAGCAAGGCGGGGCAATAATAATAAATTTGAGAAACACTTCTTCAATTGACCGCCAAATAGTTGTGGAATACGTCCTCGGAAAGCTTATGGAGCTGCTGACAAGTTGGAAGCTTAAGGCTGTTTTCTTGTTTGCTGAAGAAGCACACCTGTATTTGCGCGAAACCTATTGGGATGACATTGTAACGCGCATGCGCCACTTCGGCATATTCACAACTTTTATTACGAATCAGCCTGACACTATACGCGAAAACATTTACCGCCAAGCAGACAACATTTTCCTTTTCAATTTTACGAATGAGCATGATTTGGAAGTGGTTTCGCGGGCGGCGCGTGTTGACGCTGAAACTGTGAAGTCCATTGCGAAGGATTTACCCCCGCACCACTGCTTGGTGCTTGGAAAAGCCGTTAAGGACTTTCCAATGGTTGTAAAAGTTAAAGCCTTAGACGTCAAAACAATGGGAGAAACAAGACTTTTCTTTAAAGAAGTTGATTAGCGACAAGAGTTGAGTCTTTCAAGTTTCTCCCTGTTCCTTTTCAAGAACCCTCTAAGGGTTTTTGTTAAGTCGTATTTTTCCGCTTCAGCCAAGGGCACCCACCTTAATTCTTCGGCGTCGTCGGCAGCGTTGAGTTCTCCGCCCTTAAGCTTCACGAAATAGTCAAGTATAATGAAGTGGTATTTGATTTCTCCATTATCATCTGTAATTATGTTGTCAACAACATCGATAAGCTCTGGATTTTCAACTTCAAGCCCAGTTTCCTCACGAACTTCCCTAACAACTGCACATTCAACACTTTCGCCTAATTCTACTAAGCCGCCTGGAACACTCCATTTTCCCCTCCCAGGTTCGCTTTTCCTTTTCTCAAGTAGAATTTTTCCATCGCAGATTATAACGGCGCCTACGCCAGTAACCGGCTGCTCTGGATAAAGCCTTTTGACCAAGCGAGACACCACCCATTAATTAGCGTTTTACTCGTATCTTAAAGCTTCTACTGGTTTAAGCTTTGAAGCTCGCCAAGCCGGATAAAGCCCGAAGACGATGCTTACTATTAGTCCGAAGGCGAATGCGCCTATCAAGACTGTGGGTGTTAAGATAGGAGTTATTGACATCTGAGTTGCCACTGCAGCTTGGTTTGCGCCTTGAAGCCTTCCACCGCCAAAAATTCCTAACCTTGCAACTATGTTTGCTAATCCCCAGCCAGAAAATATGCCTATCACAGCGCCCATAAACCCTATTATTATTGCCTCGCTTAAGAAAATCGTGAGCACAGTTCTGTTTTTCATGCCAAGAGCCTTAAGTATGCCTATTTCACGGGTTCTCTCCATCAGAGAAACAATCATTATGTTCATTATGCCCACTCCAGCAACCAAAAGCGAAATGCCAGCAATTCCAGCTAAGAAGAAATTAACGTTTGAAAACACTGCGGAAATTACGTCAATAACAGCTGTGGCGGAGGTAACGGAAACCTGGTTGTTGAATGCCGTTTTTATGGCTTCGGAGACTCCATCAATTGTCGCTTTGCTGTCATCCTTTAATAAAACAATGATTGTGCCGCATTCATTTGTTTCGAAGAAGCTCTGTGCTTGAGAAATTGGAATATAGACGCCGAAATCTGAAGGCCCACCTAGATTGAAGCCTCCAATTTCCTCAAGTACAGCTGTTATTCGTCCAGTGTAAGTTTTGTTTTCCTGCGTTGAGTCGCTCCGCTTTATCCATGTTATCGTAACAGTGTCGCCAACGTTTGCTATTGTTGTTCCATTTTGCCATGGGTCATGCACCCTTGCGCCTATGACAACTGAATCACTCTCTGATGTAATGTTTCCTTCGGCGGGGACAAATGTGCTTTCGTAAATTTTTTGGTATTCGTCGAATTCTACGCCTATAACGTTGATCGTGAATATTCTTCCACTCGCGTTTATGAAGCATGTTTTCTGCATTATTGCCACCGCCGCGCTCACATTTTCGCTTAAACCCTCTATTGTCTGTGCATCTGAAACAAAAAGCGGGATGCTTGTTTCCCCTCCGCCCAGTCCACCTCTCGGGGAGACTATGAGCGTTTTTGTCGCGAAGCCTTTTTGCAGTTGCGTTGTTATGGTGTCTTGGAATCCTTGGCTGAAAGAGAGAAGCGCGACAATGGCTGCTATGCCAATAACCACGCCGAGAGTTGTTAAGGCAGCGCGAAGTTTACGAAGTTTTATGGCGCTGAAAGCGTAGGATAAAACGTCTGCAACATTCATTTAGTTCACCATTTCTTCAACGATTAATCCGTCAAGCATCTGCACGGTTCTTTTTGCTTCTGAAGCTAAACGTTGGTCATGGGTAACCATAATTGTAGTCACGCCTTTACTGGCGTTTAATCCCTTGACAAGTTGTATTATTTCCATGGCGTTTTTCGAGTCTATATTGCCCGTCGGCTCATCCATTAAGAGAAAAGCTGGATTGTTGGCTAGGGCTCTTGCAATTGCGACGCGTTGCTGCTCGCCGCCGCTTAGTTCCGTTGGCTTATGGTTCATCCGCCCCCTTAAACCAACTATTTCAAGAAGTTCTTCTGCACGTTTTATGCGCTCGTCTCTGCTTAATCCCGCGATGGCCATTGGCAACTCAACATTTTGTCTGGCGGTTAAACGTGGAATTAGGTTGAAAAATTGGAAGACGAAGCCTATCCTACGTCTTAAATCGGCAAGTTGATTGTCATTAAGCTTTGAAATGTCAACTCCGTCAATTAGCACTGTGCCGTCAGTCGGCTTGTCCAACGCGCCTATCAAATTCAAAAGCGTTGACTTGCCGCTTCCAGAAGGCCCTAGAACAGCAAGAAATTCGCCTTCTTCCACTTTTAAGTTTACGCCGCGTAGGGCTTCAACTGGAACCTTGCCAAGCAAATAGGTTTTTCTAAGGTTTACTGTCTCAACGATTGTCGCCATTTTTAATAGCCCTCATTTTATTTTGTTAGGTATCTCCATGATAGCACTATGCCGATTGCAGCTAAGACTATTGCAAATATGCTGAGATACGCGAAGTCCATCATCAAGGCTGAAGTATCCAAAGGCAGTATAGTCAACTGCCTAACCGCATCTGTTACATAGGAAAGCGGGTTGACACGCGCTATTGCCTGCATCCAGTCTGGCATCAGAGAGATAGGGAAGAAGGTGTTGCTTGCAAACATCAGAGGCATCATTATCAGGCTTATGATTTGCATCGGTCTCTCCATTCTTGTTGACCTTAAGGAGAAAGCGATGAAAACGGATGAAAGCCCCACGCCGAGCAGGAATATTGCAGCGTAAATTCCTAGCAGGTTAAGCAAAGTGAACGTTGAGCTTAACTGCAGTCCTAGAATGTATGCGAGTGCCAATATTATAGTCGCTTGGAACATCGCCCTCAATGTTGCGTTGAGAACTTTTGAAAATATTATTGCTCCGCGTGGCACTGGAGTGCTTAAAACTTTGTCTAGAAAGCCTAAGCGCCTATCCCAAACTATTGACATGCCGCTGAACATAGTCGTTGTCATAACAATCATGGATATCATGCCAACAGCCATATAGCTGAAATAGTCTGCAACACCGAAAGTGTTCTGCATAATACTTGTTCCCATATTTGCAAATATCTTCGAAAGCTCGGTGCCGTTAAGAATTACGTTAGTTCCAAGGGGAGAAAGAACAGCACTTCCCGGAATAGGTATTGCCGCGGGCAAGTTTATGTTATTGGTTGAGAACATTGCGTTTATGTTCATTGATTTACCTAAAAGTCCCATCCATATTAATGGCTGAAGTATAAGCATCAAAACCATCACAGGGTCTTTTAGCCATTTTTTAAGTTCTCTAACTGTTAGAGCCCACAAACCGCGAGTTAGGCTTGGCTTATACTCGTTTGCCCCGCTCATCCTCTAGCCCTCCTAAGGGTTAATCTCTGCGAAATGAAGGCTTCCTTGGATTCTTCCGTATCGCGCATAGCCTTGCCAGTGTACTCCAAATAAACCTCGTTTAGCGTCGGCTCGGTAAGCGAAAGCTTTGTCACTGTGTAGCCCTTCTTACGCAACGCCTCAATTATGAGTGGGGCAGTTACTTCTCCAGCTTCAGCCTTAATTCGATAGGCGCCATCTTCGTTTTTTATCTCTTTAACGTTTTTAACGCCGCGGATAATTTCGCTCACGTCTGCGTTTTCTTTTATGCTTATTGTGATTATGTCGCCGCCTAGACCCTCTTTAAGCTCGCTTGGTGTTCCAGTCACAATTATTTTTCCGTGGTCAATTATGGCTACGCGGTCGCATAGAGCGTCAGCCTCCTCCAAATAATGCGTAGTCATGAAAAGCGTCATGCCGTACTCCTTCTTCAAACGCCTAATATAGTTCCATGTTGCAGCCCTAGTCTGGACATCCAAGCCCAGTGTGGGCTCGTCTAGAAAAAGCACCTTCGGCCTATTAATCAGCCCACATGCGAGTTCAAGCCTACGCCGCATTCCACCAGAGTAGGTTTCAACGCGTTTGTCTTTGAAGTTGGTTAGTTCCACGAGTTCAAGCAGTTCAAGCGCGCGTTTTTTGGAGACTTCTCGGGGAATCCCGTACAAGTCTGCACATAAAATTATGTTTTCGTATCCCGTTAAATCCTCGTCAGCCGTGTATTCTTGGGGCACTACGCCTATAACCTTTCTAACATCGTTTGCTTGTTTTGTAATGTCGTAGCCCAGCACTGAGGCTTTGCCTTCGGTGGGCTTTAAAACAGTTATCAGCATGTTGATTGTTGTTGTTTTTCCAGCGCCGTTTGGCCCTAGAAAACCGTAGATTTCGCCGTCTTTGACGCTGAAGTTCACGTGGTCAACAGCCACGAGGCTTTTGTTAAAAATTTTTGTCAATCCTTCAGCAACGATTACGTCGTCACTCATTCCGCTCAGCCTCTAGTTTCCTGCTTATTTTTTCAAGCTTATCCGCAGTCTCATTTAACACTTTTAAAGTTTCCTCAAAAACTTGTTCCGAAAACTTTTCTCCAACGTTAATGCCTATACTCGCGAATGCTCTGAGAAGCCTCCTAGAAGACTCGCGCAGTTCAGCGGCTTTCTCCGCTGGAAGACCACGCCACATAACACCGAAAAATGGCGGGGCGAGAAACTTCGCTTTGTCCTTGTACTGTTCTCTAATTTTTCTTTGTTCTTCGAGAAGCTTTTTCCCCTTATCCGTAAGCGTGTAACGTTTTATTCCGCTCTCTTCAGCTGGCACTTCCTTTATGTAACCATTATCTTGCAGCCACGCTAAAAGCGGATAGACTGATCCTGGACTAGGCTTCCAAAGTCCATTTGTCCGCTTTTCTATTTCGCTTATTATCTCCGAACCAGAAAGAGGTTTCTCATTTAACAGTTCTAGCACTTGATAGCGGAGGAAACCTTTTGGAACGGCTGCCATATGTCTTATCCAATGCCGGAACCGTGGTGGAGGGGGAAACTTTTCAAACATCATATCACCATTGATATCAACATCGATATCAACACTGATATTTAAACTTTTCCAAAAACTGAAAAACATGAGTATACGGTATACTTATATACGCGTATTCCAAAACT
>JBNAWC010000054.1:0-7550 GCA_049700035.1 Candidatus Bathyarchaeales archaeon
CGGTTGTAGTGTGGTCTTCGGCCACGCGAAGCCGGGAAAGCTGGCAGCCCCACTTTGATTTTATGTGTTTTGAACGAATGTTTAAATTAGAGTTGCGCACACCGTATTGTTCCTTTAAGGATGAGTATTAGAGGGCTTGGTGACATTCGCATGTGGGAGTGGTTGCTTCCGCTGTTCGGTTTCTTGATAAGTATAGCTGCTTCCTTGACTGGTGTTGGAGGCGGCATATTTATCGTGCCACTTTTAACGCTTCTTTACAACTTTGAACCAGTAGTGGCAATTGGCACAAGTTTAGCCACAATCATAATCACTTCCATAGCTTCTTCGGCAAATTACCTGAAACAGAACCGCGTTTATGTCAAGGCTGGACTGGTTTTGGCTTGCGCCACAACTCCTGGAGGCTACGTGGGTGCGGCGATTACGGCTGTTCCAGAAGTGAAAACGTGGCTCGGCGTAATTTTCGGCGTCTTCCTAATCATCGTTGCAGCGCAGATGATTTACAAGGCTCTGTCCACAAAGTCTGTTAAGAGCTGCAGTGTTGTCGATGCCGCCTTTGAGAAGGCGCTTCTGAAGGACTATAGGAAAATGCTTTCTGGCTTGTTTTTGGGTTTCCTCGGAGGAATAGCTTCTGGGCTGCTTGGCATAGGCGGAGGAACGGTTCTTGTGCCAGTCATGTGTTACGCGCTTGACTTTCCAATTCATTTTGCCATACCTACATCTATGTTTATCATGATTTTCACGTCGATGTCTGGTGTTTTTAATCATTTGCAACAGGGAAACGTTAATGCTATTTATGCCGTTTATCTTGGAGTCGGAGCGGTTGTCGGCGCTCAGGTTGGCGCTTATGCAAGTAGGAAACTTTCAAGTAGAAACTTGAGGCTGGTGTTTGCTGCAATGCTTATTGTCTCAAGTATAAACATGATACTGAAGAACTTGCATTACATTTAGGCTTATGCGTGTATTTTACTTGGAGTATCCTAAAATTTATAACTAAGCGTTTGATAGTTTCTCGAAAAGGTGAGCTGATAGTAGTGTTTGAAGCAGCTACGCTGTTTGAAACGATATTTATGCAAATTGACATTCAACAGGTTCTAAGCCTACTCTTCTACATCGTATTCATAGTCTTCATTTTTTATGGGCAGAGAATCCAAATGTATGTTATGCTTAGGGAGGTTGAAGGTTCACTTTTTAAGCTTAAATACATAAAAGATGAGGGCAGAAAAATCGCCATAGAAACAATCAAGGAGATTGGAAAGCCGCAGTCAGACCCCACGGCTAGGGTTGACAGGTTCCTTGAATATTTTACGATATCGCCTCAAAGCCTTGACCCAGCAGGCGTTGTTTGGAAGCTTGAACATATCCTCGACGTGAGGGATGCACGTTTTAAGGATGAAGTTAAGCTTATGGCGCCTTCAGCTGACGAGACACAAGCTAACAATTTGGAGAATACACTTGAAGCGGCGATGGCTTTAAACTACATTTACAAGGTTATAAGGCACTATTATCTGCTTGGCAAGAAAACATTAAGCCTATACGTAATAATGCAGTTACAGATGATACTGCCCCTAGTAATGCGCGAGGCAGAAGCCTACGCAAGCGCGTTAAAGGCTTTTGCGTATGGACAACCAATAGGCGACGGTGCAGGCGCATTAGTTGCAGCAAAATTAATGCGGGGATACGAGACAAGAAAAGTTCCTAAAGACTGTATTGTCGCAACAGTGCCGATAGAAGGACGAACAGCCTTTGTGATTAAGGCTGAAGGACCAGGCGGAAATGTTGGTAAGATAGGCGACGCCATAAAGACGATTATTGAGGAGAATGAGGGAAAAATTGCCACAATAATAATGATTGACGCGGCAGTGAAGTTGGAAGGCGAGGATGTCGGCGAGGTTGCTGAAGGTGTCGGCGCAGCAATAGGCGGTCCAGGCGTAGACCAGTTTAAGATTGAGGAGTCTATTTTGAAGTATCGTATACCGATAAATGCTGTTATAATTAAGGAGGATATTGGGGACGCTGTTTCGCCTATGCGCAAGGAGATTTTTGAGGCGACTGATAAAGCCATAGAGCGTGTGAAGCAGGTTATTTTGGAGAAGACGAAAGAAGGAGATAAGGTGATTATTGCTGGGGTTGGCAACACCATTGGGATTGGTCAGTGAGGAGAGCGAAATGAGTAAGGCGTCATCGTCTCAGGCGACAAAAATTTCTTCGTTTGTTTTAATGATAATTTTTGTGTTGCTGGCTTTATCTTTGGCTGCTCTTGTCTTGGCTTTACAAGCGTTTGGTTATGGCGAAGATATAACTGCGGGATATCTGCTTCTTATAGGCTTTATAGGTGTGGCTTTATCTACTTATGTGCTAATGCAGATGCGAAGAAGGTTGATGCGTTTGAAGATTTCGACTCCGCCGATAACCACGACTATTGAGTGTAAGAAGTGTGGCTTCAAAAGTGTTCGTGAGTTCCAGCGTGGCGATTACATTTTCAAGGAAGTTGAGCCCTGCCAGAAATGCAACGATAGGATGTTGATAACGGCTATTTATAGGGAAGTTCGGGAAAAAGAGCGTGAAGGCTACTTTTAGGTTAGGATTGACGCGCCGTTTTCCGTGACTAAAACTGTGTGCTCTGCTTGAGCTACGGGTTTTCTGCTAACTTCAATGAAAACTGGATAACCCATAAGCGCCTTTGAAGATAGAAGTTCCTTGAAGGCTTGAGCGTAATGCTCTTTCGATATTGCCTTCTGTAGCCAACGTTCAGTGAACGGCAAAGTTCTAAAGTTTTCTTCTATATACTTGAGAAGTTGCCTTGCATAAGGGTTTTTCAGCAGTCGCGACTTGACAAAGCGAAATATTGTCACTTCTTCTCCATTTTCAACACGCCCAACAGCTTCTGGGAAGGTAACGAAGGGTTCTATGGCGTATACTCCTCCAAGCTTGATTTTTGCTAGTGATAACTGTGAAACGTTTGGTATTGATGTGCCAGCATGCACAAGATAACGCCCAACCTGATGTCCAGTCAAGTTTGAGATTGGCTTCAAGCCCCTCGACTTTATTGTCTTTTCGATTACTGCTCCTATTTTTGAAGTTGGCGTTTCTGGGCGGATGTTGGCTATTGCTTCTTTTAGGGCTTGTTCAGCTGTTTCAACGAGGCAGCTGTATTCTTGGTTGAAGCAAACGGTTACGGCGGTGTCTGTCACGTAGCCGTCAACATGCGCTCCGATGTCGATTTTCACTATGGAGTTTTTTGGGATTATCCGCTTGTCGTTTGGCGGTGATGTGTAATGTGCTGCTATTTCGTTTATTGATATGTTGCATGGAAAAGCTGGTTTTGCGCCTTTCTCCATTATTGTTTTTTCAGCTTTTTCGCAAACTTCTATTATGGGCATTTCTTCGCGAACAAAATTTCGCATTATCTCGCGTGTTTCACGTAGGATTTTGCCAGAAAGCCTAAACTTCTCTATCGCCTCATCGTCGTATTGGCTCATCCAAATCACGCTATTTTTATTAACGCATAATGATATACCATAGCTTTTAAAAGGGTTTAGTTTGAGGTGTGCATGGTTTGGCTAAAATAACGTGGTTTGGACATGCAGCCTTCAAAGTGGAAATGGCAGACAAAATTGTTCTGGTTGACCCTTGGCTTGATGGAAATCCAACATCTCCAGTGAAGGCTTCTGAAATAACGAAGGCAGATATAGTTTATGTGACGCATGACCATGGAGACCACTTGGGCGACGCAGTGAGTATCTGTAAAAGGACAAACGCCACTTTTGTTGGAACCTTTGAACTTGGCAACTATGCCCAAAACGAAGGCGTGAAAAACGTTGTTGGATTAAACATCGGCGGAAGCGTGGAAGTTAAAGGCATACGCATACATGTTGTGCACGCTTTTCACACGGCTTCAAAGGGGGCGCCAACCGGCGTCGTAATAGAGGGCGAGGGAAAAAGTGTTTATCATGCTGGGGATACGGGCGTTTTCGGCGACATGCAAATAATCGGGGAACTTTACAAACCAGACGTTGCGCTTATTCCAATTGGCGGATACTACACTATGGGCGCCTTGGAAGCGGCAGAAGCTGTTAGACTCATTAAACCTAAAGCCGTTATTCCAATGCATTATAGGACGTTTCCAGTTTTGGCGCAGTCAGCAGACGAGTTTGTTAAGCTCGTAAGCGAAAAAGCGCATAAAGTGAAGGTTGTTGTGCTAAAGCCTGGAGAAAGCTACCAGTTCTAGGCTTTAGGCTTAAGCACTTTTGGCTCAAGCGTTGCGAACTCGTTTCCGCCAAGATGGAAAATCATCTTCGCCTTTTCGAGGTTGTATACTCCATCAAATGTTCCCTTATCCGCGTAGGCTTCTACGATTTCGCCGACGAAAATCGTGTGGTCTCCAGTTGTAAACTGGTTTTGGAGCTTGCATTCCAAGTGGGCTATGCACTCCTTAATTATTGGCGCTTTCACCTTTCTGGCTGGTAAAGGCGTTAAACTGGCTTCTTTAAACTTGTCGTGTTCTCTTCCGCTTACAGCCCCGCAGAAGAAGGTTTCATCTAACATTTCTATCGTTGGGATGTTAACGACAAATTCTTTGCTTTCTTCGATTAGGCTGTGTAAGTGCCGACGTGGTGCAATGCTTACAGCCACCAGTGGTGGGTTAACTGATGTGGGCATAGCCCAAGCCAAAGTGATAATGTTTGGTTTTCCATTTTTTCCAACACATGACACAAGAACAGTGTGCATGGGATGCATCAGCCTTAAAGCGTTAGGCGGACTGACATCAACAACATCTTTCCCTTTCACATGCATTTCCAATTCCTTCTCCATTAACGTTTGATATGGAATTTTTCCACGATGTTTCGGGCTTTTTCCCGCTTCTTTTGATGTTCAGAAAGGAACTTGTTAACTCTTTCGGTTAGTTCTGTTTTGCATTCGCCGCAGAGGATTTCGCCTTTTCTGCATCGCCTCTCCCTCTCAAGAAGTTTCCTGTCGTCATCCTCAAAAAGGAAGTAGAAATACTGGAAAACAGAGCATACGCTGGGGTCTCCGCCGAGCTTCCTCTGCTCCTCAACCGTCGCCCGCCCACCAGTAAAGGCGTTCCAAACCTTGCGCTTAACAACATCTGGAGGGTCAACAGTGAAAATGGATGTTTCTGGCTCTGAAGCGCTCATTTTTCCGCCAACGCCCAAACCTGGCAAAAAGCGACAGTGAATCTGCGCTGGCTTGTAATAACCAAGTTTTGGAGCCACATCACGCGTTATGCGCCAATACGGGTCCTGGTCAATGGCGGCTGGAATCAATGCTGGAACGTTTTCGCCAGTCAACTTGGCGTGGATAAAGCATGGAACTGCTTGTATTGCTGGCCAGAAAATCCAGCCTATGTTTGTGCTTTCTTGAAAGCCGAATGTGGCTTTTGCTGTTGAGTATGTTATGCGTTTTGCAACTTCAAGGGCTATGTCATAAAGCAAGTCGATGTCTTGAACATCAAATATTATGAAGGTGTTTTCTGGTTTGAAGCCTAACGCTATCAAATCCAAGGCGTTTTCATAAGCGAAATTCGTTGTCTCCTTAAGCCCAAGCGCATCATCAACAACAAACTTTTCATCGTCAGTCATTTGAAAATAAAGCCTAGTGCCAAATTTCTCTTGCAGGTGCCTAGTGAAAATCCATGGAACAAGATGCCCAATGTGAACTGGACCTGAAGGACCCCGACCAGTGTATAGGACGAATTTTACTCCTTTCTCGTAGAGGTCTAAAACAGTGTCCAAGTCGCGGTGCGAAAAGAAAAGCCTTCGCCTAAGCTGAAGATGAAGCTCACCAGTGTGCTTCGCTATTTTCTGCAGTAACTCGTCTGTTAGGGGTTGCGTTCCAAACTCGCGTATTAAGCGTTCATAGTCAACTTTGCCCCTAACTTCCCAAGGAGTTACAACCATCTCGTTTTTATTTTCGCCAGACAAGCCATGCGCCGCCCGAAGCTTTTAGCTCCTTATACAATCCGCAGAAAACATATTAAATTTTGTGTGAAATACACGCTGGGAATAAGCTATAAATATGTTTTCACATTTCTTATTGTGCTGCTGGTGAAGTGATGCCCCGCCAATTTATGTGAATGAAGCGGCTTTTTCTAAAGCAAACATAGCGTGGTACATGCATACTTTTATTAAAAGTGAAACAACTACAATACAAAGTCCAAATGCTAATGTTAAAGAAGGGAAAAACAATGCTTGAATTGAGAGAACACGAGCACAAAACGCTTTCGGCGCTGCAAAAGCTCCAAGGGAAGGCTTCACTTGAACAAACCGTGAAAGAGAGCGGCTTACCAGACGCGGCGGTCATGCGCGCAGCATTAACGCTGAGGGAAAAGGGACTCATAAAAATCATGGAAGAAAAGCGCACAGTTGCAACGCTAACAAGCGAAGGATTGGAATACGCGAAAAATGGACTTCCAGAACGTAGAATCCTAAATGCGCTTTACAGTTTAGGCGGAAAAGCAGAAATAACACAAATCGCAGAAAAGGCTGGAATTTCCGCTAAAGCTGTTCCTCTTGCTTTAGGCTGGATTATAAAAAAGAATTGGGCTGTTTTAAACAAGGAAAAGAACATATTAGCCTTAACAGAAAATATGGCTTCGAAAAAGCCGCAGAAGAGCAACGACGAAAAGCTTTTGGAACTTCTAGTGAATAAAGGCAAAATAGTAATAGAAGAAATTGAGAAAAGTCTCCAAGAGGCTGCTGATGTTCTAAAAAGGCGAAAACTCTTGGAAACAAGAGAAAAGGCATTCTACAATTTTGAGTTGACAGACGCGGGACGCAAACTACTAAAAAAAGGCGTGAAAGCCGCAGAAGAAGTTACGCAACTCACGCCAGAACTAATAATAACTGGAAAATGGCGCCAAACAAAACTGCGAAAATTCGACGTAACAGCACCTGGACCAGCAGTTTACCCAGGAAAGATTCACCCACTACAACAGATTATTCAGCGTGCACGCGAAATTTTCTTGGAGATGGGTTTCACTGAAATACGTGGACCGCTTGTTGAAACTGCCTTCTGGAATTTTGATGCTCTATTTCAGCCTCAAGACCATCCAGCAAGAGAGATGATGGACACGTTCTATTTGGCTAATCCAAACGAGGGTAGGCTCCCTTCTAAAGCAATTGTGAATGCAGTTGCAAAGGTGCATGAGGACGGATGGACAACTGGTTCTAGGGGTTGGGGCTACAAGTGGAGCCAAAAAGAAGCGCGTAGGCTAGTTTTAAGGACGCACACAACCGCTGAAACAATAAAGTATTTGGCGACGCATAAGAAGCCGCCCATAAAGGTGTTTTCCGTTGATAGAGTTTACAGAAACGAGCAGGTGACGTACAAGAATATTCCAGAGTTCCACCAGATAGAGGGCATAGTGCTAGACAAGAATGTGACGCTCCGAGATTTGATGGGCACGCTTAAGACTTTTTACTCAAAGTTTGGACTCAAGAAAGTGGAGTTTTGGTCATGCTACTTTCCATATACGGAGCCTTCAGCCCAAGCCATGGTTTACCATCCAAAACTTAAGCGTTGGATTGAAC
>JBNAWC010000055.1:0-7343 GCA_049700035.1 Candidatus Bathyarchaeales archaeon
TTCATCAACCAAATTTTGGCACCAAATCCTAATAGCGCAGAGCACGCTTTTAACGTATTTGCCAAAAGTAAAATTCGAAGTGAAACCCCTATTTGACGGTGACAGACTTCGCCAAGTTCCGCGGAGTGTCTGGATTATGCCCACGTTCAATAGCCATGTAATAGGCTAAAAGCTGAAGCGGAACCACGAAGGGTATAGGCGAAAGCACATCTGGAATACCCTTTGGAACTTCAACCCAATCATCGGCCAAACCCTTTATCTCCTCATCACCCTCCTCGACAATCGCTATTATTGACGCGCCCCTAGCCTTCATCTCCATAATGTTCCCGATTAAAGTCTTGCGCGTATCGTCTTTTGGACAAATGAAAACAACTGGGAAGCCGGGCTCTACGAGACTTATTGGTCCATGTTTGCTTTCTCCAGCTGGAAAAGCGATTGAAGGCACATAGGCGATTTCCATGAGCTTAAGCCTACCTTCGTAGGCTGTTGCGGTGCTTATTCCACGGCCTAGGAAGAAGAATATTTTGGCGTCTTTGTATTTTTTGGCAATCTGCTTCACCTTTTCTTCTTGTGTGCGGATTATTGTTTCAACGATTTCTGGCAGTTTCTCAAGCCGCTCAGCAATAAAGTCCATCTCATCCTGCGATATTTTACCTCTCTTTTTTGCTAGTCTGAGGGCGAGTTGGGCTAAAACGGAAAGCTGAGCCGTGAAGGTTTTTGTTGCCGCCACGCCTATTTCTGGGCCGGACTGCTGACCAATGTAAACTCGTGATACACGCGTAAGTGTTGAGCCGATAACGTTTGTTAATCCAAGGATTGTGGCTGCTCTTTGCCTTGCGCAGTTCACAGCCGCTAATGTGTCAGCGGTTTCGCCAGATTGGCTAACAGCCAAAATCGTACTGTCGATGTTCACTGATTTTCCATGCTGCTCAACGAATTCCGAAGCAATAACGGGGTATGTGCACAAGAAGGCGAGTTTGGAGAACATGTATGAAGCCGCTAAACACGCGTGATAACTAGTTCCGCAAGCCACGAGGAAGACTTCGCGTGCGCGGTCTAGGAATGTTGCCATAAGGTCTAGGTAATGCTCTTGAAGCCGCAGAGTGTTCCTTAAGACTGCTGGTTGCTCGTGAATCTCCTTAAGCATAAAGTGCAGATAACCTTGCTTTACAGCCATTTCAGGCGTCCAGTCAACAACCTTTGGTTCACGCAAAACTGGACTTGCGTCAGCAATTTTCCTAATTTCATAACCTTCAAGCGAAAGCGTAACAATTTCGCCATCCTCAACCACAACCACCCTGTTGGTTAGCGGGAGAAAAGCTGGAATGTCAGAGGCGCAGTAAATCGCGTTTTCGCCGACGCCAAGCACAAGCGGACTTTCATGTCTCGCGCAAACTATTTTATCAGGTTCTTTTGTGGAGATTACGGCTATTGCATATGAGCCATCAAGCCGCCTAAGAGTTTCGAGGACAGCCTCGGCGAGGCTCATGTGCGGATTAACCTTCAAATTTTCTTCTATTAGGTGAACTATTACTTCGGTGTCCGTTTTAGACTTGAAAATGTGTCCACGGTTTTCCAGTTCCGCTTTTAGCTCTGCAAAGTTTTCTATTATGCCGTTGTGGACAACAGCAATTTGTCCACCGCAGTCTATATGTGGATGCGCGTTTATTTGTAGTGGGGCGCCGTGGGTTGCCCATCTCGTGTGCCCAATGCCAATGTTGCCTGGCAAATCATCTAGATTGTGGATTTTGTGAACTTCTGCTATTTTTCCGCTGTCTTTTTTGACGTGTAAAGTGCCGTTGTAAACTGTTGCTTCACCTACTGAATCGTAGCCGCGGTATTCAAGCCTTTCAAGTGCAGCATGAATTGTCGGCGCGGCGTTTCCGTCTTTTAATATGCATCCGAATATTCCGCACATCGTAGAGCCTCGCTGCTTTTTGGTTTTGCAAGCTTTTAACGACTTTTTCTGCAAATAAGGTTTTTTAAGATAAAAATTCGAGTTCTAAAAATTTTTTAATAATGTAGAAGCTGTTTTCTTGTTGTTTCGTGTGCGTTTTTGTTTTAGTTGTTCATTTACCATAATAAAAATTTTTATAATGGATTAACCTCTATAGAAACGAAGAAAAATGCACAAAAAACTTTTGGTTCACGAGGAAGACAAAGTTCAAAAAGCAAAAGAAATAATGATTGTCGAAGAACCACAAAAGCTCAAAATGATGATGGGCAAGTTAAGCTGGAAAATTCTGGTTATGCTCTCTGAAAGAGAGATGTACCCGCTTGAAATTGCAAAGGCTCTTGGAGTTCACGAGCAGAAGGTTTACTACCACATTAGGAAACTTGCGAAGGCAGGAGCAATAACGGTTGCGAAGGAAGAGGAAAAGAAAGGCGCAATAGCAAAATACTACAAAGTTGTTGCACCTGCCTTTGGCATAGAACTCCCACAAAAGTATAAGACGATAAAGAAGGTTCCACTTGTAAGCATTGATGAGCAGGTTCAAAGGTTTTTTAAAGAGTTCGTAAGGAACGACGGCACATTCGAAGGGAAAATCGTCGTTGGAAGCCCAACGCCGCACGGACCATTCAAAACGAGCGCCAGAGATGGACATTACGCGTCGCATCTAGCCTTCTTTCTAGGTCAGTTTTCAAGACTGCCAGACGAGTTCGCCGTAAAACTCGACGTTGACGTGAAAGCCGAAAAAGAAGAACAGAACAACCTAATCCTCGTTGGTGGTCCAGGAACAAACTTGTTAACGCAGGAAGTTAATGAGTATTTGCCAATTAGGTTTAATATGCAGCCCTCGAAGCAAGGCTTCTTGTTTGGCGGGTTAGTTTCGAAGAGAACAACTAACGTTTATACGGCGGATGCTGTTGGTTTAATAGCCAAAATAGTGAACCCATGGGACAGCACAAAACGGATAATTGTTTTGGCTGGAAACAAGGCTGTCGGCACAAAAGCATGTGTTTTGGCTCTAACAAACTTTTGGAAGAAAACATTGAGCAAGTATGGCGGCGGAGACTCCTTTGCAACCGTTATTCAAGGTTTTGATTTGGATGGAGACGGCAAAGTAGACAGCATAGAAGTTCTAGAATAAATAGTGCAACTTAGCATCCAATATTTATGGGTGAAAACACTTCATGGAAGTAAGAGAGGTTATTTTTGCCCGTGGGCACGAGAACATCCAAGCCACGCATAGGACAACGCTTGAAATTACGAGGGAAAGTGAACTTTCAAGAAGGGGCGACTGTATAATTGCTGTTTCAGCAGATAAAGCCTTGAAGGATTTAAGCCTAGAATTTAAAAAATGTCTCTTAAACGAAAAAGCGGAAATAACCATACTAATTGAGGCGGATAAAGTTGCTGAAGTTGTTAGAGCCTTCGGCAGTTCAAAGCTGATTTTGACCCATCCAACAGACATTGTAGTTAGAAGAAGCGATTACATATGCGCGAGAACATTGGCGATAAAAGCTGACAAGGCTGCTTTTGACCTTTCGAGAAGGCTTGTTGAAAAGTTGAGCAACCCGCAGCAGAAGGTGAAAATTACGTTAACGGTTACTGTTTAACGGACTTTCGCGTCTATTACTGCTTGCCACTCGTATGGGGCTGTTTCGCGGACAAGCCTTGAAAAATGAATTTTCTCCAGCCTCCGCCCAAAATCTTCAACTGTTTGTGCAAAGCGAATCTTGATGTCATCCAAAGACTCTGGAGGTTTAACGAAACTGTAAAAGTGGATTATGCCGCCATCCGCTTTAAGCGCCTTGCACGCGGAACCAACAAATTCTATGGCTTTTTCTGGCAAATTCATAATCACGCGGTCAGCGGCCCCAAAAAGCATTTTTTCAATTATTTCTTTTGCGTCTCCAAGCATCGGGTAGACCTTGCCATCAACCCTATTCAGCCGTATGTTTCGCTTCAGCAACTCAACTGCTTCTGGGTTTATGTCTATGGCGTAAATCTTTACGCGTTCACGCATCTTGGCAATCAAAATTGAGAACGGCCCAACACCAGCGAACATGTCGATTATTGTTTCGCCTTCTCCCACTTGTGATGCTACTCTATGGTGTTCGTGGGATAGTCGTGGAGAAAAATACGCCTTTGCAAGGTCGACGTGGTATTGGCATTCATGTTCTTTATGGATTGTGGCGGTTTTTGGTTCTCCAGCAATTACTGTGAATTCTCTTAGGCGGTAGGTTCCGCTTACGGCTCCAGCCTTTGCAAGCACAGTTCTAACGTTCTTGTGGGTTTCGATTATTGCTTCGCCAATCAAGCCTTTGTGTTTTTCCAGTTCTGGTGGAACTTCTATTATGGCTATGTCGCCAACCACGTCCATTGCCTTTGGGAGACTTGCCAACAAATGCGGTGGAAGTTTGCCCTCAAGGTGCTCAATTATGGTTCTAGCTTTTCTAGTCTTTTCTCGGAATGCACACGCTGTTATTTCGCATGCTTGAATTTGGCTTTGTAGGGCTTTCAGCATGTCTTCTGATGGTTGGCGGACAAGCGGAACGTAAATGAATTTTTGGTTTCTCTGTATTTCCAGTTCTTTGTCGATTATTCCGAGCTTGTTGGCTATGATTATGGCTTTTTCACCATAACTTTTTGGAATTTTTAGGCATATGGCTTGTTTTGGCATTAAGACCCGTAAACCCTCTTTATTTCCTCAACCTTCTCAATAATTTTCTGGAAAAACGCCTTGCTTATAAGCCCACACTCTAAGGCTTTTTCAAGCTTTTCCATGTCCAAAATCTTGGTTGTTCCGTCTGGCAGTATGCAGACATCAACTTCCAAATCCACATAGCGCACTGTTTGCGGATAGACTTCCACTGGCGTGTTTAGGTTTATGTATTTTCCTTTAAGGGTTCCATCAGCGGAGAAATAGCTTGTCGTTATGTAGAATTCTCCGAGTTCTGTTTCGCTTATGGCTTTGTCTCCAGCCTCCTTCTCTACACCTAATCCATCATAGAAGCCGTTGCTCCGCATAGTTCTGCTGTACCTAAGCGCTTTATCGCTGATGTCTTCAACTTCGGCTTGTCCAAGATGGAAAACTGCGCCGCTCAGCTTAACGTGTTCAACATCAACAGTCGAGCCTTCTTCTGGAAACTCGTATAGAATTTGCTGATTGAAAGCCTCTTTAACCATGCTTTCGCTTTGACCGTTTTCCAAAAGTTTTTCAGCCATTTCAAGGGCGGATGAAACTCTTCCGCCACAGCTTTTGTAGAAATGATGCCCATCCAATGTGGGGGTGACATGCGCTCTAAGCTTGTCCATGGTTCTCTTTGAAAGGAAAGGGAATTCAACATCCATGAAGCTTAAACCTTCAACCAAGAGCGACGGGGTTTCTGCCACTGCTGCCCTTTCATCTAGGGTTTTAACCTTCTCCGCAAGTGCCCTCACTTCACCTTCTAATGTTTCTGTCAGCGTTTTTGCTGAGGCTTCACGCCAAATGATTCCCCAGCTCTCTGGCGCAAGCTTTGTCCCCAAAGCATAAAGTTCAGCTCTCTTATTCATGTCACGGATTTTTAGGCTGACGCCTACACGGCTTTTTTGTACGAGGATGGCGTATTCCCCGACAATTTTTAAGTTGGTGGTTAAAATTGGCTGTTTTGCGCCGATTCGCCTCCTTTCAACTTGAACAATAAGGGATTCGCCTTCCGACGCTTGTGGCATTTCTGACCTATGAAGTTGACCAATCACGCCTTTGCCCATGTCAACGTAAACCGTTTCGCCTTGAACCTCAACGATTTTACCCTTATATATTCCATCAACACTTGCAATCCACTTTCTAGTTATGACGTCTGGCAAAGTCTCTTGCAGAACTGCCCTAAATTTTTCAACCGCTTCTGGTTTGCCGAGTACTCTGATGCCTTGCATGTCATAGCGGTCTTTCACTTTCATGTCTGGTTGCATGAAATTGTCCACTAGTCCAAAGCGATTTTTTATTGTTAGGGATGGCTCAATTATCTCGAATCCGTTATCTAGGAGCATTTTTGTTAAGGCTGTTGTGTAGATTCCCCTAACCCTCGCCTTCATTGCGATGCCATCCCATCATCAATTTTTAGGCTGTTCGCTCAATTCTGTAAAGTCCACCAACCCTTTCAACATTGAATTTGACACCCAATATTTCTTGCGCGAGCCAGATGTTCGTCTCCAAATGGTCTGAAACTTGCCGCGTAAAATAACACGATTTGCCTTCCGCCAAAGCCACGTAGGGAACAAGCATGTCAGCCAAATGCACATCAACTGTGGGCTTACATGAAATTTCGACATAGAGCTTCTCGGCTGCCTCACGCCCAACAGCTTCGCTTGTTTTCCTAATTTCTCCTATGGCGTCAGCGCCCAGAACCACGCCACTGTCGGTTTCAGCCCAAAGAACCATAGAGCTGCCTTTCTGAAGCGGATTAGACTTATCATTCACTATTTGGATTTCAGCCGCGTAGCCCCTCTCACGCAAATAACTGTTCGCCGCTTCTGCTTGACGTTCAGCCACTCGCCTATCAGCCAAGAAAGTGCAAACCGAAATGCCCTTCAATGCCTTTATTTTGCCGAAATTTTCTAGGCGTATGGGCTTCAAATTCTTGTTCGGTTTAACGGTTACCGTTACTTCGCCCATGCCCTTTGGATAATAGCCATACTTCTGAACATGTAAGTAGGCGTTTATTTCCATCCGCTCAAGCATCGGCAAAAGAACAAAACGCAAATAATTAATTGTGGGCGCATTTTGAACATCTGTTCCGCCCTTAATGACATGCAGCTGCACGGGGTTTTCAGCGAAGGCGCATATTGGCAAAACAGTCATAAGCAGCATCGGAATGCTTCCAGCAGTTCCAATCTCAGCCTCAACTTTCCCGCCGCGTATTTTTTTGGGAAAAAACCAAAGCTCTCGCGAGTTCAATTCTACGCCTTTTAAATCTGCGTCGCAAAGCCTAGCAGCCGTTAGAACAGCCTCTAAATGTTGCGGTCTCAAGCCTGGCTGCGGTCTGTTATGCCGAATATTGTAGATGTGCAGTGGCTCCCCCATTATGGCGGCTAACGCAACCGAAAGCCTGAGAATGGTGCCGCTGCCGCTTTTTTGGCTGCCATCAACCTCAATCAAACGCGGTCTAGCCTCGCCCCGAATTTTCGCTTTTGCGAGTCAAAAACAATTAATAAATGGTTAGGTATTAAGGATTTGGAAAAGGAGAAAGAAAGCGTCATGAGCGGAGAAAAAAAAATTCCTGAAAGGCTCATTGAAAGAATCGACGAGTTACTTGTAGTTTTAAATCGTGTAGCAGAAGATCTGAGGGAAATCTCAATAACGCTTAAGTCAATAGCCATATCACAAATCGCACAGCCAACAACAGCACCAGCT
>JBNAWC010000056.1:0-423 GCA_049700035.1 Candidatus Bathyarchaeales archaeon
CCCTACTAAGATGCTTCCGTTCGGGGGGTTCCCGCTCCCTGCCGGGAGCACCGCAGACTCCCGAAGGAATCTGCAGTAGGAGGTCCCATTGGGGAATCCCCGGTTCTAAAGCTGCATACGCTTACCCGAGGCTCTATCGCGGCTGGCCGCGCCCTTCTTCGGCGCTCAAGCCGAGCCATCCTCCAGACGGCGTGGCATGTCGGGCCTTTTTGTGGTGTCTGTTTGGCGTTTGGTGAACCTTTGATTGTTTATGGCTTGCGCTGTTTTGGCTTGTGCGTGGTGTCATGTGAGCTTTGAAGGCTCATTCACCCTTCCCTCCCAATCCTTGGGGATGGGGAGGTGCATCTACGTGTTATGGCTTGGAGTAATATAGCCAAAATATTTCTGAAGCGGCTATCGCACATATAAGGGTTACGTCGCATG
>JBNAWC010000056.1:506-7274 GCA_049700035.1 Candidatus Bathyarchaeales archaeon
TCGGTAGCTCAGCCTGGTAGAGCAACGGCCTTGTAAGCCGTAGGTCGCGGGATCAAAGCCCGCCCGAGGCTTTGTTTTTATATGATGGTTTGTTACATGATTTTGTGTGATGCTCTTTGCGTGAGTTTATCTTGTATTCTCGTTTGGGAAGAACGGACGCGAATTGGACAAATTTACATGATGCTGGGCGCTTAGATATAGTTTATGAATGCGTTGTCGCGAGTCTTTTTCTTTCACATGGCATACGCAGAAACGCTGTTTTTCACGCTGTTCTTAGTGGTCCGCCGAACCCACCGTTGCATTTAAAAGTTGAGGGCGCAAGCCTTTACGATGTTCGTACTGATCAAGAAACGTGGAAGCAGATTTTAAAGAAAGTTTTGTCTGGGAAGACGCATCCAGGCGTGAGCGTAGAGAGGTTGAGTTTTGAGGCGCTTTTGAGGGCGAAGGCGGAATTGGAGAAAGCCAGAGTGTATGTGCTTGAAGAGGGCGGTAGGGATGTTTCTGAAATCGAATTTGCTGGCAATGTGGTTTTTGTTCTGGGTGACCATGTGGGTTTGCCGAGGAAGGTTGAGGGCTACGCTCTCAGATACGGCGAAAAGGTTTCTCTTGGTAAAACGCCTTACCTTGCTGCTTCATGCATAACAGTGCTGAACTATTTGATGGATAGATTTGGGAAAATCTAAATGTGCTTTTAGCAGAGGCTAAATTTATATTTGACTTGTTTTCTGTTTAATTTCTGCAATTTTAACGTTCAGCGAGGTGATGTCTGCTTATGGCGTCTATAAGGGAGATACCTACAGGCGGCGTAAGCAGATTCGAGAGAATAGGCGCCCATACGCACATTAAAGGACTGGGCTTAGATGAAAATCTGCGGGCTGTGAAAATAAAGGACGGCATGGTTGGGCAGGAAAAGGCAAGGGAAGCCGCTGGTTTGGTTGTAAAAATGATTAAGGAAGGAAAACTGAGCGGAAAATGCATAATTTTGGCTGGACCGCCTGGAACTGGAAAAACCGCCATAGCTGTGGCTATATCGCGAGAATTAGGCGAGAACGTGCCTTTTATACAGATGAGCGGCAGCGAAATTTACAGTGCTGAACGCAAGAAAACCGAAGTTCTTATAGAGGCTATTCGCAAGTGTATAGGCGTTGAGATACATGAAATGCGCAAGGTGTATGAGGGCGAACTTACGCATGTTGACATAAAAACTGCGCCACACCCGTACAATCCATATCAGAAGGTTCCTGAAAGCGTTAGGTTGACTTTGAGGACGACGGATGAAGAAAAAACTATTGAGGCTGGTCCCTCAATAGCCCAACAAATTATTGCGGAGGGCGTTTCAGAAGGTTATGTGATACAGATAGATGCTGAAACTGGCAGAGTTGCAAGTTTGGGATTAAGTCTAGAAAGCACGAAGGGAAAAACATATGATGTGGACACTACGAGGAAGGTTCCTAGACCAAACGGTAAAGTTCTGAAGGAAAAGGAATTCGTTTACACTTTAACGCTTAATGATTTGGATGAACTTAACGCCAAGCAACGTTCAGGCGGATTTTTCTCACTGTTTTTCGGCGGTTCAGAATCAAAAGAAATCGACACGGAAGTGCGCATGGCAGTAGACCAACAAGTTAAGGAGTGGGTTGATTCTGGAAAGGCTTTCATCCATCCAGGCGTACTTTTTATTGATGACTCGCATCTTTTGGATTTAGAGGCTTTCAGCTTTTTGGGAAGAGCCATGGAAAGCGAGCTTGTTCCAATAATCATCCTTGCAACAAACAGGGGCGTAGCCAGAATCCGCGGAACAGACGTGAAAAGTCCGCTTGGTTTTCCAATAGACCTCATAGACCGCTCCGTAATAATAGCAACGCAGCCATATGATGTGGAGAGCGTGAAGGAGATACTGCGAATACGCTCCGAAGAGGAGAAAATAAAGCTTGACGATAAAGCCTTGGAGAAGCTTGCTGAAGTTGGCGCAAAAAGTTCGCTGCGCTATTCCGTGCAACTGTTAAGTCTCGCAGCTCAAAATGCAAAGGCATCCAAAAAAGGCAAAGTTACCGTTGAAGACGTTGAGCGTGTTGACGACTTGTTCATGGACATAGGTGAGGCAGCGGAATACTTGAGGAAGTATGAAGAGAGGCTGATGATTCATTAAGGAGTTCTAATCAATATTTCCATATAACAATCCTTTTAATTTGCGGCGCTCATTTTCTAAGTGGGTTGTGATTCATATGGCTGAAAGAAAGCAGAAACATGAGGCAGCCTATATAAGAGTCGACGAAGAGGAAATTGGATTTGAATTGGAACCAGCGCAAGTTGAGGTTGGTTCTGGATATACCGTCTCAATAAGCTACGATGAAGACACGCCTGTTGTTGATGTTAAGACTTACGGGGAAGTTGACATTGCAAAGCTTCGAAAGGAGATACAGAGAATTTTTCCAGACGCAAAAATTAGGCATTTGAATCAAGTTGACACCGTAACGATTGTCAAGAAACATAAAAAGAAACGCGTGAAAAAGTGAAGTTTTCGCCCGAAAATTTGGGTTCCGAAACGAGTTTGAAATAGAGTCAAAATCACTTTTATATAAATTTTCTATCAGAAATAGCGGAATCCAACATTCAAAAGCGAAGTTGAAAATAATCATTCTGAAAGCGGAATTGACGTTATGGTAAGCTTCAAGGATGTAGATTTGCCTGTTAGGCACGCGATTAGTTTTTAAGCATCCTAGCGTTAGGTGGAAAATTCAGAAAGGGGCAAGCATGTGAAACTGTATGGTTGACAAAGTTGCTGGTAAGGGAGACAAAAGCGGGAAAAGCTTAACTCCGCTTTACGTTCGTTCGGTAGTTTACTCTTTTGGAACTGGCATGGTTAGCCCTTTCACTGGCGCCTATGCCGTAAAGCTTGGCGCTTCGTCATCCGACATGGGATGGTTTCAATCATCCGCCAACATATCAAACAATGTTATGCAAGTTTTCTGGGGAATGCTCAGCGACAAGATGAAACGGAGAATACCATTCATAATCATTGGAAGCTTAATCGTCGCGGTATTATGGATACCCATGATGTTTGTGGCGAACGCCACCCAACTGATTATTTTACTTGCTGTCCAGGCGCTTTTGGGGTCTATGGTAACGCCAGCGTGGACAGCCCTCATAGGCGACATTGTTCCGTCGTTAAGGCTTGGAAGGGTTAATGCAAACATAAACTTGTGGGCAACCGTTGGAAGCCTAGTCGCCACATTAATTTCTGGGGTAATAATGATTAACATGAGCATTCAACCGCATGAAATGTTTTTCATACCCTTAATAATCGCTTCAGCCTGCGGCATAATCTCATCCGCTGCAATGGCTAAAGTGAAAGAAGGCAAAAACGGCGTAAAAATAAACTTGAAGGAAAACCTTGTGTATGACATTTTCAAAGTGTTCGTCTATGCAAGGGAGTCACCGGATTTCATAAGATACTGCTATGTTGAGGGAACATTCCAATTTTTTATGTCAATTTGTTGGCCGCTTATGGCGATTACGCAAATTAGGGTTTTAAACGCTTCAATGTTGGACATAGCCGTATTCACGGTTGTGCAAGCCATTATGACAATAATTTTTCAGGGGTGGGCTGGAAGGCTTGCGGATAAAATTGGAAGAAAACCACTAATCCTTTTCTTCAGATTTAGCCTATTAACAGTGCCATTGGCTTATGCGTTTTCTCCAAACATGAACACGCTTATAGTGATAGGTGCATTCTGGGGAATTTCAAATGCCTTTGGACAAGCATCAATGACCGCTTATCTGCTTGACATAGCCCCAGAAGAACATCGTGGAAGCTTTGCCGCAACATTCAACTTTGTTGTTGGCACAACTACTTTCTTCGGCTCTTTGATAGGCGGATACTTGTCAGATTACATGATAAGCATATTCGGCTTGATTCTTGGACTGCAAATCGTTTACATGGTGTCATTCGCTGGCAGGGCGTTAAGCGCGGCGCTTTATCTGACGCTTAAAGAAACTCTTAAACATCCAACCTAAAACGGCGTGTACTCCCCTCTAATTGGAATTTCTAACCCGCATTTTGGGCACTTGTTGTCTCTTGTGATGGCGTACTTTATAACGTAATAGCCATACCGCTGAATCAATCGCTCTCCACAGTTTGGACAGTAAGTGTTCTCATACTTGTGCCCAGAAACATTTCCAATGTAGGGATATAGAACACCACTTTCCCTTGCCATTTCATACGCTTTTTCCAAAGTTTTGATGTCTGTCGGCGGGTTGCTAAACTTGTATGCTGGGAAATAACGCGTAAAATGTAATGGGGCATCCGCGCCAACCTCTTTTAAATGCTTCTCAATAACCCAACGAAGCGCTTCTTCATCATCATTAACGCCCTTAACAACGAGGTTCACAATTTCAACGTGCAAGCCCATCCTTCGCGCTTCCCTAGCGTTTCTCCAAATCTTCTCAACATCAGCGCCTCCACAATACTTCTCGTAGACGCTGTTATTGCCTTTCACGTCGATTTTAAGCCCGTCCAACCCAGCCTTCAAAAGCGCTTTAAGAACATCCAATGTCATGTAACCATTAGACACGTAACAGCAGTATTTTATGCCTCTCTCCTTGCCTAACCTAAACAGCCTAATAGCCCACTCCGATAGGAGCGTTGGTTCTTGAAAGCTTGCGCATAAACCAGCATCTCCGCCACGCAAGGCTAAATCCACAATTTCTTCTGGAGCGGCAAAAGTTGCTTTGTTTGGCTGCGGCTCGCTTTTTGACAGATGAAAGTTTTGGCACCAAACACAGTTTAGGTTGCATGACCATGTTGAAAAAGTAAGCGCCGTTGAACCAAGCCAATAATGAAAGAAGGGCTTTATTTCTATTGGGCGGCTTTCTACGGCGCTTATGTCGCCATAAACAAGCGTGTACAATTCACCATCTATGTTAATTCTTGTTCTGCAAAACCCCTTATGCCCAAGCGGGATTTCGCATCTTCTCTCGCAAAGCGTACACCTAACCTTATCCTTTGAAAGTTTCTCATAGAACAAGGCTTTTTGAACAGTTATATAATCAGCTAAACGAAGCATTAACACCAAAAATGGATAGCGCCAACTCCAAAATTAACGTTACTTGAAGTGCTCCCACCCACGCGGCTCAATAACCCTCTTTTCCCCATCAACTTCAAAAAGAATACGTCTTTCAGCAGTAACTTTACCTATGGACAAAAGTTTTCCGCCAACCAGTTTAACGGCTTTTTCCGCTTTCCCCAAAAGTTCAGGCTTCAAAGTCAAAACAAGCTCATACTCCTCTCCACCATAAAACGCCAAATCAAAAGGGTCAAGATTATGAATTCTAGCAAACTCTTCAGCCTCTTCAGCTATTGGAAGATTATCAATCAAGAAGCCAACTTTGCTTGCCTTTGAAATTTCATAGAGGCTCCAAGCTAAACCATCACTTGAATCAATCGAAGCCGTCACAGCCCCTGTCCGACATAGGCTTAATCCCTCTTTCAATCGTGCCTTGGGCATAAGAACAGAATCGACAAGAACGTTAATAATTTCTTTGGGTGCATCAAAATTTTCGAGGAGAATCTTCATTCCAGCAGCCGTTTTGCCAAAAAAACCCGTAACCGCAACAATGTCCCCAGGCTTTGCCCCGCTCCGCAAAATAACTTCCGCCTTTTTTGCTGTCCCAAAAAGCGAAATGCTGATGACAAGGTCTGAAGCCTCATTTGTGTCTCCACCAATAACATAGGCGCCATATTCGCGAGCTCCAGCGTTTAACCCCGCTCCAATTTCTTTCACATCCTTTTCCGTTAATTTTCTTGGCAGTCCAAGAGACACAAGAATTGCCAACGGTTTGACGCCTTTAGCTGCAAAATCACTAATATTCATGACGACAGCTTTACGAGACGCTTGCCAAAGGCTCATGCTCTGAGGAACGTCCGTTTTATCAACAAGCATATCCGTTTTTAACACTGCAATTTTGCCCTCTCCAATGTCATGGGCAGAGACGTCATCACCAAAAGGTATGGGCATTTTAGGAAGTTCTAAACAGTTCATTACGACTTCAATTATTCTCCTTTCACCTAAAACTTCATGAGACTTAACCAATTTACATCAATCACCCTTTTTGCAAGTAGGCTTTCACCAAAATATTCATTCATTTCTGCTTAAATATATGATTTACAAAATTGATAATCGAAATACATGGCGCCTCGGTAGCTCAGCCAGGTAGAGCAGCGGTCTCGTAAACCGCAGGTCGCGGGTTCAAATCCCGCCCGAGGCTTTTAAAATATACACCTTTCAGCCCCATGAGAAAGCGTCACATTTGCTTACTGCTTTCCACAAGCTGTTAATAATTTATATATCCATATAAGAAAAGAAAATGAAGGATAGAGAGGGAACAGTTTATTGCCCCTTGAAGAATTAGCAACTTACGTTATTGTTATTTTAGGGGCAATTATCGCCTGCTCGTTCATAATTTACGCAATGATGAAGCGTGGAAAAGGGGCAGGGAAATCCACTGCAAAAAAGGAAGATTCAGAGACGGAGTTGAAGCCCATACCATTCAAAATCGTCAAAAGTGTCTCGCCAGAGGAGGCGGCACGCGCAAAAGAAGAGCTTAGAATTTTGGATTTGGAAAGGGAAATCCTAAGCGATGCGATTAGGCGGCTTTATGAGGCGCACGCGGAAGGAAAAATTACAGAAGAGGAGCGGGAAAGACTTGCACAGACATATAAGACGCGGATGATGTCTGTAAAGGAAGCCATAGCAAAAGACGAGTCAC
>JBNAWC010000057.1:0-6719 GCA_049700035.1 Candidatus Bathyarchaeales archaeon
ACCCCCGGGTTAAAAGCCCGGTGCTCTATCCTTACTGAGCTACGGGCCCTCTTTTGGCTTTTAGGTGAAAAGTTGTTTTTTAGCGTTTCTGTTTTTTTAAAAATTTTAGGGGGGGTAGGGGTTGTATTGGACTTTTAGGAGTCCTGTTATGAAGTTTTTGATTTTGTCGTTTGCGCTCAGTATTGTTTCTATTGTTTTTGTTCCTTTGTCTGTTAGTTTGTAGACGCGTTTTCTTTCGTTCCATGTTCCCTCTATTAGTCCGTTTCTTTCCAGCGAGTATAAAAGCGAGTATACTGTGCCTGAGCTTACTAGTAGGTGGAATTTGTTGTGGATGAAGGAGATTACGTCGTAGCCGCTCATGGGTCCGTTTCGCAGTTCTGCCAGGATTATTTATTATGTCCATAAAGTTTTTGATTATGCGTTCATGCATTTTTTTCAATATTTTTCCTTCCAATCTTTCACCGCCAACTATTATTGTCAGAGCAGTCATGTTTAATCACATTTTAACATTTTAGGTTGGATATAAATATTTAAATTTTATTCTAATTCTGAATTAGAAGTTGAAACTGAATGAAACAAGTTTAAACGTCAACTCAACATCAAAGACGTCCACTCAAATTTCTTGACAGCGACAAAAGCATTGATGCGCATTGAATTTTAACATTTAACTTGTATTATGGAAGCCTTTGCGTTCCCATTTTTAAATGCATTTTTCCACTTTTAGGCGCATTGAATAGTGCTTTAAATATTTAGCAGTATACCAGCATATTAACAAATGTTATTTTCGATTTTGGGGCTAAAAATTGGCGGTGCAAAAATTTGATTTCTTGGAGACACTCCTTTAGGAGGTTAAACGAAGAATACGAAATTTCAAAGAAAAAGAAGCAAGCATTAGACAATTTGTTGGGCGCGGGCAAAATTTCAAGGCAAACATGCGACTTGTTCAACGAGGAAATAAGCCAAGCCATAGTCGAAATAGAAAAGCAGCAGAAGGCTTTGCTGGAAAAGATGAACTTAAAAGTGAACGAGCTTGAGGGGCAAATAAAAACTTTGGAGATGCTGCTCGCAAACTTCGAAATTCAGCACGTGACTGGAGAGGTTGACGAGGAAACCTATCAACGTGAAATCGGCGTTCTCTCGGTTGGACTTGAAACTGCAAGAAACGAGTTGAACATGATAAAGGAGGCTATAAACCATATTTCAAGCGGCATTGAAGTTCCAGAGGCAGCCACCATCCAAAACATAAGCGAACCCGCGCCCGCACCCACACAGCCACAGCCACAAGAAACAACCGTTGAAGCAGTTGTTGTAGAAACGAAGGCTGAAGAAACACAACAACAGGCAACACAAAACGCTGAGGAACAGCAGGTTCAACAATAAACGCGCCTTTCCCTTTTTCTATTGCATTTTACTGCAAGATAGAAGTGCATATTAAAGCTAGATTCTTTAATGTTCTACCGTATGCGAGAGTGAGCCATTGCCTGAAAAAAACGAGAAAATCGCCATAACCTACCATGAAAAGTTTAAGCAGTACGACCTCGGCGAGGGACATCCATTTAGAGGCGACAGATTCGAAAATGCATTCAATTTCTTCGAAAATCAAGGATTGTTTAGACTTCCTGAAGTTACATTAGTCAAACCAGAACCAGCTTCAAAAGAAGATTTGCTTAGGGTTCACTCAGAAGATTACGTGAACTTAATTTTCCGCCTAGCTGAAAACAATAGACCATACGACATTGAAACGCCAGTCTCTCCACAAATTCTTGAAGCAGCTTTACTCATCATCGGCGGCGCAATAAAATGCGGAAAACTTGTTCTTGACGGAGAGGCAAAAAGGGCAATTTCCATAGGTGGCGGCTACCATCACGCTGGCAAAAGCTATGGCGGAGGCTTCTGCATCTTCAACGACATCGCCATCCTAGTTGAATATTTGAGGGCTAAACGCGACATTAAGCGCTTTTTGATTCTGGATTACGATGTGCACTTTGGAAACGGCACAAGCGACATCTACTACAAAGACCCAAACGTCCTATTCATATCACTCCACCAAGACCCCCGCACGCTTTACCCTGGAACTGGGTTTATTTGGCAGATAGGCGAAGACGCTGGAGAAGGCTACAACATTAATGTACCCCTTCCGCCTGGCACTGGCGACAACACTTACCTTTACGCTTTAAAGGAGACTTTTGTTCCTTTAGCAGACGAGTTTAAACCCGAAATAATAATCGCCAATGGCGGAAGCGATTCCCACTTTGCAGATTCACTTGGAGACCTAAACCTAACGGCAAAAGGCTTTTTTGAAATCGCAAAGCTGATTAGGGAAACAGCTGACACCGTTTGCGGCGGAAAGCTTATTCTCATACCTGGAAGCGGCTACAACCCGAAAGTTTTGCCCACGTGCTGGTATGCCCTAGTTGCGGGGGTTATAGGCTTGAAGGACATAAACGTTAAAGAGCCTTATGAACCGCCTAGTGAATCGCCGCAATGCCGCAGAACCGTAGAAAAAACAATTGATGAACTGAAAAGACTTTTGCGCAAACACTGGTCCTGTTTTGGAGGCTTTTCAATCAACGCTATACCCTAAACTTATAATTGGAAAACCGCTATTCTTGTTAGGCGCAAATTTGAACGGAAGAGACACACATGCAAAATATTAGAAAAATTCGCGCACTGTTCCCAATAACGAAGAATAAAGTTTTTTTGAATCATGCCGCGCAGTCTCCACTCCCAAAACCAGTCGCAGACATCACGCACAAATGCGTCAACGACTTTTCGAATTTAGGCGACACGACAATTGCATGGAATGACGGCGGAAAACCCCTATTTGCAAGGCTTATCGGGGCAGAACCAGAAGAAATAGCATTAATTGAAAACACTTCTATGGGCTTAAACATCGCCGCAAATGTTCTGCAGTATTCACGCGGCTCAAAAATTGTAACAACAGATTTGGAGTACCCTTCAGTTGTTTATCCTTGGTTGCGCAAAAGCCTAGGCGTAAAAGTTGAGTATGTGAAAAATGTTGATGGAAAGATTTTGCTTGAGGATGTGGAGAGGGCTGTTGACGATAAAACTGTGGCTGTTGCAGTCAGCCATGTGGAATATGCCAATGGCTTTCGCAATGACTTGCGGGCCTTAAGCGAAATAGCCCACGAGCACGGTGCATACTTGATTGTTGACGCCATACAGTCTGTAGGAGCCTTAAAAGTGGACGTGAAACGTGATGGCGTGGATTTTCTTTCAACCGCATGCTACAAGTGGCTCTTAAGCCCGTCTGGATGCGGCTACTTCTATGTCAGAAAGGAGCTTATTGAAAAGTTTGAGCCTCCATTTGTTGGCTGGGCAAGCGTGAAACAAGAAATTTTTGACACAGCGGATTTTTGGGACATATGGCATTTAGACTTGCCACCCACTGCCAGCCGCTTTGAGGTTGGTTCTCCAAGCTTCATAAGCTTCATCGGCGCATCAGAAGCCATGAAAATGCTTCTAGAATTCGGCATAGAAAACATTGAAAGAAGAATAATTGCGCTTACAGACCACTTGATAAACGCTGTAAAAGATTTGGGTTTAAAGCTTCAAACTCCATGGGAAAGGCAATGCCGCTCTGGAATAGTAAACTTCAGAATCAACAAGCCAGCAGAAGTCGTGCAGCGTCTACGCCAAAATGGCATAGTTGTTTCTGCAAGAGCCAACGGAATAAGGGTTTCACCACACTTCTATAACACAGAAGAGGAAATCGACAAGCTAATAAAAGAAATTAAGAAAATTTAAACGCGCAAAACAGAAAAGGACGAAATTATGTTCAAAGTGGAAAAAGTTGACGAAAACAATAAGCAACAGATTATGGATTCGCTTAAGGCTCGTTTCTTTAGCTTCCGCAGATTTGGATGATAGGTGGAGTTTACACGCATCCGAACCATAGAAATCAAGGCTATGCAACATTGGCTACGTCGGCAGTAACGGAAGAAGCAGTGAAAAACGCGGATTCCACTGCCTTATTCATGAGGTCGGATAATTATCCAGCGATAAGGGTTTACGAAAAAATTGGTTATAAGAAAATAGGCGAAAAGCTTTGGGTTGATGTTGGAACTGGGCTTAAACCATAAAAGGCGCTAATATTCACCTATGAAAGTTATTTCTGGGAACTCTTCGACTGCTCTGCCTTTCCCCTTCTCGGACAGAATCTCCAAATGCGCGATTTTGCATGTGCCAACAATATCCTCTTTGCTTTCGCTTAACGTGCTCGCATTTTTGCTGCTTCCAGCATAAATGCGTAAACGCTTTATCGTGGCGTTTAATGGTTTTCGCTTTTCAGCCTTTTCGCGTCTAATTGCACCTATTACGGCTATTACCAAGTCGCCTTTCTTTTCAGCATCCTCATCCATGCGTTTCGCGTCTACGGTTGGCCAAGGCGTTATTTGTAGGCTTTTTTTGCCAATTTTTTCAGCATACAACGCCTGATAGATTTCTTCTGTTATGTGTGGTGATATTGGCGCCAGAAGCTGAATTACGCGGTACAAAACTTCGTAAAGCGTGTACTGCACAGCCTTCCGCTTTTCATCGCCATAAACTTCTGGTTTGTAAAGCCTATCCTTAACGGCTTCTATGTACTCGTCGCAGAAGACATGCCAAGTAAAGTTGCGGATTTCCTCTAGGGCAATGTTGAACTGATAGTTTTCAAGGGCTTCTGTAACCTTCTGCGTTGCTTTTTCAGCCTTGCTTAGAATCCACTTGTCCAAAAGCTGCAAATCAAACTTTTCATCGCCCCTGTAATCCTCGAGTTGGGCGCTCACGAACCTCGCGGCATTCCAGAGCTTCGTCAAGAAGCGTCTTCCATACTCAACATCTTGCCATCTGAAAGGAATATCTGAACCAGTGGCTCCGCCGCCAGCAGCCCACTGCCTAGTCGCGTCTGTACCATACTTGTCAAGCACATCTGGCGCTGGAACATAATTCTTCAATGACTTGCTCATTTTCCTTCCGTCTGAACCCAGAACCATGCCGTTGATTAGGCAACTCTTGTACGGCTTTTCATCAAAAAGCGCCAAGTGCCTAACCATCAAATAGTAAGCCCAAGTCCTAATGATGTCTATGCCCGAAGGATGCAAATCCGCTGGGAAAAGCCTACGCCAATCTTCGCGGTCAGGCCAACCAGCGTGAACTGCACATGATATGGATGAGTCCATCCAAGTGTCGAAAACGTCTCTTTCTGGAATGAACTCCGCGCATCCGCATTTTGGACAAGCATCTATCTTTGGCTTTTCGAGTTTTGGGTCTATTGGCGCCCATTCCTCTTTTGCAAGGATTATTTCGCCGCATTTCTTGCAGTACCATATCGGTATTGGCGTTCCGAAAACGCGTTGGCGGCTTATGACCCAATCCCAGTCAAGCGAACGCGCCCAGTCTATAAGGCGAATCTTCATGTAGTCTGGATACCAAACCACTTCATGCGCTGCCTTCTCAACCTTGTCCGTTAATATGCGAGTCTTCATAAACCACTGCTTGCGCTCAAGAATTTCAACCGGCGCTCCGCATCTGTCGCAGACGCCTATTTCCTGCCTTAACTTTTCGGTTTTTTCAAGAAGCCCAGCAGCTTCAAGGTCTTTAACTATCGCCTTTTTCGCCTCTTCTATGGTTAAGCCCTTGTATTTTCCGCCGTTCTCGTTTATCAGCCCGTTTTCCGTCAAAAGCGTTATAACTGGAAGCTTATGCCTAATCACAGTTTTGACATCTTCCTTGTCGCCGTAAGTGCATATCATAACCACACCTGTGCCGAATGATGGGTCAACCTCTTCGTCTGCGATGATTTCGACGCTGCGGTTCACTATTGGAACAATTATCCGCTTACCAATGTAACCCCTAAACCTTTCATCTTCTGGATGAACGGCAACAGCTACGCATGCTGGGATGAACTCTGGACGGGTTGTTGCTATGCGCAAAAATTCCTTGCTGTTTTCAAGCGGAAACCTAATGTAATGAAGCGTGCCTTCGCGCTCCTCATAGTCCACCTCAGCGTCAGCAATAGCCGTTTCACATCTTGGACACCAATTAACTGGATGCGTGCCCTGATAAATGAAACCCCTCTTGTATAGGATTAGGAAGCTAAGCTGGGTTTTACGCCAATAGTCAGGGTCCATCGTGCGGTATTCGGTTGTCCAGTCAACACTACAGCCCAGTCTAACCACGCTTTCCCGCATCATGCCAATGTATTTTTCAACAAGTTCCTCGCACCATTTGCGAAACTTGTCAGGCGGAACCTCACGTTTCCTAACATTGCGCTCCCGCTCAACCTGAACTTCAATGCTTAAGCCGTGGCAGTCCCAGCCCTGCGGAAAATAAACATTGTAGCCCCTCATGCGCTTATAACGCGCCACAATGTCAAAATAAGTCCAGTTCAAAACATTTCCCATGTGAAACTCGCCAGAAGGATAAGGCGGAGGAGTGTCAATGCTAAAGACCGGACGCGTTTTATCCTCCCAGTTAAAACGGTAAACTCCAAGCTCCTCCCAAGCCTTCTGCCACTTACGCTCAACCTGGAGTGGATTGAACTCCTTAGGCAAAGACTTCATACGCAACATCCCAGCAAACGCCAACCCTAGGAAAAATAAATATACAACTAAATAACAATTACCCCACAAAAGGTTTGGGGGAGCTGGGCGGTGACCCGGCTGAGAGGACGGCTAAGCGCCGTCGACCCCTAGAACCTGATCCGGATAATGCCG
>JBNAWC010000058.1:0-6672 GCA_049700035.1 Candidatus Bathyarchaeales archaeon
AGCGGCTGGCTGTTAACCAGTCGGTCGTAGGTTCAAGTCCTACCGGCGGCGCTTCCTTTTTGGAAAATCTAGGGGGCTAGGTCGGTATTGGTTGATTTTCAAGCCAAAAAATGTTAGTTTTTCCAGCCTTTTTCTCTTACTGGGAAGAAATGATGGTATACCGATGTTTATTGGTGGACGGGGCGGGATTTGAACCCGCGGCCTCCACGATTTTGGCTTTTCGTTGCCAACGTGGCGATCATTCCAGACTGATCTACCCGCCCTTTTTCATGGTTATTTCGCTTTGTGATAGGCTATAAGTGTTTCTTTAGCCGTAGTGAATGTATTGTTGTATTAGTTTCTCGATTTTTTCTGGTTTGTCTGCCATGTTTTTCCACAATTCCTTGTCTCTGTAAGCCCGCAGTTTTTCAATTATTTTTTCAATTAGTTTTTTGGGGAATACGCCATTCGCCTCGTAAAGTCTTCTGTCCTTCCAAAGATTTTTTGCTGATTCATGGCACGATTTTGGCAACGTCTTAAACCTCTTGCCCTTGCCTTTCCCTTTTCCGTCTATGTGCAGTTTTTCAGCCGTTTTCAATGCTTCTTCCGGGTTTTCCATAGCGTGGTTTATGGCTACAACCATCCCAGCGAACAGCAGATAAGCATTTGCAAAAGGGTCTGGCGCTCTGTACTCAATTGTCTTTCTAACATTTTCCGTTTCAGATTGTGCACCTAGGAAATTCCACCACAATGGTATGCGTATTAACGCCAAACGGTTTCTTTCACTCCAGCAGATGTGCATCGGCGATTCCTTTCGTGCAATAAAACGCAAATATGAAATCGGCGTTGGATTCCCAAAAGCCGTTAAACTTGGCGCAAAATTTAATACACCACCAATAATCTTCAAACCTTCCTCGCTTAGAGTTCCATTCGGATTGGCAATAATGTTTAAGCCATTTTTTACTGCGCAAAAGTGAATGTGCATGCCATTTCCAGCATGCTCTAAGGACACTTTGGGGGAGAAAGAAACAGAAAACCCATTTTTTGCGCAAACATTCCTAATAACCCACTTAGCAACTGCGATGTCCTCCGCCATATCCGCCAAGTCCCGCGGCAGAAACTCTACTTCATGCTGCTCCATTAAGGCACCATCCTTACGCCTCAACTGTCCAACTTCACTATGCGCATACTTTGTCGCTATGCCAACTTCAGAAAGCGCAACCAAAATCTCATTCCTCAGACCTTCATAGCACGAGAAAGGCGAAGATTCATGATAATTTCTATCTGGCAAATTTGGAAACAGCGCTTCACTTGTTCCTTTTGCAATTACGTAAAATTCAAGTTCAGCCAGCGCCTTTACGCTTATTCCCTTCGAGGACAACAGCCTCTCTTCCGCTCTTTTCAGCACGTTTTTTGGAGCTATATCCAAAGGTTTGCCATTCTCATCCAAATAATCGCATAAAATGTTCAACGCAGGCATGTTTGAGAACGGATTTATGAAAGCTTTTTTGATGTTTGGTTTTATGTAAATGTCACTCTTCTCCGACTCGATGAAAGAGAATAGGTTTGAACCGTCAACCCTTTCGCCAAACTCAAGTATTTCAGTAACTCTGCTCTTGTCTAATGCAGAGAAACTCAAAGTTTTGAGTCTGCCATCTTCTGGAATATGACACAAGTTCAAGATTTTTATGCCCTTTTCCGAGACGAATTTGACAATTTCCTCTTTTTCGGCAAAACTCATTGCTTGCATGTGCCATTCATCTCTGTTCAGCGGCACCCTATTCATTCTGAAAACTGATATTTTAACTCTCCCACAAAAGTCCAAATTAGTAATAAGTAGGTGTAGCCTTTCACTAAGATATGTTTTAGGGATTCGCTACGTTTATTTACAAAGAACTTCATTTATAAGCTTGAAAAGGTGCGAGCAAAAAGGATGAATGTTAATGTCTAAGAAAAACCCAACGAAGGATGAAGCCCTAGAAGCTTTAGACTTCATAGTTAACGTTCTAAAGGAACACGAGAAGGATTTAGATAAGCTGATAAATGAGTTGGGTAACATAACCGAAAGGCTGGGCGACACAGGCGAATTAAGCAGCAAAATCGAAAAGGTTGAAGAAAGGCTCACCACACTTCAAAATGAAATAACAAACCTAATCACTTATCTCTCAGCCCCACGCGAAACAGCACAAACGCCAGCACATCCAACCACAACACAAAGAGCAACAGTTACAGAAGCAAACGTGCTGCGCGGTCCACCCGTGATTCTGCGCTGTAAACAATGGGAAGATTTTCAAGTTTTAGCCCATCAAGCCCAAACAATCTCATTCCTCTACCGAGAAGCTGAAAAAAGCTTCCAAGTTGACGCCCTAAAAAACAACCAAATAGTAACCTACAGCGGCGAACTACCAAAACCCACAGCACTACTAAAATCCTGGCTAGCAAAACAACTCAACGTCGACGAAAAAAACATTCTAGAAGGCATCCTAGCCATAGGCTAAAAACCCTCAGTTTGTATATCCGCAGTATTCAGCAAAGTTTTTATAAGAGAAGCGTATCTTAAGTCTTACGATGCAGCTTTGGAGGGCTAAGGTTGAAGGCGAGACCAGCAGCCAGGAATTGTTTTTCCGTTTTTCGAAGCCTTCTCCTTTCTCCTCGATGACGGAAATGGCTGTTTGGTTAGCCAATAAGCGATGAGTGCCCTCCAAAACATGGTGAGCGAAAATGGGTGTGGATGAAAAGCATGCGAAGAAGATTCTTGAGGAGTTTGCGCGTTTTAAGTTGACTATGGAGGATTTGCGTTTTCTTAGGCAGGTTTCGAATGATTTGCGGAGTTTTAGGGAAATGCTCACGTTTAAAAAGTATGACTGACGCGAATGAATCCTTAAATATTTTCCATCCATTATTTCTTAGGCGAATTGGAATGGTGTCTGAGACAGCGGAAATCTGGCTATTCAACACTTTAACGCGTAGAAAGGAAAAGTTTGTCCCAATAGAAAAGGGAAAAGTCAAAATGTACTGTTGCGGACCGACCGTTTACTGGTATGCGCACATTGGAAATTTTCGCACATACATTTTTGAGGATTTACTTAGGCGGGTCTTTGAGTTTAACGGCTACAAAGTGGAGCATGTGATGAATATTACTGATGTTGGACACTTAACGTCAGACGCTGACACTGGCGAGGACAAAATTGAGGTTGGAGCGAAAAGGGAGCGCAAAACTGCTTGGGAAATCGCCGAGTTTTACACAAAAGCCTTCTTTGAGGATGCTGAAAGGCTTAACATATTGAAGCCAACCATTGTGTGCAAGGCGACGGACCACATTCAAGATATGATAGCGCTTATCAAGCGTATAGAAGAAAATGGTTATACGTACATTATTGACACTGGAGTTTACTTTGACACTTCAAAATTGAGGGATTATGGAATACTAACTGGAATGGATTTTGAGAGGCTAAACGAGTCGCTGAAGGCTGGAGCGCGTGTGGAATTTAACCCGCAAAAACGAAACATAACGGACTTTGGACTTTGGCTTTTCTCGCCGAAGGATAAGAAGAGGCAGATGGAGTGGGATTCGCCGTGGGGCGTCGGCTTTCCAGGTTGGCATATAGAGTGCAGCGCCATGAGCATGAAGTATCTAGGCGAAAACTTTGACATACACTGTGGAGGAATAGACCACATACCCATACACCACACAAACGAGATTGCACAGGCGGAAGCGGCGACTGGAAAGAGACTAGCCAACTATTGGCTGCACGGCGCATTTCTTGTTTTTGGCAAGTCGCTGCGCATGGCGAAATCTGCTGGCGAAATTATAACTGTTAAGAATTTGGTTGAGGATGGCTATGACCCGCTCGCTTTTAGATATTTGTGCCTAACAGCCCATTACAGGTCGGAGCTTGTTTTCACTTGGGAGAGCCTAAGTGCAGCGCAAAAAGCCCTATTCACGCTTAGGGAGCACATGCGAAGGTTTAAGGAGAATTCTAAAGGCGAAGGTGGAGTGAAAGGAAACGTGAAAGCTGATGAGTATAGGAGGGCTTTTCTTGAAGCCGTAAACGATGATTTGAACATGCCGAAAGCCCTTACAGTAGTTTGGAAGCTTGTGAGGGAGGAGAAAGACCTAAGCGACGGCGAAAAATATGGGCTTTTGCTTGAATTTGACAGGGTTTTAGCTCTAGACTTGGAAAAGGAGGAGGTTTTGGAGAAGTTGCCAGAAAAGGCTGAAATTCTCATTCAGAGGCGTGAGGAAGCCAGAAAAGCGAAGGATTGGGCGACGGCTGACAGGATTAGGGAGCAGCTTAGGGCTATGGGCGTAATTGTTGAGGATACGCCTCAAGGAGTGAAATGGCGCATAGAAAAACATTAAAAGGCGCTGTCCATCGCTGCGATTTGTTGCTATCGAAATTGTTATTAAGTGTTGTTGGCTTTTCTGCTTTTGTTATGAGCCCGGCTCGGAGAGGTGAAACTAAAGCAATGGATGGTGATGGTGGTGAAGAGTCAGAATGCAGAGTTTTCAAACATTGGCGAGTCTTCGAGCTGGGCTATTCCAAGCGTTGAGGATACTTTAACTCTGCCAGTTGAGGAGCTTTTTAAACGTTTAAACACGTCTTTGTCTGGGCTTTCTTCAGAAGATGTGGAAGAGCGCCTTAAGGCATTTGGCTATAACGAGCTTGTTAAGAAAAAGAAGAGAGCAGCCATCGTTGATTTTCTCTCTCATTTCAAAAGTCCGTTAATAATTATTCTTCTTGTTGCTGGGTTGATTTCAGGCTTTTCTGGAGAGGTTGTGAACGCCACTATAATATTCGTTATAGTGACTTTTAGCGTTGTCTTGGACTTTTATCAAGAGTCTAAGGCTGAAAGGGCAGCTGAAATGTTGAAGCAGAGGGTGGCGACGACAGCCACTGTTTTGAGGGATGGAGTAAAACGGGAAGTTAGGCTTGCGGAGATTGTTCCTGGAGACATAATATTCATTTCAGCTGGCGATATTGTGCCTGCAGATGCCCGTGTTATAAGTGCAAAGGACTTGTTCGTGAACCAGTCTGCTTTGACTGGTGAGTCTTTTCCAGTTGAGAAGACAGGCTTGTCATTGAAGTCTTATGACCCTTCGATAACGGAGTGGAGCAATTATCTTTTTATGGGGACTTCGGTTGTGAGCGGGACGGCGACGGCTGTTGTTGTGAAAACTGGGAGTTTAACGGAGTATGGAAAAATTGCGAAGAGACTTGTGGAAAGAGAGGCTGAGACGGAGTTTCAGAGGGGCATTCGAAGTTTTGGTTACATGATAATGCAGATGACATTTTTGCTGGTCATATTTGTGTTTCTCATTAACGCCCTCTACATGCGCAGCCTTTTGGATTCGCTTCTCTTTGCAGTGGCTTTGGCTGTAGGCTTAACGCCAGAACTCTTGCCGATGATAATTTCAATTAATCTTTCTAAAGGTGCCATGGCGATGGCTAAAAGGGGCGTTATTGTAAAACGGTTAGCCTCCATACAGAATTTTGGGAGTATGGATGTTTTATGCACTGATAAAACTGGAACCTTGACGGAGAACCGGATAAAGCTTGTGCTTCACGTTGACCTTAATGGTGAGGAAAGCGAGAAAGTTTTGCTTTATTCCTACCTTAACAGTTACTTCCAAACAGGATTGAAAAACCCCATTGACGAGGCAATATTGAATTTTAGAAATGTGGAAGTTAAGGATTACCGGAAAATTGACGAGGTGCCATTTGACTTTGTACGCAAACGCTTATCGGTTGTGGTTGAATATCAAAATCAGCGTTTTATGATTACTAAGGGCGCTCCTGAAGAAATTGCTAAAGTCTGCACTTATTATGAGGTTGGAGAGGTTATAGCTGACATAACCGACGAGATGCGTAGAAAAATCGAGCAAAAATATGTTGAGCTTAGCGCTGAAGGCTATAGAGTTTTAGGCGTGGCTTACAAGCGCCTAAAAGAAGACAAGTCCGTGTATGCTGCGGATGACGAAAGGGAAATGGTGTTTTTGGGTTTTGTTGCCTTTCTTGACCCGCCTAAAGAGACCGCTAAGGAGTCGCTTCAGCTTTTGAAAAATGCTGGTGTGGAGTTGAAGATTCTCACAGGCGACAACGAACTTGTGACTAGAAAGGTTTGCGAGTACTTGGGCTTGGAAATAAAGGGGATTGTAACGGGAAGCGAAATTGCACAAATGCATTATGATGCTCTTGCAAGGGTTGTTGAGGAGGCAAACGTTTTCTGCAGAGTGACGCCAGCACAGAAAGGCCGAATAATAAACGCTTTGAGGAATAACGGTCACGTCGTGGGGTTTTTGGGCGACGGGATAAATGATGCACCATCGCTTAGGAGCGCAGACGTCGGTATATCTGTGAACAACGCTGTGGATGTTGCAAAGGAATCCGCGGACATAATTCTTTTGCAGAACGACTTAACGGTGCTTCACTACGGTGTCTTGGAGGGCAGAAAAACCTTCGGCAACACAATGAAGTATATTATGATGGGTGTGAGTTCAAACTTTGGAAACATGTTCAGCGTTGCGGGTGCTTCACTGTTTTTGCATTTTCTACCCATGTTGCCCATACAAATTCTCCTCAACAACCTCCTCTATGATTTTTCACAGTCAACAATACCTGCGGATGAGGTTGACCAAGAGTATATTGAAAAGCCCAAAAGGTGGGACATACATTTCATTAGAAGGTTTAT
>JBNAWC010000059.1:0-6337 GCA_049700035.1 Candidatus Bathyarchaeales archaeon
CTCCTAGCGCAAACTGTACTGCTGGGCATGTAATCATGACTATGAACATCACTAGGATTTCCATAATGTTGCATCGCAGCAGATACGTTAAATATTTCTTTATGTTGTCGTAGATTTCGCGTCCTTCTTTGACGGCTTTAACTATGGATGCGAAGTTGTCGTCAGCCAGAACCATGTCTGACGCCTCCTTCGTTACTTCTGTTCCAGTTATTCCCATCGCTACGCCTATGTCTGACAACTTAAGCGCTGGGGCGTCGTTAACGCCGTCGCCAGTCATGGCAACAACGTATCCCCTAGCTTTCCAAGCCTTCACGATACGCATTTTGTGTTCTGGCGAAACTCTAGCGTAAATCACTATGTTTTCAACAATTTCAGTTAGTTGTTCGTCACTTAGCTTATCCATGTCTTCGCCAGTCAAAACCTTTCCTTCCTCCTCGTTCTCGCCAAGCAAGTTTAGTTCTTTGGCTACGGCGACAGCCGTCAATTTGTGGTCTCCAGTAACCATTACAACGCGGATTCCAGCCTTTCTGCATATGTAAATCGCTTCTTTGACTTCTTCACGTGGTGGGTCAATCATTCCCATGAGTCCGACAAAGGTTAAGTCGTTCTCGATTTTTTCGTCAAATTTTGCTGTTGACTCTGGTAATTCCTTGAAAGCGAAACCCAAGTTGCGTAGTGCTTGCTTCGCCATCGCTTCGTTAATCTGCAATATCTTTGTCCTGTCTTCTTCGGTGATCTTCTTTATTTTTCCATTTTTTAGTATTTTTGTGCATCTTTCCAAAACTATTTCTGGCGCACCCTTTACAAATGCAACCTTTCTCTTTCCAGAAGCCAAATGAATGGTTGTCATGCGCTTCCTTTCAGAAGAGAATGGGACTTCGCCTATTCTCGGAGTTTCCTTCTCGAGCTCTTCCTTCCATAAACCGGCTTTTGCGGCTGTCACAACCAGCGCACCTTCAGTTGGGTCGCCCTTAATGGTCCATCTGTCAACTACTTTTTCTAGTTTTGCATCATTACACAAGGTTGCAATTTTTAATAGCGTGACAAGTTCGTCTTCGTTTGCTGGGTCAATTTTCTTATCTTCAAAAATGAATTCGCCTTCTGGCGTGTAGCCTACACCAGAAACTTTTATCAGCTTATCGTTTACGTATATGCGTTGTACGGTCATTTCACCCTTGGTCATCGTCCCCGTCTTATCAGAGCATATGACACTTGTGCATCCAAGGGTTTCAACGGCTGGCAGTTTCCTAACGATGCTGTTCACTTTCGCCATTCTGTAGACGCCAACTGCTAGGGCGCCTGTAACTATCGCTGGTAAGGCTTCTGGAACGGCTGCTACGGCTAGGCTTACGCCCCACATGACCATGTGTAGAGGGTCTTCTCCCTTCACAATTATTCCGACCGCTGCTACCAGTAGACAAATGGCGACGCACAGTATTCCGAGCCATTTTCCAACAGAAGCCATACGCTTTTCAAGCGGAGTTTCCTCCTCCTCTGTCACCTGAACCATTTTGGCTATTTTCCCAAACTCTGTGTTCATTCCAGTTGCAGTTACAACAGCTTTTCCGCGACCATAAACTATGGCTGTTCCAGTGAAAACCATATTTGTTCTATCTGAAAGCCCTGTGCTTTCTGGCAATGGGAAAATATCCTTATTTACTGGCGTGGACTCACCTGTCAGTGGCGCTTCATCCATTTTTAGGTTTATTGCCTCTATGAGTCGTCCGTCTGCTGGAACTTTGTCGCCAGTGTATAATACTATGATGTCGCCTGGGACGATTTCGCTTGCTTGAACTTTGACTTCTTTTCCGTCACGTAGAACCATTGCTGTTGGTGCAGTCATCTTTTTTAGGGCTTCTATGGCCTTTTCTGAGCGGTATTCTTCAATAAATCCAAGTCCTGCACTTGCTATTACGATGGCAAAAATAACTATTGCCTCGTAAATTTCCTCCATCGTGTTTTGGATTATGGCTATGCCTATTGAGAGGAACATGGCTATTAAGAGTATTATTATGAGTATGTCGGCGAACTGTTCCAAGAAAAGCATTACTGGCGATTTTCTCTTTTCCTTCTTCAACTCGTTTGGTCCATATTCTTGTAGGCGTTTTTGCACTTCTTCTTGGGTTAGACCGTTCTCCGAAGTGTTCAAAGCCTTTAAAACTTCTTCAACTTCCATCGCATGCCAAGGTTTCGACGTATTTCTCACCTCAAACTAGCTTAATATAGTCTTTATCTTGTGGAGTCTCTTCAGTTATATCCTTTTCTCATTAAAAACTGGTGGTTGGCAAATAAGTTTATAAGCAATTTCGTTAAACACTACAGACGTTTAAACATAAAAGCAACCGCTTAAAACGGAGGAAGGAAAGAGCATGATGTGGCTTATAGCTCCAATATCCGCCTTGATATCAATATTAGTCGGAATTTACTTCTACAACTACGTTGAAAAGCAAGATAGTGGAACAAAACGCATGCAGGAAATCGCCGCAGCCATAAAGGAAGGCGCAGACGCTTTCCTTAGGCGTGAGTACACTGCACTAGCGATGTTCGTGGCTGTTGTGGCAGTATTGCTTTTTATATTCTTGCCAGAACCCATATGGGTAACATCTCAACCGCTGCACAACATTCAATTAACATTCGCGTACGTTTTCGGTTCCTTCTGCTCTGCTATGGCTGGATATCTAGGCTTAAATGTGGCAACAAAAGCCAACACAAAAGCCGCGAGCGCAGCACGAGAAGGACTGAATAAGGCTTTTCCGATAGGTTTTCGCGGTGGAGCGGTGATGGGGTTAGCCGTTGTTGGCTTAGGTTTACTCGGGATAAGCATCGTTTACTGGATTACTGGCGACCCAGAAATAGTGCTTGGCTACAGCTTCGGCGCGAGCTCACTGGCGCTTTTCGCCAAGGCTGGAGGTGGAATCTACACAAAGACAGCTGATATAAGCGCAGACTTGGTTGGCAAGGTTGAGCTTGGCATTCCAGAAGATGACCCAAGAAACCCAGCTGTAATCGCGGACAACGTTGGAGACAACGTTGGAGACGTAGCTGGCATGGGCGCGGATTTATTTGACTCTTATGTGGCAAGCATAGTAGCCGTAATGATTTTGGGAGAAGCAATAGATGTGTTAATTTCTGGTTCTATAGGAACATATACAATAATTCCGCTTGTTTTTGCTGGATTAGGCATAATAGCCGCAGTTTTAGGAGCATTAACAGTTAGAGTTGGCAAACAAGGTAACCCAGGAAGAGCCCTTAACATGGGCACATACATAACATGCGCGATATTCGCGGTTCTAACATTCATAGCATCCACGTATTTAGGATACGACTATCGAATATGGGGTGCAACAATAGTTGGCTTAATAGCTGGCGTAATAATCGGCGTGACGTCTGATTACTTTACATCAGAAGACAAAGCACCAGTCAAGAAAACCGCCGAAGCGTCACTAACTGGCACAGCGACAAACATCATAACTGGATTTTCGTACGGTTTGCACAGCGTCTTCCCACCACTAATCGGAATCGGCGTGGCATCAGCAATTGCTTACATGTTATGCTCTCCGCTCGGCGACAAATTCGCCCTCTACGGAATTGGCATGGCTGCGGTTGGCATGCTTTCCATAGTTGGACTAATAGTTTCAAATGACGCTTACGGTCCAATCGTTGACAACTCACGGGGCATAGCAATGCAAGCTGGGCTAAGCGAAGACGTGATAAAGGTGACTGATGAGATGGATGCCGCTGGAAACACAGCCAAAGCCATAACAAAAGGCTTCGCCATAGGCGCAGCAGGACTAACGGTAATCGCCTTACTAGCGGCATTCCAGGAAAGAGCCCAAAGCGCTGGAGTAAACCCATCATTCAACCTCATGAACCCGCTTGTGCTACTAGGAGCATTAATTGGCATAGCAATGCCCGCTGTTTTCTCTGCAATGGTTATGCTCGGCGTCGGCAGAAACGCCTTCCGCATGATTGAAGAAATTAGGCGACAATTCAACGAGATTCCAGGATTAAAAGAAGGAAAAGAAGGTGTAAAACCAGACTATGCAAGGTGTGTTGACATCGCCACAGTTGGCGCCTTAAAAGAGCTTATGCCCGCAAGCATAGTAGCCATAGCAGTAACACTAATTGTTGGCTTTGTTGGCGGCATCGAAGCGTTAGGCGGCTACTTGGCTGGAACAATATTCTCTGGTTTGCTCTTTGCCTTGCTGATGGCTAATGCGGGCGGCTTATGGGATAACGCCAAAAAACTAATAGAGTCAGGCGAATACGGCGGAAAAGGCTCAGAAGCCCACAAAGCAGCAGTCGTAGGCGACACAGTAGGCGACCCATTCAAAGACACAGCTGGACCATCACTAAACACGATGATAACAGTCATGTCGCTAGTGGCATCACTATTCGCCGTCTTAATCGCAAATAACAACCTACTACACCTGCTAGGCATAGCCTAAAACCAAACCAACCCTACTCCTTTTTATGAAAACAGAGCAGACACAAGCGTAGCACACTATATGGCGCCGGGAGTGGGACTCGAACCCACGCGGCCCAAAAGGGCCACAGGCTCTCAAGGCCTGCGCGTTATCCACTCCGCCATCCCGGCTTGCTTGAAGATTACTCTTTTTTGTTCTAAAATGTTTCCGTTTCATTCGGAAATTTAAATAAGCAACGTGTATTAATGATTCATATAGCCTTTGGTGGTGTGTTAAGTTGAAAGAGATTCAGAAAAGAGTGCTTATGGAGTTGATAGGCAACTGTAAACGCAGCGATAGGGAACTTGCAAAAGCGCTGGACATCTCCCAACCTACAGTTACGCGTGTGCGCACATGGCTTGAGAAAAACAACTTCATCAGAGAATACACGATTATACCAAAGTTTTCGAAGGTTGGACTTGAAATGATAGCCTTCACATTCTTCAAGATCCGCGTAGGCGCCACAAAAGAAACCGTAATTGAAATTCGGAGAAAAACAGAAGAATTCCTCAAAAATCATCCAAACATCATACTAGCCCTTAGAGGCGAAGGAATGGGCGCAGACGGAGTCATAGTTTCTCTTCACAAGGACTTTGCAAGCTTCACCCAATTCATGAGAGAACTAAAAACGGAAACAGTAAACACGGAAGTTATAGGTAACTTCCTCGCAAGCCTAAAAGCCACAGAACAATATAGGTGCTTAACTCTCAAACCAATAAAAGAATATCTGGAAAACCTAAAAGGAGAAGAAGAAGAGGAAACTTGCCAAGAAGAGTAAACCGAAAACCTATTTTAAAAGAAAATTTATCAACTAAATAAAGAAAATGGAAAAGCCGCATGGGCCGGTAGTCTAGCTCGGTTAGGACATCCGCTTGACGTTAATATTAATTGGAATATGTTTAAAGATTGGTTAAAACATAAGTATTCTAAACCTTATACAGCCACAACATATTGTTATGCCAAAAAATATTGCCATTTACTTTATGGAAATCTTAGACAAATAGAGTTTCTAAAAGATTCAACTAAATCAACGGTTGTTAAGGCTTTAATTGTCCTCTCCAAGTTTCTAGGAGTACATCAGCAATTTAAACAAAGATTACTTGATTATGGTATAAAAATTCATAGACAAGATTCTTTCACTTCATTTCTGAGGATTCTAAATAGTAACAATGGTGTTGATGTTCTAAGATGGTTTAATGATGCCAAGTCTATTCTAAACGAGAATGAAAAGATTTTCTTGAAATTCTGTTTGTACTCTGGATTAAGAAAGAATGAGGCTATAACATCGTTTAACAAAATAATACAACTGTATAGGCAAAATAGACTTAATGAATACTATGACTCAAACCTTAACTGCTTAATGCACTTTAAATATCCTAAAGAGTTCATTAGAAGAACTAAGAACTGTTTTATCTCATTTATTCCAGAATCTTTAATCAAAGAAATAGCCAACAGTAAGCCAGTAAGTTATAACGCTATTCGTAAGAGACTGGAACGTGAAAGTTTCAAGTTAAGGGTAAATGAACTTAGAGATTACTTTGGTACTTTTCTATTACAGCATGGCATCTTAGAAGTAGAAATTAACTTATTACAGGGGCGTATTCCACCATCAATATTTGTCAAGCATTACTGGAGTCCTAAACTTTCAGAACTTAGAGATAGAATATTCAAAGCATTAAGTGAACTAGAACATACTTAACATCTTTCTTTTTGTTCCAGTGAAACTTTTGGGATATGGTCAATTTGAAAATAAGATTTTTAAATGTACATTCCAGTTTTATTTATTAGTGCATGATGTATGAAGAAACAAGGAACTTCAGAGCATACTTATCTCAACATAATAAAACTGACAGTCTTCTCTTATTCAGCGG
>JBNAWC010000060.1:0-6154 GCA_049700035.1 Candidatus Bathyarchaeales archaeon
CCAGAAACTTTCCCAACTTCATCAACAAGGATTTCACCCACCCAACCAACCCAACGCTTGTTCCGCTCAAAAGCCACCTTTCTAGCAAGCCTTGCAGCTAAACCGCTTCTACGCCTAACCTCTTCAAAAGACACAAAATCACTTTCCATCTTCGCAGCCACCGTTCTCGGCCTCGCAAAAAACTTTGAGACGTTAACGATGTCTGGCTTAACCTCTTCGATCAGTTGAAGAGTGCGCTTGAAGGCTTTTTCGCTTTCTCCTGGAAATCCGCAAATGACATCAGTTGCTATCGTTATTTCTGGAGTATGCCTTCTGAACGCTTCAACAATCTTTTTGAAATCATCAACTGAATAGAACCTTCTCATGCGCTGCAAGATTTGGTCGTCGCCGCTTTGAACTGGCAAATGTAGAAACTTGAACACCTTATCGTGTTTAAAAGCTTCAATTAAATCGTCTAAAATGTCAATCACCATGTTTGGAGTCATCATTCCAACGCGAACTCTAAAATCTCCTTCGATGGCGCATATTGCCTTAAGAAGCTCTGCAACGTTTGTACCTAAATCCCGCCCATAACACGCAACATCCTGCGAAGTAATCCAAAACTCCTTAACGCCTAAGGCTAAGTCCCGCTTAACTCTATCCACAATCTCGCTTATGCCATAACTTCTCAAGCGCCCCCTCGCAAAAACAACGCAACAGTACGCACATGAACCCAAACAACCATAGTTCACGGGGATTATGCTAACAACTGGATTTACAAGTTTCCTCGGCAAACTCAAACTAGGCTTACTAGCTAAAGCGCCTTCCAACACCACAACTTTCTCGCCGCTCAAAACCCGCCCCACAACATCAACTATTTCCCTGCCAAACGCTGGACCAACAATCCCATCGAAACGCACTTCTCTAGACAACCTCTCAAAGTTTATGAGCGGCAAACAGCCAGCAACAATAAGCCGCTTGCCTTTTGGCACACGCCTCAAAACCTCAATCATACGATTCTCTGTCGGTCCCTTAACAGCACACGTATTATAAATTATCACATCAGCAGCCAAAGGCGAATCAACAAGCTCATAGCCAGCCTCCGCTAAACAACCAGCCAAAACCTCACCATCAGCCAAATTCGACGAACAACCAAAGCTCTTAACGAAGACGCGCATTCACCATCGCAATACATTAAATGCTCCAAAAAGAGATAAAAACATAGGGGTCTCAAACACACAAAATTTACACGTAACTGAAACAGCTAATATGCAAGCTTTAAAAGAAGAAAAACGAACATAATTAAAACATAATTAAAACATATTATACATCACTATATGCAGATTGGAAACGATTTTTATGCCACCAAAAAGGGGGAGATAGAATGAAATTGATTACTCTGTATTTGCCTGAACCTTATATCAAGATGTTAGACCAGCTTGTGAATGAAAAGTATTATCCTAACAGGGCTGAGGCTATCCGCGTGGCTATACGCGACTTGATTAATGGCGAGATTGAGCGAAGAAGAAGGGTTGACTAAAATGAGTCCAGTGGAACATGCGCTTAAGTATGCTCTTCAAAGCGTTAATGCCGATGGAGTCCCGTTAGCAGACACATGCCGCATAGCTGTCGTTGGCGTCGGCGGAGCTGGAAACAACACTTTAACAAGGCTTGTGGAGATGGGTATAAATGGTGCAGAATGCATTGCCATAAACACTGATGCGATTCACTTGAAGGTTTCAAAGGCGCATAAAAAGGTTCTGATAGGCGAGAAGCTTACACGCGGTCTCGGAGTTGGCGGCGACCCAAAGCTTGGAAGAGCAGCCATCGAAGAATCTAGAAAGCAAGTCGAGGAACTGCTTTCAAACGTGGACATAGTCTTTATCACCGTGGGCTTGGGCGGAGGCACTGGAACTGGCGCGGCGCCTGTTATCGCCGAGATTGCAAGGCGGAAAGGTGCAATCGTTGTTGGTGTTGTCACCACTCCGTTCAGGATTGAGAAGGGACGCATTGAGTATGCAGCTTTGGCTTTGAATGAGATGCGTAGGCACTGTGATACGGTTGTTGTTATAGACAATAACAAGCTTATGCAGCTTGTACCGCAGTTGCCAATAAACGAGGCTTTCAGGGTTGCAGACCAAGTTTTGGCTAACATGATTAAGGGAATAGTTGAGACAATTTCGGCGCCAAGTCTAATTAACCTCGACTTTGCAGACTTCAAAACAATAGTCAAACGTGGAGGAGTAGCCGTTATAGGCGTTGGCGAGTCAGACGCTCCGAACAGGGCGGAAGAAGCGGTAAGAAACGCTTTAAGGAGCCCACTTTTGGATGTGGATTATGCTGGTGCAACAGGGGCGCTCATACATGTTACTGGGGACGCGCATATGACGATTGAAGAGGCAAACCGCGTTGGCGAAATAGTTACGGAGATGATGGACCGCAACGCGCTCGTTATTTGGGGTGCAAGGGTTAATCCAGAAGAAAACGGCAAGCTTAGAGTAACGCTTGTTATGACTGGAGTGAATTCGCCACATATTCTAAGCGGATTTGGAACAATTGCGCCGCAGCTTTTCAATCTTGAGCCTTACGCGGAGCCAGAAAGACCACTGAACATTCAGCTTGACCTTTACCAGATGGAGAACTTTTAGCCGTCTCCAATTCTTCCACATTTTTATGTGGCTAAAATCTCTTTTTGAAGCGCAGCAGTATCCTTTTAAGCCTTAAGCCCAAAGGTATTGGTTCTCCAAAAGGTTCGCAAAAACTCTCAGTCAAGGACTCCATTATGCTCGCAACTTTGGGCTCAGCATCAACAATTGTGTAGGCGTAGCCTATTTCTGGACCATAATGCGCATCGCTCCCAGCAATCTGTGCAACACCAAGGTTTTGGGCAAATTCTCTGCTGCGCTTCACTGAGTATTTGAATGGGAAAGCAGAGGCGTTTATCACTTCCACAGCGTCAAACTTTGCATTTGTGTGCTTTCTGAGATTGCTTTTGAAAAGAATTGTGGGATGACAAGCCACAGCTATGCCCCCAGCATCATGTATTTTGTCAATGGTTTCTTCGACGCTCAAACCCTTTGGAATAGCCTCGTAAACGTTGAGTCCGATAACATGCCCATTTAAGCTTGACACTTCGATTCCTGGAATTATTATTAGGTTTGTTGCTTTCGCAATTTTTGATGCGCCTTCAATGGTGTCGTGGTCTGTTATGGCGACGCCGTCTAAGCCACGCTTTTTCGCGTAGTGAATAAGCTCTTCTGGTGTGATTAGTCCGTCATAAGAGTATTGCGTGTGCACGTGCAAGTCGATTTTTAGCTGCAATTTTTCACAGCCAAACTATGCGCTTCTGTTTCGCTCCCTAATTTTCTCAAGCATCTCGTCCAATTGTTCTGCACTGGCTTCTATCTTCTTGAATAGCGGTTTTGCTTTGGCTATCTTGTGCTTTGCGGGTAAAGGCTTTATGGCTTCTTCCCACTTTTGCTCGTGGACGCTTCCAGAAAGGTTCAGCATTTTCCAGATTTCCTCTGATGTGAATGGCATGAAGGGCGCGGAAACTATTGCCAAAGCCTTTACTATTTGGGCTGCCACGTAGAGGACGTTTGAGGCTTTAGCCTTATCCTTCTTTATGAGATTCCATGGTTCCTTCTCGTTTAGGTACTGGTTTCCGAAGCGGCTTATGCCTATAAAGGTGTTTGCTGCTGCTTGAAGTCTACATTCTTCGATTTCCCTAGCCATGCTTGCCACTTTTTCCTTAACAGTTTCGATTATGCGTTTATCATCTTCTTTTAGGTTTGACGGTTCTGGGATTTCGCCGTCGAATTTTGTGTTTATGAATGTTAGTGTTCTGTGGACAAAGTTTCCAAACGTGTCATTTAAGTCCGCGTTTATTTTTTCTATGAAAAATTCCCATGTGAAGTTCGCGTCTTTAGTTTCTGGTCTTGTTGCCATCAGGAAGTAGCGCCAATAATCCGCTGGAAAAAGCTCCAGCGCCTCGTCAATCCATATCCCTTTTCTGAGGCTTTTTGAGGCTCTTTCGCCTTTAAATTGTAGAAACTCTGTTGTTGATACGTTCCATGGCAGATTGTAGCCTTCATGCGCTCCTAAAAGAAGTGCTGGAAAAATTATCGTGTGAAATGGTATGTTATCCTTGCCAATGAAAAAAATTGTTTTTGCATCCTTGTTAAACCAGAATTCCCTCCACTTTTCTGGTTCGCCGCGGTTCTTGAAATGCTCGATTGTGGCTGAAACATAACCCAAAACAGCTTCAACCCAAACATAAATTGTCTTGTCCTCAGCTCCTGGAAAGGGGGCTGGAATTCCCCACTTGTTGTCCCGTGTAACCGCTCTTGGTTTTAAGCCTTCCTTTATGAGGTTTAGGCTGAAGTTTCTTGCGTTTGTTGGCAACTGCCCATTGTTCCTTATGTAATCTTCAAGTTCTTGCGAGAACTTTGATAGGTCAAAGTAAAAGTGTTTGGTTTTCTTCAGCACTGGCGTTGTTTTGCACACGGCGCAGTACGGTTCAATTAGGAGCGTTGTTTCCAATAATCTTCCACATTCTGGGCATTGGTCTCCCCTTGCTGGCGTGTATCCGCAGTAGGGACATTTTCCTTCAACGAACCTGTCTGGAAGGAAGCGCTTGCAGTTTTCGCAGTAGAGCATCTCCGTCTCTTCTTCGAATATGTACCCGTTATTGTAGAGTTTCATGAAGTGTTTTTGGACGAATTTCTTATGCGTCGGATTTTCTGTGCGCGTGTAGTTGTCGAAGGATATACCCCACTTCTTGAAAAGTTCAACAACCCTCGCGTGAACCTTGTCGGTCAATTGTTTAGGCTGTACACCAAGCCTAATGGCTTCAACCTCTATAGGCGTTCCATGCTCATCTGAACCGCTGACCATGACAACATCTTCGCCTTTTAGGCGATAATACCTAGCTGCAACGTCGGTTGACAGAATCTGTAGCATAGTGCCCAAGTGTGGCGTGTAGTTTACGTATGGCCAAGCTGATGCGACTAAAACTTTTCCGAGTTTTACGGCACCTCCAACGTTCAACAGTTGCGTGCAAGAATTATTGCTTTTCTATTACTTAAGAATTCACCATGACAAGTTTTATATGCCCCATAAAATTCAATTGCGTATGAAATGGTGCGTGAACATGAAGTGGTATTGGATGCTCCTCACAATAGTGTTTGTGATTCTAGGGATATCAACTTTGTTGCCAACATCAGCAAGCAAACCATCAATGCTTGGGTATTATGCGCACTGCACTTTTGCGCCAGTAAGTACAATAATATGCTGGACGGTAGCTGCAATTTTCTACTGGATTAGCAGAAAGAGAACCGCTTAAAATTTCTGCTTTGCCACATTATCCACTTTGTCTTTCTTCCGTTTTAATGGTCGATGGTGGCTTGTGCATTGACAAGAATATTGTTGCAGATATCACTATTGTACAGACAATTAATAGAATCGCTTGTATCGTGAAAAGCGTAACTAACTGCTCCATGTAAGGCGGCGTTTCGGAAACATTAATTGATGTTGCGTTATTTTTGGTTTCAAGCCCGAGGCTTGTTCTAATCTCTATGTCAACTTTTGTTGTTTGCGCCCTTCCATCATTTGGAACAGTAAACGGTATAGCCAAAGTGGCCACACTGCCACTCGTGACGTTCTCGTTAACGCTGAAGGTTTCGTTGCCAACCCAATTGCCATCAATGTACGCTTGCCAAGACTTATACGTTACAGTTATGTTTTCAATCTCAACTGTGCTTGCGCCGTTATTGTAAAAGTTCACGTAAAGCGTGCCCTTTTCACCTGGAACATAAACCTGCTTGTTTGTCCAAGCTGTAATGGGTTCGATGCTTGCGTTTGCAACTACAAACAGCATGGAAACCATAAACGCCGTTAAGATTGAGAGTGAAGCCCGCTTTCTCAAACTGTCCACCTAGCCTCTTCATGTAAACCAAAAATTATTTAAAACTTAGCAGAACGCAAAATTCCACATAAAACCTCCTTAAACTTTGCCGCTGAAACGCTTGATTTCACTCCTCTAGAATTGAAGTGCGTCAAAAATGCTTCGAATCCCTCACCACGCAAGCCATTCAGAACCATCTTTAACGGTGGAACTTGCAAGTTCAAGGCGTCACATACCTCGTCAATAGCATAGTACGTCGGCGGAGCGTCA
>JBNAWC010000061.1:0-6127 GCA_049700035.1 Candidatus Bathyarchaeales archaeon
TGAACCGGCGACCTTTCCCCGAAACAGCGCTTGGCTGTTTCTACGGGTTTCTCTCTGACCGCTCCAGAACTTCTTCATTCCGCTGGTGGCGGTCCGTAAACCCGTTTGGATGTGTTCTGGAGCCCGTCGTCATGCCTTCCTAGACTACGGCCCCTACTTTTAAGCATTAAATTTAACTGGTGGGATAGGATATATGCGTTATTCCTTTTCTGTTTGGAATAATGCTTAATTGTTTTTGCTGTGTTTAAAGTATTTATTTAGTAGATTTATGTGTAGTATGTTGGTAGATGTGATTGAGGGTTGACTGAAAAGAAGAGTAGTGATGTCGGTTCGGGTGGAAGATTCGTTTTGTACAAGGATTTAGATGGAACTGCCTATGAAGTTGAATTGCCCTTGACTTCACATGTTGACGCTGAGGAGCTTAGGGAAAGCTTAGGTTTGCCTTCGTATATTGATTTAAATTATTTTCCGATGAAAAGTGCTATGGTTGTGCTTTGGGCTTCTGTGAACGCGCCTAGGCTTAATGAGTTGTACCCGAAAGTTTTTGAGAAGACTGTAAGCAAAAACCCTATTCCAGCATTGCTTTTTGGCGGTGCAGCCGTGAAGATTCATTGCCCAAGCGCGAACTGTGGCGGATGCCTTGAAAGGCCTATTAAGGATACGGATTTTATAGTTCCCAAGAAGCAGGGAGTTGACTTTTACAAGCTTTTGTTGAGGATGGATGGAGCTTTCGGGACGCAGTACAAGTCTTTTGCCACAGCGAATGATAGGCGGTTTAATGCTTGGAGGCACGGCGAGAGGTATAGGCTTACGACGATTAATGGGATAACAAGCGAGGGGCTTCCGACAATAACGGTTTTGGACATTTTCTGCGATGCCATAGATTTGAGGCATAGGGTTGACGTTAGAGACTCATTTACGAGTTATAGGGAGAACTTGTACACCATAGGCTTGGAGAAACTCATAATTTCTAAGGCGCAGTTCATACTTGACATGCCGAAAGAGTGCACGGAAGAACTGAAAAAGTGCGGATGCGACTATAGGATTCTCCCATATCCATATTATGCAGAGGACAAAATCGTCGTTGGAATGGAGGAAAAGGACGTTAAGGACGTGTGCGCAATTTTTTTGGACCATGAAATTGGCGTTGGAGCCGAAAACATTAACGCGCAGAAGATGAGGAAGATATTGGAGAGGGATAAGAAGCTCGCGTTGACTGTGACTTTGAACCTCAAGAACATTGTTGAAAAGCCTGACGTACTTAAAAAGTGGATATCGAAAGGCGAAATTTCGAAGGTAACAGATAGGATAGAGCGCCTTCTCAAAGAGTTGCCAGTTATAGACAAAAAGTGGGATAAGCCTTGGTGGAACACTGCTGTGGAGACGCCAATAATAGAGTAGCTTATTTTTCCTTCTTTATCAGCCTCTTAATCATCGAATAGGTTTCCTTTCTTGATAGTCCAACTCTCGAAAGTGGCAAGTCGAATGTTCCATTTTTTGAATAAAGCCTCAAGCATGCTTCACGTTTAGGCGTAACGTATATGGTTACGTCTGAAAAGTCAGCCCATTTCCCTTCTTTGACGGTTTTTCCTTCCCAAAGTTTGAAGCCCATTGCATCCATAAAAAGCGTCATGTGATAACGTGTCTTGTAGAGGCGGTAGCCAACAACAAGCGAAATCATGATCGCGATTAGAAACGCGAGGGGGTGCATGGCTTGAAGGAAACCAAATAGTGATAAGAAAATTTGGAAAAGCACTATTAATAGTAGAGTTATAGTGAAACTTTTAAAATAGTTTGGCATGTCGAAAGCTTCAAACTTTGCTTCGGTCAATTTTAATTGTTTTGCTAAGCCTTTTCCAAGGACATTTTCTGAAGTCACTGTTTCTTTTGATTTTAGGCTGTAGGCGGCTATGCCAACATTTTTGTCAGCGGTATCCGCTATGGCTTTTCTCGTGTCTTTTTGGAATGCTTGACTTTGAACAAGCCCTAGGAAAATCCAGTCTTCCGCGCCAAACTTGTTTTTACAAGTCAAAATTAGTTTACGGATAAGTTTAGGGTCAAAGTCTTGCTGCGTATAAAGCAAAAGGTGAATTTTGTATCTTGGTGTAACTAATGCAGAGAAAATTTTTGAGAGAAAGAAGCCTTTTTCTTGTAGGCTTCCAAGGGCGTATAGGGGAAAAATTACGTCGCCCACATGATAGTCCTTATGGATTTCGCTGAAGTTGGCTAGCCATCGTAGGTTTCCCCGCACTAGTTGCTCTTCAACTACGTCTATTACGAATTCAAGTTCAGACAAGCATTAAACACCATATGCGTAGTATTTTTGAATAAATAAAAAGGATGGAGATATTTAGGCTATTCTGGCGGTATGCTTATGTAAAGCGTACGCATGTCCACGCCTCTGGTTGTGTTGCGGTACATGTAGTAGACATACAGCAATATACCAACGATTATGCAACCAAAGAACCCGGCTGCACTAACCACTTCCCATGTTTCGGCACCGGTTGTGAAAAGCGACCAAATCCATGAGGACTCTTTAATGAAGATGTATAGACAGAAGGCGCCTCCAAGTGTTGCTATAAAGCCTAGTCCAACAACAGCGCCTATCGAGTGCTTGACTGCTGCACGTTCGTAGATTTCCCTTCTTTCCAGTGGAAGGAGCATACATGAAACACAGAACAGCGTTAGGAAGAAGGCGTCAAATATGTCTGTGCCAACAACTCCAGCGAATGCTAAGTAGTCTGCGGCTCCTTTTGGAAAGTTTGCTTCAGCCATACAAGCTGGGATAGCGAAAACCGCGGTAATTATTATTGACCAAACTGGGGCGTGCCACCTCTCGCTGACGTAGGCGAATTTTTCAGGCATCATTCTGTCAAATGACATAGCGAAGAAAGTCCTAGAAGCAACAAGCAAGAATGGTGGAATGTCGTTAGCAACCCAGAGCACCCCACCCAAAGCGATTAGTATTGCAAGGATCCCTAAATTCATACCAATAGAAGTAATTGATGCTATACCAGTGCTCCAAGCACTCAGAAAGTTTAGCGGACGTGAAGGATCAATCCCTTTAAACTCGGTTCTCGTGCTGTTTTGCTGTATGTGCGTCCAGTTTCCTTCACCATACGTTTCGACGTCAGGAACAGCTCCCACATACTCATATGCTGCTGTCCAGTTTACAGGACCATAGCTTAGAAACGCGTATGCCTGGTAAAAGCTCCATTGATTCGGATAATCGGTTGTTGTGTCTGTGTAGACCCCCATCGCAGAGAACGCTGAAAGTGAGGAAGCCAGCAAGTAAACTACCATTATTATTAATCCTGCAATTGCAACTACCTTGGGAAGCTTTTTGTTCGCTTCTTTAACTTCTCCAGCCACAAACGTAGTGGCGTACCAACCCATGTAAGCCCAGAATGCACCACCCAGCGCAACAGAGAAGGCACTGAAAAATCCAGTTTTGGCTTCCAACATTCCACTGTGAAGGGCTAAATCTGTTAGGCTTTTAGGCGAAATGTTCATTACGGCTTTTACTCCTTCTTCGACGGCTGTTGGATTTGCTATACCAGCAACCCACATTGCGAAGAAAATTATCGTGATTGCCGCGGGTATGTAAAAGAGCACTTCCATTAACCTACCATAAAGCTTGGTTCCAAGCAGCGCAATTATCGCAAATATCCACACAATAGCGAGTCCGCCCAAGAAAAGTTCAGCTGCACCGAACGAGATAGTTGTCGGCGCCAATGCAATGTTAAAGAATATCATTACTCCTTCGAATACTGCAACGCCAATTAATCCGTAGGAGAAGGCTTCGGCGAGGAACATTAACCAACCGGCAATATAGCCTATGGATGGGTGAATCACTCTTGAAATTGTTACGTAGCCGCCTCCTGAACGTGGCATGGCTGCAGTCACGTAGCCCGCAGCATAACCTGTAATTAACACGACTATACCGCATACAAGGAAGGCCCAGAACATTGCTGGCAAGCCAAGTGGCATCTCATTTGTTGGCATTGGCACAGGACCAGTGAATTGGAATGCTCTTTTTTGCCAGCCTAGTCCGACGACGTGGCTCATGATTATGATTATGCCAAGTGTGAAGCCTATTTCGCGTACCAGCCCAGTTGCTTCTCTGGCAAAAAGTCCTGGTTTACTTGAAGCCATTTTGTTATAACACCCGAACATCTAGTTTTGGTTTAATTAGAATTTAAAACTTTCCATAAACCCTAAATTTAAATAGTGCAAATCCATGATTACACAGTGGAATAAAACGTAAAGGAATGGTTCAGTTGGCGTTTCTATTCAAAAAGAAGAAAGAAACGGAAACGAGGATACTGTTCGCAACGGACATGCATGGCTCAGAAGGCGTGTGGAGAAAGTTCCTAAACGCCTCAGCAATGCTTAAAGTGGATGTTGCCATTTGTGGCGGAGACCTAACTGGAAAAATGATAGTTCCAGTTGTCAAACAAAAGGATGGAAAATATTCATACTACCACCTTAAAAGGACGCACACTGTGGACGAAAGCGAAATAGAGAAAGCCTTGAAGGAGATAAGGGGTATAGGCTATTATCCATACATAACAAATGAAAGCGAGTACGAGGAAATGGTGAAAAGCCAAGCGAAGGTGGACGAAGTCTTCCACAAGGTTATGATTGAAACAATCAAGAACTGGCTTGACCTAATTCCACAGAAGGTTCCAAGCGAAACGAGAGTTATCGTCTGCCCTGGAAATGACGACAGACCAGCCGTGGATGAAATAGTCAACAGCCATAAGTATGTGCTGAACGGCGAGGGAAATGTTATACAAATTGATGACGCGCATGAGATGATAAGCACTGGATGGGTGAACCCAAGTCCATGGAAAACAGCCCGTGAAGAAGAGGAGGAGAAGCTTGAAGCGCGCCTTGAAAAATATATTTCGCAACTTAAAAACCCAGAGAATGCCATATTCAATTTTCACGCTCCGCCATACCAGTCAAAGCTTGATGAAGCCCCACTTTTGGACAAAGACCTAAACCCAGTAATCCAAGGCGGAAGCGTAGTCATGGTTCCAGTAGGCTCAAAAGCTGTTAGAAAAATGATTGAAAAATACCAGCCTTTTCTTGGACTTCATGGACACATACACGAGGCAGCTGGCTCAATGAAGATTGGAAGGACGTACTGCGTAAACCCTGGAAGCGAATACGCAGAAGGCATCTTAAGAGCCTTCCTAATAGAGTTCAAGGGCAACAAGATAACGAGGCTACAAAGGATAGAAGGCTAAACGCTGAGGGATGAAGCCGTGGCTTGGCTTCTTGACAGAGAAATTAAACGTGAACTGCCAGAAGCGTGGAATGGCATAGTTCCAACAGAAGTTTTCATACAAGAATCTAAGGGGATTGTCGAGAAAGCAAGGCAAGAAGGCATTATCCTCAGAATCCTCGGCGGATTAAGCATAGCAATACATTGCGAAGAACATAGGGAGTTTGCACAGAAACTTGGCAGAATCGGAACTGGTGCGATTGAAGGACAAGAATACAGCGACATAGACCTTGTCTCGTACCGCGGTCACAGAGACAAAGTAAAAGAATTATTCGAAAAGCTGGGTTACGCGAAAAGGAGAGCGACGCTTTCCACAGCGGCTTCTGAAAGGCAAATTTACTTCCACCCTAAAGGCTGGTTTTACGTGGACGTTTTCTTCGACAAACTTTTGGTGGCAAACCACCCAATAGACTTCAAGGGAAGACTTGAACTTGACTATCCAACAATAACCGTGACGGACATGCTTCTTGAAAAAATCCAGATGTGGGAAGCCTTCAGCGCAAAAGACCTAAAGGACTGCCTACTGCTCCTAAAAGCGCATAGCGTAAGCGTAAAAACAGAAAAAGAATGTATAGACGCGTCCTACATCGCAAAACTGTTAGCGCAAGACTGGGGATTCTGGTACACGGCAACAACAAACCTCCGAAAAATTAGGGTCTTCCTAATGGAAATCGACAGACTTGGACCAGAAGCCAACATAGACCCGAAACGCATAACGAAAGAAGATAGAGAAGAAATCATACAAAAAATAGAAAAACTGCTGGAGGCAATCGAAAAAGAACCAAAAACCTTCGGATGGAAAATGCGCGCAAAAATAGGAACAAAAAAGCAATG
>JBNAWC010000062.1:0-5866 GCA_049700035.1 Candidatus Bathyarchaeales archaeon
AATGGATTTGCAGTAGAGTTTAGAAACTGGACAGACGCAGAAAACACTTACATATACTTCTCATATCCGCATTCAGAACACGAAGTCATCATAATACCAGAATTTCCGCCTATTCCAATACTTTTACTGATAGTGCTCACCCTAACGGCCGCTACAGTCTTAACCAAAAAGAATACCAAAAACATCTTTCGACGAAACTCCTAAGGGCAACTTTAAACAAACTCCTCTTTTTCTAAACGGTTTTATCCCCTATACGGTTCAAAAAGGTTATATGTTGCATGGGGTATTTTGGTGTATTTGCGGGTGCAATGTGATGAAAGGTGACCGCCAAATTCAAAACTAATTCTGACTTAACGCTTAAGCCAGATTATCGCCCGCTTGAACTTGAAAAGGAAATCCGCGAATTCTGGGAGAAAAATCAGATACAAAAGAGGCTAATGGAGTTTCGCGAGAAAAACCATGTAGGCTTAGCTGGCTATGTTGAGGGGCCGCCTACGTTGAATGGTATACCGCATGTGGGTCACGCTAGAGGTCGCGTGATAAAGGATTTGCGTTATAGATGGAAGACGATGCAAGGGTTTTTTGTGCCTTTCTGGGCTGGATGGGACTGTCAAGGCTTGCCAGTTGAGTTGGAAGTTGAGAAGCTTTTAGGCGTCAAAAACAAGCGGGAGCTTTTAGAGAAAGTCGGCGAAGAACGCTTCATAGAAGAGTGTAAGCGGGCTATTATGAAGTATCATAGGGAGTGGGTTGAAGCAGACAGAAAACTCGGAGTTTTCATAAACCAAGAAAAGGCTTACTGGACATATAAGGATGAATATATCGAGCGGGAATGGCAATATTTGAAGCGCGCTTGGGAACAGGGACTGCTGGATGAAGGCTACTATGTTGTTGCCTACTGCCCAGGATGCCAAACAAGCCTAAGCAGCGCCGAGGTGGGCTACGAAGACTCTTACAAGGAAGTGGAAGACCCTTCCCTCTACTTCAAATTCAAGTTGGCAAACAGTCGAGACGAGTATTTTTTGGTTTGGACAACCATGCCCTTCACAGTAATAACAGATATGATGCTTGCTGTTCACCCAGAAGCCGAATATGCAAAAGTCAAGGTTGAAAACGAAAAATGGATAATAGCGAAACAACGAGTCGAGCCTCTCATGCAAGAACTCGCCATAAAAAACTATGAAATAATAGAAACTGTTATGGGTAAAAGCCTTGAAGGAACAAAATATGAGTATCCATTCAAGGATATAATTCCAAAACAGATGGAACTTGATAAACACCCGCTGGTTCACACGGTCGTATGCGAAGACTTTGTTGACGTAAACACGGCTACTGGTGTTGTGCATCTGTCACCTGGAAACGGTGAGGAAGACTTTTATGCTGCGCAAAGGCGTGGGGTTCCAATTTTTGCTCCTTTCGATGACGAAGTTAAATTTACAAACGAGGCGGGAGTTTTTAGTGGAATATTTGCAAGAGACACTGACAAAATGGTTATTGAGGAACTTCGCAAAAGAGGATTACTTGTTGAAGCAAAAACAGTGAAGCATGACTATCCAACTTGTTGGCGTTCTCACCACAAGCTAGTTTGGCTTGCAAGAAAAGAATACTTTTTAAGAACAGACAAGGTAAACGCCAAAATCGTTGAAGCCGCGGAAAAAGTTGAATACTTCTTCGAAAGCCCCAAAAACCGCTTCCTCTCATTCCTTAAAGAGGGAAAACCATGGTGCATATCCCGCGAAAGAGTCTGGGGCACACCGCTGCCAATTTGGAGATGCGAAAACTGCGGAGAAAAAACTCTTGTGGCAAGCAAAAAAGAACTTTTAGAAAAAGCCCTAGAGAAGCCCCCGGAAAACTTTGAACTTCACAAGCCGTGGATTGACCGCATCACTTTCAAATGCCAAAAATGCGGAGGCATGATGCGCAGAGAAAACTATGTTTTGGACACTTGGCACAACAGCGGGGCCTCGCCATACGCAAGATTCACAGATGAAGAATTTGAAAAATACGTGCCAACAGATTTTTTAACAGAGGGAATAGACCAAACCCGCGGATGGGCAAACTCGCTTTTGTTGGAGCATGTAATATTGACTGGAAAGGCTGAAGCACCCTACAAGGCTTTTCTCTTTCAAGGGTTAACGCAAGATGCTAAAGGCAGAAAAATGAGCAAAAGCCTAGGCAACATTATAGAAGTTAATAGGCTACTTGAAGAGTACTCCGCTGATGTCTGCAGATTCTACATGCTCTGGAAATGCTCGCCAGTAGACTTCATGAACTTCAACCTTAAAGAACTGAGCCGACGACCACACCAAGTGCTGTCAACCCTATATCACCTAAACAGATTCTTCCTACAAAATGCTGAATACGACAACTTCAACCCAAAAAAGCACACGCTTGAATGGACTTTAAAGGAAAAGCAGCTTAAAAGTCCAGACTTTTGGCTGCTTTCCAAACTTCAAACGGCAATAAGCGAGTGCACGGCTAGGCTGGAAAAATGCGAATTTAACTTTGCAATGTCAACCCTAGAAGATTTTGTAATAGATTCTGTGAGCAGAGTTTACGTGCCAATGATTCGAAAGGAACTTTGGACAGACGACCCACAAACCCTAAACAGGAGACTAGCCATATACGCAACCTTATGGCATGTCCTAAAAACGGTAACTCTCCTCTTTAACCCAGTCACGCCGTACCTAAGCGAGGCACTTTACCAGAAAGTCTACAGAAAACTTGACCCAACACTTCCAGAATCAGTAAACTTTGAAAGCTGGCCGCAACCAGAAGAGAAAATGCGGAACAAAACATTGGAAGAGGAATTTCAACTGCTTTTCAAATGCGTTTCGCTAGTTTACTCTGCTAGGCAATCAGCCAAAATAAAGAGAAGATGGCCCCTAAACAAAATGGTTGTTGTTAGTTCAGAAAAGGTCTGCAATACCCTAAAGAAGTTTGAAGAGTTCATGCTTGAATTGGCAAACGTCAAAAACGTAGAGTACACGGAAAAAGTTCCAGAATATACTTCGCAGAAGGGCTGGGTTTCCGCTTCTGAAGAACCGCTCCAAGTGTTCTTAAACATTGAGCGTGACGAAAGCCTAATAGGTGAAGGGTTAATGCGGGACATAGCCCGCCGTGTCCAAGCATTAAGGAAGGAGCTGGGATACATGCCAACGGACATTTTAGAGGCTGTCCACATAGCTGAGTTAGACAAAGAAAGCGTTGCACTTTTGAAGCCCTACTTGAAGGAGATGGAAGAGTTGGTTCGCGCTAAAAAAATCAATTTACACATTAGTAGAGGCGAGTTCAAGGTGGAGTGGCGTGAGTTCCAGATGGATGACAGAAAAATATACGTTGCAATACAGAGCAACTAGAAATCATAGAGGATGGCATAGCGTGAGCGAAGCTAAAAAGTGTCCTAAATGCAGCGGAGAAATGATGCTTGGAAAAGTAACAAGCGATGTTCGTATCCTCAAGCAAGGCGATTTGGTTGGAGACGAGCTGTATGCTTTTTATTGCAGAGACTGCGGCTTCGTTGAATTCTATAAGAAACCATCAACTAAGGAGCCTTGGCGAATGCAAAAGCAACAAGAAGCCCCTCAAGAGGAGAAGCCGCAACCGTTAGAAGAGAAAACTCCTCCCACAGAAACTCCGAGAAGGAAACTGGTAAGATAGGCGCAGAAAAGCACTCCTCATGCCTGTATTGGAAAAATTAAATTATGTGTAGCGTATTTATCACTTAAACCTCAAGCGTGGACATTAAGAGAGGAAGAAAATGGAAATCACGGGAGTTTCTGGAGTAAAGAACAAACGCAGTCGTAAAGTAGAGGATATAATGACCCGTGAAGTTGTTACAATAGCTCCTGAAAGTACATTATATGAAGCAGCTAAAATAATGGGTGAAAAACGCATTGGGAGCCTTGTAGTTGTGAAATATGATACGCCTGTTGGCATAATAACAGAGCGAGATTTGTTAAGTAAAGCTGTTTGCGGCGGAATTGATTTGAAGAAAGATTGGTTGGTCGGCGGAACTAGCATAAAAGAAGAGAAAGTTGAGAAAGTAATGTCCTATCCGCTGGTTACAGTATCCGCTAAAGCTAGTATAAAAGATGCAGCTAAAATGATGATTGAGAAGAAAATAAGGCGCCTTGGAGTCCGTAAATCTGGAAAGCTTGTCGGGATAATGACTGCTTCAGACTTGATTCGAAGTTTACCTGAAGTTCCAGAAGCCATGCGCATGTGGTTTGAAGTTGATTACTTTATGGCTAAACGCGTTATAACGGTTGAAGATAAAATGCTTGTAGATGCAGCGGCGAAAATCATGGGTGAAAACCGCATAGGAAGCGTTATCGTAACAAGTCAAGGAAAGCCTAAAGGCATATTTACAGAACGCGACTTGCTCACTAAATTCTTAGTTCAAGATAAGCCACTAACGACAGAAGTAGGAAAAGTATGCTCGTCCCCGCTCATTACAGCGCCATTAGGAATAAGCATTAAAGATGCCGCCGCCATCATGAGTTCAAAAGGTATAAGGAGGCTTCCAATTGTCGAAAAAGGCAAAATAGTGGGAATTGTTACAGCGCGCGACTTGGTAGAAGCCTATGCACGTGGCAGAGTTAGATAACTAACTCTGAGCAATTTTGAATTGACATCCTCTAAATATTCTCATCGGCAATATCGTTAAATCAACCTCAAGCCAGAATATTTCTAAGTGATCTCTTGTGGCTGAAGAAGCCTTAACATGCCCTTTCTGCGGAGCACCATACAGAGCCATAATCCCAGCCGGCACAATTCAAGTAAAATGCGACTATTGTGGGGCTACTATTCTTGTTCCACCCCGCCTAGGAGGCGCAGTACGCCAGTGTCCAAATCATCCTGACACCTTGGCTGTAGGCCTATGCAACGACTGCGGCCAAAGCTACTGTACCCGTTGCCTCTACATTTTTAACGTAGAAGGGGGGAAACTGCACGTTTGCGCTAAATGTTATGAAAAGCGAAGAGACATGAAAACAGTTTGGGCATCAATTCTCCTCATTTTTTCAATCGCCCTCTTATTAGCCATTCCTTTCATTATTGCAACCCCCACACCCTCACCAGATACAGGTGGGGTACTGCAAATGTTATTTGGCGCAATTTTGCTTCTAACACTGTCCTTGGTTGGATTTTCAGCAGGCAAAAAGATGCCTCCAAGCGTCCACGACATGCTCCAACAAGGTGGATATGAAGGACATAATCCGAAGTCTTTCTTGAAGAAATGCGTAAAATGCCAAAAAGAAATCCCTATAGCCTCAGAAGAATGCCCATACTGTGAAGCAAAACAAAAAGGCACATAAACCGAAAGCTCTAAATCCCATCATAAACCGTTTTCTTCACAAGCAAGATGAAAAAGGGCCGGTAGATCAGTCTGGTATGATCGCCGCCTTCGCATGTAAAAAGCAGAAAAAGGCGGAAGTCGCGGGTTCGAATCCCGCCCGGTCCACTTTCGCCAGCCACAGATGAAATTTAGATGAACGTTAGAACGTTAATTATATATGTTTTAGAACGCAGTTAAAGTTTTGAAGGGGAGAAAGTGGAACTAGCTCTGCTTTGGTCATGGGAAAGCGTGGGGAATTTAAGCCTCACGCCTCATGGAAAGGGGAGCTGACGGGAGTCAGCTTAGATTCCAGAAAGGAACGAAAGAGAGAAGGGAGATGATGGAAATGTGTAAAACTAGAATTTCAGCTTTAACAGTTTTGCTTGCAGTAGGACTTGCAATCAGCGCAATTCCAATGGCGAACGCATGTGCGCCTTTCTGGCCAAGGCCTCCATCGGGCATTAGACCAATAGTGTTTGTCCACGGTGGCGCGGGTTCAGGGGCTCAATTTGAGTCTCAAGCAATGCGATT
>JBNAWC010000063.1:0-5790 GCA_049700035.1 Candidatus Bathyarchaeales archaeon
CAATCTGTTTTATTAGTTCTTGTCTTATGCTTACGGTTTTCCATTCAGACATTTTCCATCAACCTCCTTTACATCTGAAGCATATATAACATAAACGCAAGATATATACCTAATGCATATATTTTACACAATAGTATTTACTACATATAAAATGCACAGCGACGCTCAACACTTCGCTTCTCTACCAAAACCAAGCATGTTCCAAACACGCTCATGAAAGTAGTAAACAACAGTTTTCAAAACAAGTTCGGAAATTCCAACAATTCCACCTAAACTCCAATCGCCCTTACTGAATAGCACAACCAAAAGAATCGTTGTCAGCGTCGCCACTATTCTCCATGAAATCGCCTTCACCAAACTTCTAATTGGCTTCTCCAAATCAAAAGCTCTCCTCTATCTGCCTTAATAGGATATTTAAAACTCTAATTAAGACTTGCCATGACAGAAACAGAAAAATATAGGCTGTGCGTTAAATTGCGCGTATAGTAAATACCATATAGACGGTGAAGCTTTTGGAAAGTAGAAAAGTGCAAAAAGTTGGCTACTCAACGCTGACCGTCTCGCTTCCAAGCGAATGGACAAAACAGAACAACATAAACCCTGGAGACCTAGTTTTCCTAATGCCAGAAAGAGACGGCACACTAAAAGTTATGCCAAGCCACTTCGCCCTAAAAGAGGAAGCAGAAGAATACATAATTAACGCTGATGCTTGCGACGAGAAGGGAATGCTTGAAAGAATAATCGTTGGAAGCTACATTCTTGGAAGAGACGTTTTAAGGGTTGTATCATCAACGAGAATAAGTAAGGGGCACGTTGACGAGATTAGGAGGATAGTTCCAAAACTAATTGGACTTGGAATACTGGAGGAAACACCAAAAAACATATTGCTACAATGCTCCGTAGACCCGTCAAAATTCAAGCTCGACATGCTTGTTAGACGCTTATCGCTAATAGCGTCAACAATACTTTCAGAGGCGATGCAGGCATTTCAGGAGAACAATGAAGATTTAGCCATGGAAGCCGTAAGCCGCGAAGACGAGGCTGACACCATTTATTATCTTGCTGTGCGGTTGCTTCTTTCTGCGCAGGCTAAGCCCGAAATTGCTGAGCAAATAGGCGCGACTGACGTGCTTTTCATACCAGCAACAAGGCTTATACTTCAATATTTGGAGTTGATTGCAGACTATTCCGAAGACGTAGCCAAAAAAATCGTTGAGCTTAAAGTCTACCGCAACAGAATTCCATCGGACGTTGTGCAGAGAATCTTTCACATTGGCGAGTTAGCTCAAACAATATTTCAGAAGGCATTGGATTGTGTCTTCACGCGAGACCTTCGCGTTGCTAACGGCGTATTGGAGATGAAGGAGGTTCTTGAAAGGGAGGCTGAAAGGCTTATGCGTGAAGCTCCAGAGATTCCATATTTGAGAGCTTACATTTCGTGCCTGACGAAAATTGCGGATAAGGGAGCGACTATCGCTGACATAGCCATAAACAGAGCTTTGGAGCAGCCTAAAAAAGAGGTTGAAGACATCGTCCGCGTGGTGAAGCATGTACGGTCTATCCCGTTGACTGCAAAAAAGAAAGCCTAATTTCTGCTTTAAATGTAATTTAATTTTCGCTTAAGAAACCTTAAATGCTTCAAAGTAAATATTGTAAATATGAGGAAGGGCTTGAGATAAATGAGCAGTTTTGAAGAAGCTCTCCGAAACATAGACGTCTTCTGCAAGGTTCTGGTAAAGAAGCTTATTGAAAGCGACGATGAAGAAAGAAACAATATTGTTGTGGAACCTATGGAGAAACTCCTCTACAAGAAATATGTAATAAGCGAACAGATAGAGCCAAGCCCAGTTAGGCATTTGATTCCGCTTCCACAACTCGAGGAACCATTGATAGATGTATTTGAAGACGAGAATTATGTGAAAATTCTAATACAATGCAAGTGCAGGGACCAGAAGATAACAGTTCACACAGACGTTGATGGTATAGAAATTTGTAACAAGGTCTGCTACAAGAAGGATGACGGAAACGAAGTTTGCGTTGACGAATGTCGAAAGATAACTCTTCCAGTTGACCACTTGAAAATCGAAAACATGGTTACGAAATGTAATAATAATGAAGCATTTGAAATCGAGATTCCGAAGGGAAACTGACTTTTACTATTCGCTCGCCTCTCGGCGCTTTATCCTAACTTTGCACTTCTCCTCATCACTACATTTTATGCAAGTGTAAATAACATCAAATTCATTTTTGCTTGGGTCAGAGGGATTTACGAAAAAGGCAAAGCATTCCTCACCCCTTTTTATTGTTGCACCGCAACAGAAGCACTTATGCTCTTTTAAGGCTTTTACCTTCATACTTCGCTCACAAAGCTGAAAATGGCATCTTCGCATTATTAACGCTTATTTAACAAATCTCCAGAACAGAATGATAAAAATGGGAATAAAATGTTTTAGCTTATTTTGCTTAGGACTGGATCTAATTTTACCTTGTGGAAGTCCAATGCAAGTTCTTTTGGGTCTACTCCAAGGCTTATGCTGAGCAGTTCGGCGTAATGGATTACTGGAAGGTTATATTCTTCTTTGTATGTGGTTTTTATGAGCATTTGTCCAAGGTCTAATGTTAAGAAGCAGAATGGACAGAGCGTTGATATGCAGTCGGCGCCAGCCCTAGAAGCGTTGACTATTTTGTCTCTTGCTATGGCTAAAGCCACATCGTCGGCGTAGCCTCGCAGCAAGCCTCCACAGCACTTCAGTTTGTTCCTATACCAAATGCTTTTGGCGCCTAATGCTTCAATTAGGTTGTCGAATATTTTTGGGCGTTCTGGGTCATCAAACCGTAAAAGCGCGCTTGGTCTGAGTAGGTGGCATCCAGAAAACGCTGCTACTTTCAATTTGCTTAGCGGTTTTACAACGCTCTTTTTTAGGCTTTTTAAGCCAACATCGTTCATTAGAACTTGTAGGTAATGTCGCACTTCCTTGTTTCCCTTAAATTCTTTCCCAGCATTCGCGAGGATTTTGTTGACTCTTTTCCTAAGTTCTTCTTTTTCTTTTAGAAGTGTGTTAGCCATGGCAAGCGATTCGAAGCATCCAGTGCACAGTGTGACTATGTTTAGGTCTGCTTCTTCTGCTAGGCAGATGTTGTATGCGGCTATGGCGAGGCTTGTTTCCAAGTCTATTGATTGCAGTGGCGGTGGAGCGCAGCATGTCATGTTATCCAAGTCGATGAGTTCTATTCCAAGTTTTGCAAGAGATTTCCGCGCTGCCAACTCATAATGTGGCTGGCGTGCTGGTATTGTGCAGCCTAAAAACAAGGCGTAGCTTGTCATTGCGTTTCACCTTTCTTGAACTGGATTTTGTCGAACCCCGTTGCTGAAAGAATCTTCCTTATGGCGTCGACTCCTGCTGGTTTAAGTTGTGGCAACCCGTATTCTGCGCGTTTTTTCTCTAGGAATTTTGAGATTGGGACTATGCGTCCTTCACTCATTAATCCAGCTGCAAATTCAGCGTAAATGTTTGGCACGTTTCCCTCGCGGATGGCAATGTTCCTCAAAGCGTAGATTACGTCGGCTATTTCGACTTTTTGCGGACAACGTTCTTGACAGTTGTAGCATGATGAGCAAAGCCAGATGGCGCCGCCCGTTAAAACTTCGTCTCTTAAGCCAAGCAGCGCCAGTCTAATGACTTCTCTTGGGTTGTACTTGTCGGTGACTTTTGCAACTGGACAGCTTGCAGCGCATGTTCCACATTGGTAGCACAGTGTTATTGTTTCTCCGCCAAGTGTGCTGGTTATTTCTTTTGCGAAGTCCTTTGTTGATGCTTTCTTTTGTGTTTCCTCAGCCATTATGCTTACCGCCCTTCTTGGTTTAGGCTAGTTGAAGCGCGCCAAGTCTCTCCACTCTTTCAGTCATGGCTTTTGCGGCTTCGGCGAACTTGTCGCCCTCTATGTAAACCATGTTGAACATTTCGAGGCGTTCTGGCTCGATGCCATACTCTTTCAGTAAGGTTTTTGCAAGCTCCACTTTTTTCTGTGCTTTTTGGCTCCCAACCTCGTAGTGACATCCGTCTGGCTTGCATCCAACAATCATTACTCCTTGAGCGCCAGCTTTGAAGGTTTCGAGTATGTGCTGTACTTGCAGAACGCCAGTGCATGGCACACGCAATATGCGTACATTTGCTGGATAGTTCAGCATAGCCATTCCAGAAGAATCAACGGCAGCGTGACCGCACTCCGAACAGCAGAAAGCCAAAACAAGCGGCTTTGCAGTCCCATTAACTGACAACAACGCTTTCATTTGAGCTGAAATTTGGCTTGGCTTTAAGTGGCGAAGTTCAATTGCTCCAACTGGGCATGTGCCAACGCAGACGCCGCAACCCTCGCATAAGAGGTCGTCAACATGCGCAACAAAGTGTCCATCAGCCTTTTCAGTTAGCGTTATCGCGCCGTATGGGCATGTCACTGGGCAGAACTCGCAGTCGCCACAATAATCCTCGTTCACGTAGGCTGTTTTTTGGTCTTTGACGATTTTGCCGTTTAGTAGGAATTTGGCGGCTTTAACCGCTGCTGAATGAGCTTGAAGCGAAGTTGTTGGCGCGTCTTTGGGAAATGTTGCTCCGCCACAGATGAATATGCCACGCTTCTTTGTTTCTGTAGGTCTGAGCTTCGCGTTATATTCCTTAAAGAAGCCGTCCTTATCCAGTTCCAAGCCTAGTATTTCCGCAAGCTCTTTTGTATCTTCAACTGGCACCATGGCTGGCGATAAAACGACAAGGTCTGCTTCAAGCTCCAAGAACCTTCTCAAAAGTTCATCCTCAACATCGACGATTAGTAGGTTTGCTTCTGGGTCATGTAGGATTTCTGTGGGTCTTCCCTTAACGAATTTTATTCCCATTTCGCGTGCACGTTCATAATAGTACTCGTGCTCCCTTCCAGTTGTTCGGACATCAATGTAGCATATCGTTATGTCAGTGTCTGGAAAAGCGGACTTAATCAATGTGGCATGCTTCAAAGATATCATACAGCAAATGCTTGAACAGTACGGGTTCCAACGCCTATCCCTAGAGCCTACGCACTGGATGAAAACTATACGTTTTGCTGGCTTCTTGTCTGATGGTCGAATTATCATGCCCTTTGTTGGACCGAAAGCGTCAATCATCCTCGCAAGCTCAAGCTGCGTTATAACGTCTGGATATTCACCGTAATGGTACTCCTTTATCACGCTTGGGTCATACTCCCTAAAACCAGTGGCGACGATTATGCTTCCAACATTAAGCGTAACCTTCTTGCTTTTCTGGTTCAGCTCAATCGCCTTTGTAGGACAGACTTCAACGCACTTGGCGCATTTTTCGAATTTGCATGCATCAGCGTCTATGACGTATGCTGGCGGATAAACAAGCGGCGTGTTAATGTAAATTGCCTTCCTATTCTTGAGCTTCGCGTTGTACTCGTCTGGAACCTCAACTGGACAAACAGAAGCACATAAGTCGCATGCAACACACTTCTCCTCGTTAACGTATCTCGGCTTTCTTTCAACTGTCACCTTATAGTTTCCAGGTGCGCCCTCAACCTTCAAAACCCTAGAGTTTGTCAGCACATTAAGGTTTGGAATCTCTGAAAAGCCAGAACGGTAGACGCATTTCCGCGAAGTATGCGTTATCGTCTTCACGTCTGAAGCTGGCGACTGAATGCATATTGCACAGTCATCTGTTGGAAAGAAGCGCACAGCCTTAGCGGCTAATCCGCCTAGGAAAGGCTTCTTCTCAACAAGGTAAACTTCAAAGCCCATGTCCGCCA
>JBNAWC010000064.1:0-1689 GCA_049700035.1 Candidatus Bathyarchaeales archaeon
AATTCCAGCCCTAAACGAAGCCGTAGCCCTCTACTGGGAAGGTGTAGCAGACAGAGACGACATAGACAAAGCCATAAAACTGGGACTAAACTGGCCTATGGGACCACTTATGCTCTTGGACTACATAGGCGCAGATACAACACTATTCATCGCAGAGGTTCTTGAACGCGAGATAGACGAGAAGTTCCATCCACATCCAGGACTGAAGCAAATGGTTAGAGCAAACATGTTGGGACGGAAAACTGGAAAGGGCTTCTACGATTGGACGCAAAAGTGAGGAGCGTGCCGAAACGTATGGCGTACCAGTACATAATTTATGAAAAAAGTGAAGGCATAGCTACAATCACGCTTAACAGACCAGAAGCATTAAACGCATTCAGCAAAGAAGTCATAGAAGAAGTGTTGAACGCAATAGAGGATGTCAAGGCGGATGAAAACGTCCGCGTAGTCATACTTACAGGCGCAGGAGAAAAAGCGTTCTCAGCAGGCGCGGACATAAAAGCCATGAAGGGAATGAACGCCTTAAAAGCGCGAGAGTTATCCCTAATGGGAGAGAAGCTTTGTCTTGCACTGGAGAACCTTGAAAAACCAGTGATTGCAGCGATAAATGGTTACGCTTTAGGCGGAGGCTTAGAAGTGGCTATGGCATGCGACATACGAATTGCCTCTGAAAACGCTAGAATGGGGCAAACAGAAATAAACATCGGGCTCATTCCAGGCTGGGGTGGAACACAAAGGCTGACGCGTCTAGTTGGAGCAACAAAAGCCAAGGAGTTGATATTTACTGGAAAGATGATTGACGCTAAAACTGCGGAGCAGATTGGCTTAGTAAACATGGTTATCCCTCAAAGCAATTTTAGGGAAACTGTGCGCCAATTCGCTTTGGAATTAGCTCAAAAAGCTCCCGTGGCGTTGAAGATTGCAAAAGCCTTGATAAACAAGGGTGCGGAAACAAGCCTTGATGTGGCTTTAGCCCTTGAACGCGAAGGCTTCGGCGTTGTAGCTTCAACAGAAGATTTACAAGAAGGGGTATCCGCCTTCACAGAGAAAAGAAAGCCGATGTTTAAAGGCAAATAAGCCTAAGCCTAACTTCCCCTCAATTTTACTATTTTATTCCGTCGAGATGCGCCACCACAACAAAGTTGGTTAATGCGATTTTTAACCAAAAGTTATATGTAAAAGCAAAGAGCTAATGGAGACTCTGCTCCCTAGAGGAGAAGGAAGTTGCCAAACCCACACTTATTGTTAGAGGATAAGCCTGATAAAAAAGTGCTTCTGCTGGGCAACGAAGCAATCGCGAGAGGCGCCTTAGAGTCTGGCATAAGCGTAGTAACCACTTATCCAGGTACGCCAGCATCAGAGGTAGGTGATACGCTATCTGCGATAGCCGTTGACGCTGGAATTTACATGGAGTACTCCACAAATGAAATTGTTGCGGTTGAGGTCGCTGCGGGAGCTGCAAACTGTGGTGTTCGCGCATTAACAGCCATGAAGCATGTCGGACTTAACGTGGCTGCAGACGCTGTTATGACGTTGGCGTATGTAGGCGTGAAGGGAGGCTACGTTATAGTTACAGCTGATGACCCAGAATGTTATAGTTCACAGAATGAGCAGGATAATAGATTCTATGCATTACTTTCAAACCTTCCATGCTTAGAGCCTTCAAGTCCACAAGAGGCAAAAGACATG
>JBNAWC010000064.1:1699-5664 GCA_049700035.1 Candidatus Bathyarchaeales archaeon
GAAATAAGTGAAAAACTTGAGTTGCCAGTTCTCTTGAGGACAACAACTCGGGTGAGCCACACAAGGGGTCCAGTTGTTTATGGCAAAATGGTAAAGCCAAGATTGAAGGGCGAATTCGTTAAGGACGTAAAGCGCATGGTTATGGTTCCAGCCAACGCGAGGCTCATGCATGCAAGACTCTTGGAAAAGCTGGAGGTAGCGAAGGAAATAAGCGAAAAATCACCTTATAACTTAGTGACTCGAAAAGGAAAAGGCGAATACGGAATAATCTCTTCAAGTGCAGCATACAATTACGCAGAAGAGGCAAGAGAACTTTTGGGTTTAGATGCAAGCGTCCTAAAATTGGGCATGACTTATCCATTGCCGGAAAAGATGATTGGGGATTTCCTTAAAGCGCATGAGAAAATCATAGTTGTTGAGGAGCTTGAGCCTTATTTAGAAATGCAAGTCAAAGCCATAGCTAATGACTATGCCCCAAACGTGAAGATTTATGGAAAAACTGGCACTACATACTTCCCGAGAAAGGGAGAACTTTCTACGCGTACAGTTTTAGCTGGTATGTCAAAAATAACTGGCAAGGAAACGCAAATGAACTTTGACAGGTTAGACGCAGCTTACGAGGAAATCAGCAGAGATTTACCATCAAGACCGCCAATTTTGTGCGCTGGTTGCCCGCACATGGCATCATTTTACGTTATTGGAAAGGCGACTGGCAAAAGGGCTATTTACTCAACGGACATAGGGTGCTACGCACTTGGAACCGCGCCACCTCTAAGCATAGGCGATGTGCTAATTTGCATGGGTGCAAGCATAGGCGTGGCTCAAGGGATAAGCAAAGTTGTAGACAAGGATGTGGTGGCAGTTGTGGGCGACTCAACATTCTTCCACGCGGCAATACCAGGACTAGTAAACGCCGTTTACAACAGGCATAAAGTTGTGCTGGTTGTCTTGGACAATTTAACAACGGCTATGACTGGACATCAACCGCATCCTGGTACTGGCAAAACTGGAATGCAGATGCAAGGCGAAAGAATCTTGGTTGAGCGTGTCGCTGAGGGATGCGGAGTAAAATACGTTAAAGTTGTTAATCCATTCAACGTTAAAGAGGCGGAGAACACGCTGAAAGAAGCGCTTAGTGAAAGTGAGCCTTCAGTCATTGTTTTTAGGGCGCCTTGTGCTCTAATGGTTACAAGGGATAGGAGACGCAGAGGCGAGAAAGTAACGGCGTATAGAGTAACTGATAAATGTACCAATTGCATGGTGTGCATAAAACTTCTAGGCTGTCCAGCATTAACATTAGAGAACGAAAAGGTGAGCATAAACGAAACGTTGTGCGTTGCTTGTGGACTCTGCGCTGCTGTATGCCCATACGAGGCAATAGAGAAGGGTTAAACCATGATCGACGAGTTTAACATAGTTTTGGCTGGAGTTGGTGGGCAAGGTATTCTTCTGGCAGCTGAAATCTTGGGCACAGCTGCTGTTAAAGATGGTTTGAATGTTCGTGTAAGCGAGATACACGGGATGGCTCAACGTGGTGGGGCCGTTGTCTCAAATGTGCGGATAGGCGCGAAAGTTTTGGCGCCAACAGTTTTGGATGGAAATGCAGATGTCATTCTTGGCTTTGAACCAATAGAGACACTTAGGAACATGAAGTTTGCCTCGGAGAGAACAACCGTGATAATGAACAGTGAAAGGGTGATGCCAACGGAATTAACAGCGAAAAAGGCGAAATATCCAAGCCTAGAAGAGATAATTCGAAGAATAAACGCATTTACGAAAAATGTAATTGTTATCGAGGCTTCCAAACTTGCTAAAGAAGCAGGAAACATGCTGGCACAAAATACTGTTCTGCTTGGTGCTTTGGCTGCTGTTGGAAAAATTCCAGTAAGAACGGAAACTATAATTGAGACTTTACGGGAGCTTGTTCCGCAGAAACAGTTGGAAGTAAACATTAGAGCATTTAACATTGGCTATGAAAAAGCAAAGGAAACAGCTAAACCTTAAAACCCTTTATGGGTTTTCGCTTTTATTATTCAAGATAGCCTTCAAAATGTTCTGGAATATGTGCATGTCTGAAGCGTTCACTATTGGAATCTGCAAGCTCTTATCAACTTCATACAGCTTCTCGTATTTTGGAAATTCGGCATAACAAATTTGGCTTATTGGAAACTCCTTACTTTTCAGTTCATGCTCAAACGACTTCTCATAAACTTCTAGGCAAAGCAAGTAGCCGCTAACCCAGTAAAGCCTATTCACACCGTAGGTTGTGGCGCACCATGCTATATCGCCTACTGAACGTTTATCTAAACCCAAGATTGTAACTTTTCTTGTTGGGGCAATCTCTACATCCATCCTTTTCACCCTTCAAATGGTGTTTTTAACACTTCCTTGACTTTAGCTGTTATTTTCGGTCCAAGTCCATAAACCGTTTTGGACCAGTCGTCCACGCTTATTAAGGCGTTTAACGGCGTCTGGTATGATTTAAGTATTGCTATGGCTTTTTCCCTCCCAATGTTGGGCAGACTCGCAATAAAATAGATTTGGGCATCAGAAACTGTTTCGCACTTTTTGGCTGAATGAACTGTTGGAACCCTTTTTTCGACAATCTGTTCTTGGCGGGCTGCAACGTAAAGAAAATCTATAGTCTCCTTGTAAGAGGTCGTGTTCACTATGGCTACGCCGTTCTTTGCAAGATTAAAAAGTGCACCCCAAACAGAAAAGGGTTGGATTCTGCTAAACTTGTAAATTATTGGCAGATAACCCTCCAAAAGAATGAGCGACTTGGGATAAACATCCTTCAAAGTGAAAAGCTGCTCGAAAAGATAGCGATGCGTAAGCGTGTAAACAAAGTCTCGAACAGTTTTTCTCTCAACGGCACACTCATCAGACAAAACGTAGTCGCCCTTATCCAACATTTCAATTCTAATGTTGACACCGCGCTCCCGAAGCCCCCTAACAATCGCGCGCGCGACATAAAAATAATTGCGCTGACATCAGAAACAATCAAAAATAAAAATGAGAGAAAGTGAAATTATGGTCCTTTCTTAGTTATTTCTTTGACAACCCCCGCAGCTATCGTTGTGCCCATGTCTCTGATCGCAAAGCGTCCAATCTCTGGAAAGTCTTGATAAGTTTCGATGGCTATTGGGTGAAGAGGCTCCATTCGCACAAGTGCGGCGTCGCCAGTCTTTAGGAAAGACGGTTTTTCTTCAACAACTTGTCCTGAACGTGGGTCAATCTTTCTAATAAGCTCTGTAAACCTGCATGCAACTTGTCCCGTGTGATAGTGCAGCACTGGCGTGTAGCCAGCAGCAATAGCCGTTGGGTGGTAAATCACGATTATTTGTCCAATAAACTCCTTAGCCACTGTTGGCGGATTATTAACGTGTCCGCACACGTCTCCGCGGCGAATGTCCGTTTTGGCTATTCCTCTAACGTTGAAGCCTATGTTGTCGCCTGGCTCTGCCCTTGGTATGCGCTGGTGGTGCATTTCTATGGATTTAACTTCGCCCTGCTTGTTTGCTGGCATGAAAATGACAATGTCACCTTCTTTTAGAACACCAGTTTCAACTCTTCCAACTGGAACTGTGCCGACACCAGTAATGCTGTAAACGTCTTGAACTGGAATGCGTAGTGGTTTGTCCAATGGTTTCGGCGGAATTTCAAACGTGTCCAAAGCGTCAATCAGCGTTGGACCCTTATACCATGGCATTTTGTCGCTTGGTTTAACGAGGTTGTCGCCAGTCCACCCTGAAGTTGGCACAAACGGGATTTTCTCAACTTTGTAGCCTACCATCTTCAGCATTCGGCTGACTTCATTCTTAATCTCGTTGTAGCGTTCCTCGCTCCAATTAACCGAAGCGTCATCCATCTTGTTAACGGCAACGACCAGTTGACGAACACCCAAAGTGAACGCCAAGAAAGCGTGCTCCCTCGTTTGTCCACCAGGACCAATACCAGCCTCG
>JBNAWC010000065.1:0-5649 GCA_049700035.1 Candidatus Bathyarchaeales archaeon
CAAGAAACAAGCCCTAGAATGCCAAAAAGCAGCACAAAAACACCTAAAAAACACACGCATAGGAAACATACATCTACTTTCGTGAGATTAAAATATAAATCTCCGATTCTAAATTTCTGGTGAGCGAGTATGCCTCCGCCAGTGGTTAAGACTGTTAGAGATTTAATTTTTTGGCAGTATGCAAAGATAATTGCTGACTCAGCGGGTTTTGGAAAGAAGAATTATGGTTTTGTGATGAAAAAGTTTCGGCAGCTTAAGGAAGGCGAAATTTTCTGGAATGAAATAAGGGAGTACGTTAAGGAAAGGGAAAAGAAAGATGAATGCATTTTCTGTGGAACCAAAACAGACTTAACAATAGACCATATGTTGCCTCGTTGTTTTAATGGACCCGATGATGAGAAAAATATTATCTGGGTATGCAAAGAGTGTAATTCGTCTAAAGGTTCCAAAAGGCTTTACGAATTTTGGACGGTTAAGAAAGGATTAGAAGGAGCCAAATATGAGGTGCCGAGGATTGCTGAAGGTAAATACCTTAAACTAGTCTATGAAGTTTTGAAAGAGAAAAATCTTTTAGATTTAGATGCCAACAAAATTAGAGAAAGCATTTGTCCCAAATGTGACATAAAAAAGCTTTGTGTCAAGGAAAAATCCGAAGGCAAACTTTCCCCACTTTGTTTAGATGGTATTTTAACCCTATGTTTTTAAGGTTCTACTGTTAACATTTTTATGCGGTCCAGTGTGGTGTTTTCTTTTTCATTATGTTTATGTATTCATTAAGCGCTTCCTGCTCTTCCACCGTCAGCTTATCCATAAACGTTGTCTGCAAAGCCCTCGCGTGCTGCTCTGGCACCTTCACATACAACACATCCTTTTCAAATATGTGCCTACCCACCATGGGCTTGTCTAGGCTTATCGCCACCTGCATCCCTTTGGTGGCTTCTGAAAGGGCCTGTCCCTTCTCTTGGATTTGCAGTATTTCGCCAACTTCCTCGCCATCCTCAGCTCTCACAAGCGTCAGCTTCGGCTTTATCTTCCCCGCTATCACTTCAACGCCCACTATTGCTGGTTTGGCTCTTCTGAAAACGTAGCCTTCCAAAATGCGAATCTTCGCTGGCTTAACCAAATTCGCGAATTCCTGCTCAATCTTCGCTTCACTTTGCGCCTTAAGCCAAGACAAATAATTGTCTATTAAATGATAGATTATTCGTTCTTGAAAAATCTGTACGCCATTATTTTTTGCTTCTTCTTCAGCGTCTGGCAAAACCTTAACGTTAAAGGCTAAAATAGCCCCATAAAAAGGCTGATGCTCCTTAACAATGGCTGCCTCCGTAACTTCACGCTTCGAAACATCCCCAACATCCGCCATGCGAATAGGCACATTATTACGCTTCAAATGCTCAGCAATAGCCTCCAAAGAACCAAGCGTATCCGCCTTCAAAATCACACCATCCACATCAGTGGCAATCCTTATACGCTCAATCTCCTCCGAAACAAGCCTAACATACTTATCAACGCTCTCGCCAACACCAACAGCATACAAAGGCGCACCAGCCAACGCGCCCTCCAAATCAGGCGCAACAACCTTAACACCAGCAGCAGCAGAAACAGAATCAACAGAAGAAAAACGGTCACGCGGATCCCTAATCTCATCAAGCGGCTTAGGAACCAAAATCGCCCTAATCCGCGTCACAATAGGCTTTTCTTTACCGCCAACAACAATCAAATCATCCCTGCGCAAAGTGCCATCATAAATAATCGTGTTAAGCGTCAAACCCAAGCCTGGCTCCTCCTTAACCTCCAAAACCGTACCCTTTGCTGGTCCCTCAGTTGTCTGCAAACGCTTCTTCAAGTACTGCTGCGTCAAACCCACAAGAACCATTAGAAGTTCGGTTATGCCCTCACCCGTCTTGGCGCTTGTAGGCACAATAGCTATAGTCTTCGTGAAATCCTTTATACGGTCAAAACGGTCCGCCCTAAAGCCCAAACGCGAAAAGACGCCAATAATGTCATAAATCCTATTATCCAGATCCTCACGCACATAAGGGTCCTGCATCTGATAAGCCTTCATGAAAGGCGTGTCAGGAAGCGACTTCCAGCCTGGAATACGGTCAATCTTGTTAGCGGCAACAAGAAAAGGCGTCTTACGCGACTTAAAAATCTCAAGGCACTCGTAAGTCTGAGCCTCAAAACCACGCAGCACATCAATAACAAGAATGGCGATGTCGGCAACACTTCCACCACGCTTACGCAAATTCGTAAACGCCTCATGTCCAGGCGTGTCAATAACAAGCAAACCAGGAATCTCAATCTCGCCCTTAACCATCGACAACAACGGACCAACAAGCTGCTTAAGCGTGTCAACTGGAAAGAAACTAGCGCCAATATGCTGCGTTATCCCGCCAACCTCCCTAGCCTGAACACTTGTTTTGCGAATCTTATCCAAAAGCAAAGTCTTCCCAGTATCCACATGCCCAAGAACACAGACAATTGGCTGACGAATAGACATGGCAAATGCCTCCATTCACTGGCGCTCTTCAAAAATAATGCAGCATACCCTAATAAACGCTTTTAAGCACATGCCCTCCACTAGATTTTTGGTGAAAAGCGTGCCGTACTGCTCAAAATGTGGAGCAAAACTGAAAGATGAAGACAAATTCTGCTATGCCTGCGGTGCCTCAGTCGCAAAAATCACGCGGGAAGAATTCTCTGTTTCTGCAGACAACCTAATCGAAAGGGTGAAGCAACTCTTACGTGAAGGGAACATCACAAGAATAATAGTCAAAGACGAGAAGGGAAACGTGCTTTTGGAGATTCCAGCGACAGTTGGCGTTATTGGCGCTGTTTTGGCTCCTTGGCTTGCAGCCCTAGGCGTAATAGCGGCACTGGTCACTAAATGTAAAATTGTTGTGGAGAAAAGGGAATAGCCTTTTACCGCTTAACGCTTAAAGTCCTACTCTGTCTTGGCAATTATTAAAACTAGTCCCAGGGCAAGCATGAATACTGATAGGAAGCCGAAAAGCCACGTGTAGCCTCCTAAGTCTGAGATGCTTGTGAACGTGTAGTAGCTTGTGAGCGCGCCCACAATGAGCAATAGCACTCCGAAAAACTTTTCAGCCAACGTTAAGCCGAAACCGCCGCCTTCTTCACTCATAGCAGACCATCCATTTCGTCGAATGTTTTACATCATAAACGTGAACGGTTATTTTAAATTTCCCTTTTTCGCCTACCGAGTCTCTTCAAGTTTTGCTGGCAGATACTCATCGACAATGTATGTTAGACCGTATCTGCTGAAAGCCTCCTGCTCCGCCTTCCGCTTAATCTTCATGAAAGTTTTGATTTCCCTCTGCCACAACGGGTCCTTATAGCGTGGGTCCCGCTGCAGCTCGTAAAGCCTCTTCATGTCCACGTCATCTAACGGGTCTGTTGGCAACTTATAATTGACAATGTCAGTTGCCCACACTCCGCTCCACTTGGCGTCTGGAGTGTTCAACTCGCGTAGGTGCGCTGCATTTGCAGAACCAGATATTATGACCATGGCTATGTGCATCCCCCACGGGTCGCCGTCCGTGAAAATGTAAACTGGAAGCTTAAGCTCGTTGTTTAATCGCCTAATAAAGTGCCTCGTAGCCCTCGGCGCTTGACCAGCAGTCAAAACAAGTAGGGCGTTAAACTTCTTGTGCACGTTCTCCTCTATGAAACGCGTGAACAAACCGCCCTTCTCTATGGCAATAACCTTGTCGGCTGTTGTTTTCACGAACTCCGCTGAAGTTAAGGCTGGACCAATTAGGACACCATCTGGGTGCGAAGTCAAGTTTAGCGTTCTCCCTTCATAGCCTGGCACTGTGTATTCTATTGTTAGGTCTCCGAAAACTGCTGAGCGCTCTTCTGGAAAAATGTTGAAGTCTTCTCTTGAAAATCCTAGGACTGTTTCCAAATCGGTTATGATGTTGTTTGATTCTTGCTGGTCTGTGAATGTCATCTCGTAGGCTTGTGCTGAATAGTAAACGTCCCTCAATGTTGAGGTTTTCCTTTGTGACGTTAGCTCGTGTGAGAAGGCTGCTGCCCAGACCAGCTGCGTGAACGGTTTTATGTGGCGAATGTTGCGTGTGCTTCTTCGTATGCGCCTATCGCCAAGAACGAACTGCCTCAAGTTTGGGTCGTAGTAAATGTTTTCTATTGAGCGGCTCGGCATGTCCACTGTCGGAAAATGTCCACTGTCCATCTGATTGTATATTTTTAAACCAAAATTCTGCAAGCTTGCCAAAACTTCTTTTCTTTTCTCCATTATGCTGCTCTTAAACTTCTTCTGCTCCAAACTTTTCCACACTCCTTAAGAGCTTTTCAATGTCTGGAAGCCTATCCTTACCAGCCAACTTTGCTGAAAACTGAGCTATTTTTGGAAGGTATTTGCTGAAAACTCCCAGGCGCTTCTTCTGCCTATCCACGTGCTCACGCTTTGTTAGGAAATGCTGAAGCTGGCGGGCAACCTCGCGCAGTCCGTTTGCAACTTCCCTCCGCACTTCTGGTCTGTCGGCGATAAACTCTTTCCCAACAGTCTTGTATGGCACTTTCGTGCTGCAGATGTGCACAAGTATGGCAATTGGCATGTCAGGTGTAACCTTGTATCTGCGCCAGTTCATGGCGTTAATCACTTTTACTGAAACGTCGCTTGCCTCGTCGTAAAGCAGTGGAATACGGTTGGCAAAACGGTAAATTATGAAGTTTCCCTTTTTTGGGATTTCTCCGCCATAAGCGATGCCGACCTCAACTATGAATGGATGTCCAGCATAAGTTGCTGGCTTACGCTGGTGAACCGCCACGAACTCGGGTTTTAGCTCCTTCAATATGCCCATCTTCAACAGTTCTTCGCCCAATGGCGATAGGCAACTTGCGTCTGGCGGGAGGAAATCCTTAAACTTCTTGAGCATCTGCATTAGCCTAACTATTTCCTCATGCGAAAGTTTCTTCGGGTTCTTGGATGGGCTTATGTTGCTGAACTCAAGAAACTTTTGAGCGGTTATTTCTCCAACTCTGTGGAAATGGTTTTTCAAGAAGTCAAGCATGTTCTTATGAGGCGTAACATGTATGAGCCTCTGAAGAAGCTCCACATCAACGCCATAAGGATGCGGCAAAGTTTCTTTTGGGGGTTCAGGCATTTCCTTCGTGACTCTTGTGAACTTGTAAAGTCTTCCCTTCGGGTCTACGAAGGTTAGGTTTGCGTATGGATTAACAAGGGCTGTCTGCTTGAAGTAATCCAAAATTTTGGGCATCGCCCTAAGATAGTCGCCTTCGAGGCAAAATTCGACTACTGTTCCCCGCCATCCTTCTTTGTTCAAAAACACTTTTCTATCAACTATTATTGGGCGGTTTCTTTGAATGTCAATCATAAGCTTATACATGTAAATTCTGGACATGCCAGTGCTTGAGATTATGCAGGCTGGCTGGTGCGTGGTAATCTGTCCATACAGTATTGCCATTTTTCCGCCTAAGCCGAATGTTCCCCTCTGCTGTTTCAGCTTGTATTTTGAGCCGAAAAGCACTTGTCCAAAGGCTGATGGTATGTGCCTCGGCGGAACGCCTGTGCCGTTATCTTCTACGCGTAGTTTGTAGATTTGGGTTTCTTTGCTTGCTTCTCCTTCAAAGGAGAGT
>JBNAWC010000066.1:0-5424 GCA_049700035.1 Candidatus Bathyarchaeales archaeon
CGGGTGGAAAGGTTTAGAGAGTTTTGTTCTCCTTTTTATTGCAACTCTCCTTTCTCCCCTCAAACAAAATCTCTAAACCCCACAAACCCAACACAGTTTCACAAAGCCCTCAAAAATTTTTTGCAATCGCCTCCACAATATCCGCAATTTTTTCTGGATTTTTAACCACGTCAACGTATGGAATTTTTAGCTGCATATTTTTAGGCATGTACGGTCCAGTGAAAGCGATTATTGGGCTAAAAACCTTTTGAGCCTCCAAAACTTCTTCTGCCGATTTAACGGTCACAATTTTTGGTATAGCCTTGTTTTCGCCTACCAGGTTTCTGAAACCTTCTATTAGAACAAAATCGTGGTTTTTGCATTTTTTCAAAATTTCATTCAGCGTAAAGCTTCCTTCAGTTTTCTCTATTGTTACTATTTCATTTGAAGACACGCTGATTATGGTTTTTGCTCCAGATTTTGCGAATCGCCAAGTGTCTTTTCCAGCGGTGTCTATCGTGAAGTTTGGTTCTGGAATATGTTTTATAGCCGCCACCTTGTAACTTCTTTTTGTGAGTTCTCTTGTTAGGGCTTCTATTGTTGTTGTTTTTCCAGAGCTTTTGCTTCCAACTACTGCGATTACTGTTGGTTTCTTCATTCTACTGCCTCTTTTATTACTGAATTTCTTTCATAAAGATTTTTGTTAGGACGTTTTTATCAACATGCAGCTTTTCAGATAGGTCTTTCACCCATTTCACGTATGTTCTAAATATTGTTTGAAGTATATCCGCCTTTTCTTTTTGTGATAAATCCTTTTCTTCGGCGATTAAAAGCGCGAACCATTTTCCAACGTCTGAAAGCGTGTAGGTTTTAACCCAGGTTGTCCGCCCAGCCTTTTCTATTTTTTTCATGCTTTCTTCTACGATTCCGAGGTTTGTTAGAGTTTTTAGGTTTTCAATTATTGTTTTGTTTGAGTATGGCAATTTTTGCACAAGGTCTTTTTGATAGATCTCTTTTGAAATTCCTTGTTTCAGTGAGGATTTTAGGATGTCGAAGGCTGCCTTTGAGCCAAATATTGCGTGTAAGATTTTCCCTTTTTCTTCTGATGGAAGAAAAACTACATAGGGATGCAAACTTTCTTTCATGCTTTATCCAAAACTGCATCCACATGAACTTGTTTTAAAATTTTTCGCTAGAAGAAAGAAAAGTGATTATTTTTCGCTTTTGTCTTTGGGGATTAAAGCCAAAATTTGAGTTGAATCAGCTTTTTCCTTTTTTTCTTCATTTTTAAGGTATTCTTTGACTTTGGTTTTTAGGGATGGGAATTCTTCAAGCATGGCTTTCACTACTTGCCATCTGATTTCGTCGACGTTTTTGCTTTGTCTCATCTGTTGGAAGTCTCCTTGTAGCCCAATTATTGTATAGCAATACGCCATATAAAACTTTTATTTCCAAAAACGCAATAGACAAAAAGAAAAAGGAAAGAGGGGTTATTGGACGTTGACGATGTTTATGGTTTTCTTGTGCATTTTAACAGCAGCTACAGCGACGCCGATGACTACTGTGGCGCCGATAAGGATTAGTATTATTGGGGCTGGCAGCCATGGAATGACTTCTTCAGCGCCTATTGATGGGTCATGTTCTAGTATGTTGTTTCCGAAGTATGGGTAGCCGATGTATAGTCGCATGTGGTTTCCAGCCAGTTTGTAGGCGGCTGTTACATCAACCAATGTTTTATCTTGCGGGTCTGTCGCGTTTATGACTACGGCGGTGTTTACGAAGTCAAAGAACCCAGCTAATGTTTGGCTTTCGTTGGCAAAGCGAAGTCTGAAGCGCTCGCGCAGACGAGCCCTAACGTTTAGTGGCACTGCGTCGCCGCTGGTTACTCTGTTGCGCACTTGAATCCTTTGGCTTCCAGCAATTATGCTGGATAGTGTGTAGTTGTCTTCGACAGGCTCTATCTGAGCCAAAGTACTATTTTTAGGTACATCTGTCAGGAATGTATTGGCGTCTTGTTCGGCTATTGGAATATCTTCTATTTCTATTGATGCTAGGTCAACCCATAGGGCTAATCCAGCGCGTAGTTTTGGCACTGATACAGGGTAACTTGAAAGGAATTCGAATAAGTCGTTAAGTTTGTCGATGTTCCACTCCCAGTTCTGTATCACCAAGTCCATTTTGAGCTCTCCAGCTTTCACTGTATAAGTGTAAAGTCCATACACGCTTTCTGTGGCATCCGTCTTGTAGAATCGGCAGCGAATAACCACGTTGCCATCGGCAAAATCAAATGCTCCAGGCGCATTCAAGAGTGTAAAGTTGAAGGAAATATATGAAACACCATCATCCCTTGTAACTTCAACTGGACCCGTTAAGTTCCAGCTGCAAGCACTGAACGGCAGAAAAGATGGATGAAGCCCTAAAAGTGATGCTATAGTCGCTCTAATTCTATTTCGTATTTGCGTTCGATGAGGTTCGGGCATTGGTGTTGAATATTTCGCCTCTAACCTCTGTTGTATTGTTAAGTCATTTGCCTCGCATGCAGTTTGATAGTATTCATAGTCAAGTGTCATATATTCGATTAATCCCTTGTATTTAACGACGTAGATGTTGTTTGTGTCGTTCGCGTACCACCATAGGAACATTGGTTTTCCGCTTGCAGGGAACAATATTGCTATTAGGTTAGTTTGGATTCTCCACCACTTGCCATTGTCAGAAAGTCCGTAATTGGCGTCTATGCTGTTTGCTGCCTTGACATCATTTATTAGGAATGTTGGAACAATCATGGATATTAGTAGAAACGCCAGCGAAACTGTTGTTATTGTTTTTTTCGCGTTTTTCATGCTTTTCACCGAAAAATAACTTTGGTAAACGGTTTATTAAGAAAATCGTTTCTAAAAAACCCGAATATCGCCTTCTAGAAGTTCTAGAAAACTCGAACTTTATGTGGAATTTTATGCGAAACGTCCAGTGAAGAAGAGCACCGCCATGTTTATGTATATTGCTGTTAGGCTTACGACCACTGCCTTGTCAAGTCTTAAGCCTTTCCCGAAGCATAGAGCCGCAGACAGCAGCAGCAACGTCCAAATTTGGAGTATAAACAAAATTATCGTGGAAACTGACATTTTTAGTCCAAGAATCACCAAAAACATTTCCGAAGTGAAGGAATAAATGTACGGAAAAATCGCCAATGGAAAAGAGGCTAGAAGAATGCATGTTAAAAGTTGAAGGTCGTTTCCGACTCTTTTGTAAGCGAGGTATGTGAGGATTTCAGCGAATAGGAATAAGCCTATCCAGTTGAATATGTATAAGGCTATTAGGCTTGTGAAGTCACGAGCAGAATAGGGAAAATAGAAGAACAAGGCTGAATCAAGTCCAGCGGAAGCAGTGCCAAAACCGCCAATCAAGAGAATAGCCAACGCAAGCGGCAACAATAAAAGCGGCTTAACGGTTTTCGCAAAAATAGGAGAAAGAAAAAGCCACTTTGCAAAACGATGGCTTAAAGCTTCACTAATTCCTAAAGATGCTGGAACGCCACCTTCCTTCAAAACTTGATATAGGGCTTTTCCGCGGTCGTTAAGCTTGTACTTACGCTGTTTATCTTGTGTTATGAAGTCTGATAGCATGTCTAGGTGATAGTAAACTGTGCCAACGCCTAACCCAAGCGTTTCTCGCAGTTCTTTGAATCCAATTTTTTCCTGTGTGCCGAGAATTTCTATTATTTTTCTTCTCGCTTGGTCTCGCAACAGCGTGTAATACCTTGATAAGTCCTCGGTCAAGCGCTTTTCACCTATAAATTTGAGTTTATGATTTGGCGGTTGGTATTTATGCGTTTTTAAATGTTCATAAAGAATTTGAATAGTGATTAGACTTTCTCTTTCTGGAATATTGTCTGAACGGAAATACGCGCTTTATCCATGCAAGGCGCCTTGCTTCTTGAGGAAGGAGAAGACCCTCACCTCTTAAACGCGTTTAGAGGACAAGCCAAATGAAGTTGAGGCTGCTGGAAAACCGCGTGTTTTTCTATTTGACGCTTTGCTTACCGTTTGTTCTAGCCTATGCTTCATGGCGCTTCTTTCCACTCATTGCCAACTGGCTTGTAACACAAGTTTTTGGTTATCCAGCAGCCCAGCAGCCTCCAAACCCACTGTGGCTTGCCATTACAAGCTTCTTTTACGCTTGGTACACTTTCTTGGCTATTGGCGTCGCTGGAGTTTGGGCTTTAATCGCCACATACACACGAATCAAACAGAGCAGAATAAAAAAGCCAAGTTACCCAATGGTTTCCTTTATCATTCCAGCCTATAACGAAGAGAAAAATGTTTCGCGTTGTATAAACAGTTTGTTCAAATGCGCGGAAAAATATGACGGCTTATGCGAAATTATAGTTGTGGATGATGGAAGCACCGATTACACATACGAAATCGCATGGGCAACTATAGAACTAAACCGCAAAAAACATCCATCAACACGCGCAAAAGTTGTCAGGCACACATCAAACCTTGGCAAAACTGAAGCCGTAAAAACGGGCGTGAGCAAGGCGCTCGGAAACCTAATAGCCGTGGTTGACGCTGACTCATGCTGGACACAAGAAACTCTTGTCAAGCTTGTCGATTACATGTTGTTGAACGGAAAAAAGGCTGTGACTGGTTACGTGCACCCAACGGATGGCGACGAAGAAACAAGCCCCTACATCATCCTCCAACAGCTCGAATACAGCCAAGGCTTGGGAATAGCGCGCTGCGCCCAATCTTTAGGCGACAATGTTCTCGTTGTTTCTGGGGCAATAGGCTTATATGATGCGGAAACTTTGCGCAAAATCTTCGCCGAGAAAAACCTACACTCGATCACTGACGATTTAGAAATAACATTGGAAATGCACAAGAGAGGCGCAAACGTTGGTTACGTGAGCACAGCCAAAAGCATAACAGTCGCCCCAACAACGCTAAGTGTTTTATGGAGTCAAAGGCTAAGGTGGTTTACTGGATGGCTCCACAACACACTTGAAATCCATAGAGACTTGCTTCTAAAAAGGTCTTGGTTGACGCTGCTCTTGTGGTACTGCTACATATTCGAGTATGGAGGCGCATTCATAGACCTAGCCGCAATAACAGCATTCCCATTCATCTTCTGGTTTGCTTCAGACCGCATCCACTTCATCCTAAACCTACTAATTTTCGCACCCTACGGCTTAATCATAGGCGTAATAAACCAAGCCATAGCCCTAAAATACGCATACAACAACCACAATTACAGAGCATTACTCTTTTACACGCCATTCTACCCAATAATAAGGTTCATCAACATAACAGCCCGCCTAACAAGCATAGCCCACTACGCAATAGGCGACAAAAGAAACTGGCACACAAAACAAAAACCATTTCAAAATCTATAATCCAAAATTTCAAGCGCACGCCTAAACGAACACCATCAACGCTCAACAATTGT
>JBNAWC010000067.1:0-5163 GCA_049700035.1 Candidatus Bathyarchaeales archaeon
CCTGCTAAGCCTGTGGTCGGTAACGGCCGCGCGGGTTCAAATCCCGCACCCCGCGCTAAGTGTATTTTATTAGTGGGAGGGAGGTGTGTAAAATTTAATGGTGAGTTGAAATTAATAGTGTTTTGGTGTTGCTTGATGGATGTGTTTGAGGTGGTTCAGCGGAGGTGTTCGGTTCGCGCTTATAATTTGGTGCCTGTTCCAAAGGATAAGCTTATGAAGCTTCTTGAGGCTGCGCGGTTGGCGCCTTCTGCCGGTAATGTTCAGCCTTGGCATTTTGTTGTTGTAATGGACTATTGGAAGAGGCGGAGAATTGCCGAAAGTGGAAGGTTTGCACGTTTTCTTGCCGAATCTCCAGTTGTGATTGTTGGTTGCGGTGATGAAAGGGCTTCGCCGAAGTGGCATGTTGTTGATGTTGCAATAGCCATGCAGAACATCGTTTTAACAGCAACAAGCGAAGGTTTAGGCACATGCTGGGTTGGAGACTTTGACGAGAAACTCGTTAAGGAGCTTTTACGTATTCCAGAAAACTATCGCGTTATTGCTTTACTGGCTGTTGGCTATCCACGCAAAAAGTTTGACGTACAAGGCAAGATGCTTCACCTAATACGGCGAAGAAAGAAGTTGAAGGATATCGTGAGTTTTGAAGAGTTTGGAGCAAAACACGCAAAATGATTTAAGTCAATAAAGCGTTTTCTTTGATTTGGCTTTTACCGTATCTTAGATTAGTTTTGTCTCTCTGTATTCTCGCTCCATAAGGGTTATTGGTTTTGCTGTTTCAAAAATTCCTATGGTTTCAGTTCGGAGTACGGTTCGGCATCTGATTTTATTCTTCCTGCTCTTATTCACGCTTGTCCAGTTGACAGCAGCAACATCAACGAGTTTCACTGTGCGAAGCGGCGAAGAAGCGACAAGGGTTTTGAAACTTGCGGTTGAAGACCGTGTTTTTATAAGTTTCTCAGTCGTGGGCGGTGACAACGCAATACGCTTTTGCTTAGCATGTCCAAATGGTACTGTGCGGGATTTTGGAGAAGTAGGCTATTTTCATCATACTTTTGTCTGCGACCTTGAAGGTGACTACACTTTGCACTTTTCTAATGTTGGTTCTTCCGTGGATAAGCTTGTGACTTTGAATTATGAGGTTGAGCATTACATTTTTGGGGTTCCGCAGATGCTTTTCCTCACAATAGTTATTGCCATAGTCTGCGTGGTCATGGTTGCCGCATTCATCCTTCTAGGTAGGTCCCACTAAAAAGGTAGCAGTGGGCACAATTTTGTTAGAATTCTAATCTGGACTATGGATGCAGAATCATGTTTTGGGGTATGTAAATCATTTATATGATTAGGATAAATATCACAAGGCAGTGAACTGTATGCTTGTCACGAATAGAGAATTGCTACTTAAGGCTAAAAGTGGAGCTTATGCCGTTGGCGCTTTTAACATTCAGAATCTTGAAAGTTTTTTGGCTGTTTTTGAGGCTGCTGTTGAGGAGAAATCGCCAGTGATAGTTGCTGTGACGCCAAGCGCCATAAAATATGGTGGTTTAGTCTATCTTTCAAAAATTGTTAGGACTGCGGCTGAGTCCGCTTCTGTTCCGATGTCGCTTCACCTTGACCATGGAGAGGATTTCGAGACTGTTTCGCGTTGTATTGACGCTGGCTTCACTTCGGTTATGATTGACGGTTCATTCTTAAAGTTTGAGGATAACGTTGTCCTAACGAAGCGTGTTGTTGATTTTGCGCATCCGCGTGGAGTTTCTGTTGAGGCTGAGCTTGGTAGGCTTGCTGGAGTTGAAGAGAAAACAGTTGAAGAAAAGGAGGCTGTTTTGACAGACCCTGATGTTGCATTTGATTTTGTTAGGCGCACTGGTGTTGATGCGCTTGCGGTTGCTATTGGAACTTCGCATGGCGCTTACAAGTTTAAGGGTGAGCCGAAACTTGACTTTGAACGGTTAAAGCGCATTAGGGAAAGGGTTGATGTGCCTCTTGTTTTGCATGGCGCCTCAAGTGTTCCACAGTGGATTATTGAGAAAGCCCAAAAATACGGTGCTGAACTTGAAGGCGCGAGGGGTATACCAGAAGAGCACATAAAGAAGGCGATTTCGCTGGGTATAACGAAAATAAATATAGACACTGACCTGCGACTTGCATTTACAGCCGCAATACGTGAGGTTTTAGCAAAGTCTCCAAGGGAGTTTGACCCTAGAAAAATTTTGGGTCCAGCTAAAGAGGCTATGAAAGAGGTTGTTAAGAGCAAAATGCGCCTTTTCGGAAGTTCTGGAAAAAGCCTAGCTTTCTAAGGTGATGCCAATTGAAGGTTGGAGTTTTAAGCGGTGGCGGCGATGCGCCTGGCATAAATGCTGTTATAAGGGCTGTTGTTAGGAAGGGGATTAGGCATTATGGCGACGAGATTGTTGGTATAAGGGATGGCTGGCGTGGGCTTTTAGAAGGCGAATACGTGTCGCTTGATTTGCGTTCTGTTTCTGGTATTCTTCCGCGTGGAGGCTCGATTTTGGGCACTTCTAGGACGAATCCGTTTAAGCATGAAGGTGGACCAGAAAAGATATTGGCTAATGCGGAAAAGGCTGGGATAGATGCTGTTGTTGTTATTGGCGGCGATGACACGCTTAGTGTAGCTTATAAGATGGGTGAGTTTGGGTTAAAATGCGTCGGTGTGCCAAAAACTATTGATAATGACTTGTCTGGAACGGATTACACTTTTGGCTTCAACACTGCAGTTTCCATAGCCACAGAAGCCCTTGATAGGCTTCATACGACGGCTGAAACCCATCGTAGGGTTATGATTTTGGAGGTTATGGGGCGGTACACGGGTTGGATAGCCTTGGAGGCGGGAATTGCTGGGGGCGCAGATGTTATACTTATTCCCGAAAAGCCTTTTGATGTGGATGAGGTTTGTGATTACATAAGGCAGAGGCATGATCGGGGACGAAACTTCAGCATAGTTGTTGTTGCTGAGGGCGCAAAGCCGAAGGGCGGCAAAGAGATTGTTTACAGTGAAAGCATAGACGAGTTTGGGCACATTCGCCTCGGCGGTGTCGGCTACTATCTTGGGAAGGAGATTGAAAAGCGTTTAGGCATAGAAACACGCGTTGTTGTTTTGGGTCACATTCAGCGTGGCGGTTCGCCAACAGCCTTTGACAGGATATTGGCAACGCGTTTTGGAATAGCTGCAATAGACCTTGTTCACGAGGGGAAGTTTGGTTACATGGTGGCGATTAAGGGTAACCGCATAGTCTCTGTTCCATTGAAGGATGTTGTTGGTAAGCGCAAGACAGTTGACCTAGAACTTTATGAGATAGCAAAGGTGTTTTTCGGCTAGAGAAGGCTTTATGTTGCGAGAATCCTAGCCAACCTTAAGAGGTTAAGGTTTAGAGGCTTTTCTTTGCTGCATGATTCTTCCAGTTCCACGTTTGCTACTTTGCCGTTCTGCAACCCGACAATTCTATTTCCTTCACCTTTCAGTAGAAGCCTAACAGCCTCGTCTGCGAATAAACTTGCGAGAAGGCGGCTCCTAGCGGTTGGGTTTCCGCCTCTTTGTGCATAGCCTAAAATGCTTAGTCTGACCTCTGCGCCCGTGTTCTTTTCGATTTCTTTTGCAAGTTTGCGCGTGTCGCCTATGCCTTCAGCCGCAACAATTATGCCTGAACGCTTCCCCTTGGCGCTGTTTTCGCGTATGACCTTGAAAATTTCTTCTTTATTCACTTTTTCTTCTGGGACTAGGATTACTTCTGCGCCAACTGTTAAGCCCACTGTTGCCGCTAAAAAGCCTCTTGTTCTTCCCATGACCTCGACTATGAATACTCTTTCATGTGATATTGCTGTGTCGCGAATCTTGTCAATTTCAGAAACCGCCGTGTTCACAGCCGTGTCAAACCCTATGGTTTCGTCAACGCCATACACGTCATTGTCTATTGTTGCTGGAACCCCAACGATAAGTGTCCGCGTGAATTCGCTTAACTCTAAGGCGCCTTTAAAAGAGCCGTTACCGCCGATAACGATTAAGCCGTCAACCTTGTTTTGCGCTAGGGTTTCAGCCGCCCTTTTAAGTCCCTCCTTCCTCTTGAATTTTAGGCACCGCGAAGTTCGCAATATTGTTCCGCCAAGCTGGATTATTCCGCCAACAGAACGCGGCGTCAACCTCACAAAAGTATTTGTTAACAAGCCCTCCCAACCCCTCTCGAAGCCTAAAACTTGCAAGTTTTCTGAATGTGCAATGCGTGTAACAGCCCTTATGGCAGCGTTCATTCCAGGAGCGTCGCCGCCACTTGTAACAACACCAACAGTTTTCAAATGCATTCACTCCGCAACAAGCCATTTGTCGCAATCAAAGATAAATGCGCCTTCAAAGTAAAAAGCTTGTTAAAGAGGTGAACGCCGTTTGAAAGGCGAATACATACTCGTAATCGTGACAACAGCCAACAAGGCTGAAGCTGAAAAAATTGCACGGGCTTTACTTGATGAGAGGCTTATTGCATGCGCCAACATAATTGGTCCAGCGCACTCGCTTTTTTGGTGGCATGGGAAAATCGAAAGTGCAGAAGAGCACGTAATCTTGATGAAAACCAGAAAAAGCCTGTTCGCTGAACTGTCCGAAAGAGTGAAAGCGCTACACAGCTACGAAGTCCCAGAGATAATAGCAATTCCAATAATAGAAGGCTTCGAACCCTATATGAAATGGATAGACAATAGTTTAGGATAACCACTTAAAACAGAGAATCTGGTAGATATGCAATCGACTTATGACCAAATACGCTTTTACAAGCTTACGAAGAAAGAAAAGGAAGAGATAATAAAGAAAATTAAAGGTTATTTAGCCGAGGAAAAGAGAATAAAGCTTGCAATAATTTTCGGAAGTTTGATGGCAAGGGATTACGTTAGGGATATAGGCATCTGCATAAGCTCAAACCCAAAATTGAACTTAAAAGAACTGCTAGAACTGAATGCAAAAATCGAGCTGGAAATCGGCATCCCCATTGACATGGTGGAAATGGAAATGCTGCCAAAAATTCTCCAAACAGACATGCTGAAAAAAGGCGTAAAAGTGAAAGGGTAAAGTTTTATAGTTTTGAGTATGCTCATGAATGTTTGGCGGTGGGTCTTAGGCGGGGGGCTAGGGGTCCCCTGTACCGTAAACCCTCTATACGA
>JBNAWC010000068.1:0-4223 GCA_049700035.1 Candidatus Bathyarchaeales archaeon
GCCTAAAGAAGCACCTTCGAACTTGGCAAATACTGGCTTATACATGGTTTCACCAGAAATAAGGAAAATATTCAAAGAGGAAGGCGTTAAACAAATAATTAAGGAGAAGAAACGCCTAGACTTCGGCTATGATTTCATCCCATACATAATAAAGACGGGTAGACCAGTTTATGGCTACACGCTTAAAGGATGCTGGTATGACGTTGGCACGCCCAAACGCTACTTAGAAGCCATGCAAGACATGCTCAATGGACGATTTTCCTCGCTTAAGGATTTCGGCGGAAAAATAGACGAACAAACGAAAATATGGATTCAAGGCGAAAGTGTTGAAGCGCAGAGGCGACGTAAGGAAATTATAAGAAAGATTAAGCAGGGAAAGATTGAGGTTGAGGGAAACGTCCTAATAGGGAGACACTGCCAAATAAGCGACGGCGCAAGAATAGTAAACTCGTGCATCGACAACTACACAAAAATCGGAAAGAACGTTGTCATCGAGAACTCCGCAGTCATGGACAGAGTCATAATTGAGGAAAAGGCGGAAATAAGAGAAAGCATAATTGGCAGACACGTAACAGTGCGCTCAAGTCCAAGAAAACAAACAAAAATAGACGCCGTTTCGGTTGTCTCCGACGACGTTATAATAGCCGAAGGATGCGCACTCTCATCGACGAAAATTTATCCTCATCAGTACGTTAGGGGAGAATTCGTCAACCAAACACTCATGCCAGGATGAAAATGAAGGCAGATTTGGCAGAGATTAGAAAGAAAACTGTAACAGCAAGTGATTACATAGAAAGGCTTGAGGGCGATTCTCGAGAGAAATTCCTAAAAAGAAAGGAGAACTACCAGCCTAAACAGGAAGCTGTAAATAGGCTTAAGCAATTTGCAAAGGAATATTTTGTTGTTGCTTTTTCAGCAGAATGGTGCAAGGACTGCGCAGCGAGCATTCCAGTTTTAGCCGTAATATCAGAAACAACGGGCTTAGAGATAAGGGTCTTCGGCGGTTTAAAGAAAGACCCATTAAGCAAAACTAGAAAGTGGCGTGTTCCCCCTTCACCACCAGAGGTTGAAACATTTGACGTTGACAAAATCCCCCTAATAATCATTTTCGACGCGGAAGGCAACGAAGTTGAAAGAATTGTTGAAAATCCTAAGGAACCCACGTTAGAAGAAGAATTGCTCAAAATAATCCTTAGCGAGAAAAAGCAAAGCTAAGCTTTAAACCACTTGAATATTAGGTAGCGTACTTTTCCCTTTTCAAGGTCTGGCACTGCCATTATGAATCTTTTACGCACAGTTGTTGCAAGTCTCCCGGCTTTAACTATTTCCGTGGCTGTTATTTCGGACTTGGCGCTTTTAACAGAAACCATGTAAGGCGCGTGTTCAACTCCTGGTCCATGCTTGTAAACGGCGAAGTCGCATCCAAACTTTATTCCTGGAGTGACAACAAGTCCGCTATCACGCAAGTCACGGTAAACCTTGTATTTTTCATCGAATTCCTCGTATAGGCGCCTAGCCCTTTGCCTTAAGGTTTTGAGGCTAACTTTGCGCTTTTCTTCGCCCTCGTAAATTGTTATAATTTTCTTTTCGGCAAGGTACAAGCCTTCCATTAGGTCAAGGATTAAGGGCACTTTGAACTCTGGAACCTTTGGTTTTGGTATTCCAACTGGTTTCCCGTAAAACCCCATTTTGTAAAGTTCAGATCCATCGACTGGATTCCACACTACGAGAAAGTTTTCAATAAACTCTACTTCTATTTTCTTTGGCATTCTGAATTATCGCCTTTTCACATTATAAAGGACAGTATCCGCGCTGCATCAGCAGCATCTTCAGCCTTATCAGCAGAATCCTCAAGAAGTTGCAGTATGTCCCTGAGCAATATCAAAGCTGGGAACTCAAGTTTACTGTTTAAGAGTTTGATTTCAAGCTCTCGATAAAGCTCGTCAACGGTTCGTTCAGCAACCTCAACGTCCTTTGCTTTCTCCATAGCCTTTGAAGACCCGTAAGTTAGAACCATGGCAGTTTCCCTTAGCTTAATAACAGCGTCCAAAACGGTTTCTGAAAGCTTTAACAAGTCCTTCTTGATTTCAGACGGAACATTCCATCCATGCTCCATTATTTCGACAAGGCGAAAAGCAATTCCCTCAGAAAAATCTGCAATCTCGCTTGTCAAATTTGTAAACCTCAGGAAGTCTTCTCTGCTTAGGAGAATGGCACCTATTTCGGCAAGCTCTTGCGAGACGAGTCGCCTTGCATTGTCAACCTCGTCCTCGTTTTTTCTGATTTCTATGAAAAGCTGTTTTGCCCTTTCCTTATCATTCCTCATGAAGCAGTCCATCATTTGTGGAACTTTTCTGGCAACTTCCAAGACCTTTCTAAGGTGCTCTTGGCAAACGCTTAAAGCTCTGCGTTTTACACGCTCTTCGGTTTCCGCTGGCAGCATCAAACTTTCCCGCCCAACAATTTAGTGGCTTTTTCCTAACCTAAGATATGCTTAAGTGTTAAAAAAGCTAGCGTCGCTTTACGATTCTAAGAATTTGCCTAAATACTCAAAATTTATTTTCCACCTAAAATAGTCATGCAAAAGCCTAGGCAAATCCTTAATTGGAGTTCTAACTTGTTTCCAAGTGTCTCTGTCGCGAACAGTAACAGTATCGTCCTTCAGCGTTTCATAGTCAACCGTTATGCCCAATGGTATGCCAACCTCGTCGGCGCGGGCATACCGCCTACCGATAGAGCCAGCATCATCATATTCCACTGTGAAGCCTTCATCAACCAAAAATTTATGCAGTTCCAAAGCCTTTTCAGGTATCCCATCCTTATTAACTAGGGGATAGACGCCAAGCTGTATGGGGGCTATGTCCCTTGGAAAACTTAAAATTGTTCTGTCACCCTTCACGCGATAAGCATATTCAAGTGCCACGTAAAAAAGTCTATCTGAACCAAAACTTGGCTCAACAACATGTGGAATGAAGCGTTTTCCACGCTCAACAACCTTTTGATGGACTATTTCCACATGTTCTGGCAGAATCTTGTATTTTCCAAGAATATAGTAGCCGTTTTTGCTGAATGCCGCTTCAACCTCTTCTGGGTCAACTTTTGAAAGCGTTTCTAAAATCTTGGCTGTTTCATCCTTGTACACTGGTCCAAGCTTTGCAGCTAACGGCTTTATTATAAGCTGTTCTTTCTCTATTGGTTTTTCATACTCCTTGTAGATGCGCATGTCTTCGCCGCTGAATTCCATGTGCCTCTTCAAATCGTAATCGGTCCTATAGGCATGTCCAGAAACTTCAACCCAACCCCAACGTTCAACGTAAACCTGTTGGTCGAAGCTTTGAAGTGAGTAGTGGGCCCTTTCCCATGGAAGCTTTTCTATAAAGCGTTGTTTTTCTTCTGGGACTCCTAAATCGCATAGGAGCCTTTTTGCGTAAGCCATGAAGACTGCTTGCCATTCTGCCTTGATGTAGCCTTTGGCTAAGGCTTCCTTCACGGTTAGTTCTGTTATTTGTTCAGAGCCCTTCAGTTTATGTTCAGCCAAAACTAGTCTTAACTTCTCGTTTTCCACATCCCTTAATAGGTGGCAGTTGGGCTCTTCTGGGTCAAAGAAAAACTCTAAGTCAGCTATTGTGAATTCCCTCAGCCTTATTAGACTCTGTCTAGGCGATATTTCATTACGCAGCGCATGACCAATCTGTATAACGCCAAATGGAATTTTCTCTCTGGCTATCTCGTAGAGGCGCTTAAACTCCACGAATATTCCCTGCGCCGCTTCTGGCCTCCCATAACCCACAGTTTCGGAATACGGGCCTATCGTGGTTTGGAACATTGTTAAGAACTGTTTTGGTTCATCTAGTTTGCCGTTGCATTCTGGACATCGAACATCATTCTTTTTGATAGCCGCCTGTAGTTCCTTCAAGCTCATTTTTTCTGTTTCGGTTTCGCCCATTCCAGCTAACTCTTGAAGCAGATGGTCAGCGCGAAACTTTTTCTTGCATTTTAAGCATTCAACCATTGGCTCCTTAAAATGTTCAACATGCCCAGAAGCCTCGAAAACCATGCTTGGAGCAATTATTGGAGATTCTATTTCCAAAATTCCAAGCTTGTTTACGAAAAGTTCTCGAAGTTTCTTCTCTATATTCTGTTTGAGTTTTGCCCCAAGCGGACCGTATGTTGCGAAGCCTCCAACTCCGCCGTATATCTCGTAGGACTGCCAGAAAAAGCCT
>JBNAWC010000069.1:0-4021 GCA_049700035.1 Candidatus Bathyarchaeales archaeon
CGGGGTCTAGAGCGCCCGAGGCTCCAAGCCTAGACCAAGCTAGCCGACAGCCCCTCTTTTGGAAAGCATTTTAAATAGAGTGCTTCTTAACCTTTAAACCCTTACTCTCTACTTTGCGTTTGAGGGTTGATTGGAGATGTCTGCTGGTCAGCGTGTGCGTGGAGTTAAGGTGCTCAAAGCTGTTTCTTCGCCTGTTCGACTGCAGATTTTAAATTTGCTTTTTGATAAGGGCTCGCTTTCTTATACTGAGCTTATGAACTCGCTTAAAATGAGTCCAAGCAGAGATGCTGGCAGATTCGCTTACCATCTGAAGTTTTTACTTAAGGCAGATTTAGTTGAGGCCGATGTTGAATCAAAGAAGTATTGTCTAACAGACTTGGGGAAAATGGTTCTTGACGTTGCGGAAAGAATCGAAAAGAGAGCCATAAAACCAAGGGGACTAATTGTTCGCACTTCACGTTTAGCCCTAGAGGAATTTGACGCCAACAAAATTGCAAACGCACTTGTAAAAGAGGCGAAAATGCCAGACGATTTAGCTCAAAAAGTTGCCAAGGAAGCTGAAAAACGCCTTTTAAAATCAAAAACAAAGTATCTAACGGCGCCTTTGGTTAGGGAATTCGTCAATGCAATTCTAATAGAAAAAGGCTTAGAAGAATATCGCCATAGGCTCACGCGTTTAGGGCTACCCATCTACGACGTGACAAACCTAATAGAGTCAAAAAGCAAGGGTTCCAAAAAAATGGCTTCCATACACGAGAGTGCTGGCGCAGCAGTTTTGGAGGAGTATATGCTTCTACATGTTTTTCCGAGAGATATTGCCGACGCACATTTGTCTGGGGCGCTTCACATAAAAAATTTGGGTTCGTGGACGTTAAAGCCAAGCGAGGTCATGCATGATTTAAGATTTTTCTTTCAAAAAGGCATAAACCTTGAAAAATTAGACGTGCATAAAATCTCCTGTCCACCACCAAAAAATCTACATTCCGCCTTATCTATAACACTTAACGTCATTCAAAACTCAGCTAAAGAAATCGCCCAAAGCCAAACAATTGATTACTTCAACGTTTTCTTAGCGCCGTTTACGAAGGGCATGAATCCGCATGATGTTAAGGAGGTGTTTAGGCTTTTTTTGTGGAATGCAAGTCAGATAGAAGATTTTTCATTAGGCTTAGAACTTACAACTCCAGAATTTTTAAGGGAAAAACCAGCAATAGGCGTGGATGGAAAAGAAGATGGCAAGTACGGCGATTTTCACGATGAAATTCAACTTTTGGCTTTGCTTCTAATTGAAACATTCGCCGAGGAAAGCGTCCAAAAACCACTGCCTAACCCGAAATTAATTATAAAGTTACGTTCGGAAGCATTTACAAATGAGAAAGCACGCGGGTTACTAATTAAAGCACACAAACTTGCATTAGAACATAGCCTACCATACTTCGCCAACAATTCCACAAAAGACCTAGAAACCTCCGCCTTTTCGCATTCTGGCTTTAAGTTAAACGCAGACATGGATGGTGACTGGGAAATCGACACCTTGCGTACTGGATGCTTGGGATATGTCAATGTAAACTTGCCACGCATAGTTAATGAATCTGAAGGAGACAAGCGAAAATTCCTTGAAATTATAAAAGAAAGGCTGGAGATGGCTGCAAGAGCCCTTGAAATTAAGGATAAGGCTTTAAGGCAGAGGTGCAGCGGCTTGTTGCCGTTTCTCATGCAAGATTTTGATGGAGACCATTATTTTAGGCTGGATAGTTGTTCGCGTATAATAAACATTGTTGGACTGAGGGAGGCGGCAGAAGCATTCTGTAAAACACCATTTACGGACGAAAACGCCTTAGAATTCGCCGTCGAAGTTCTGCAGTTAGCCACAGACTATCTAAGCAAGATTGGAAGACGCAAAAAGCGGTTGTTTATAGCATGCATTCCAGATTTTGAGGCTTCAGAACGCCTCGCGCATTTGGACATTGAAAGATATGGCATTGCCAAAGTGCGGTTTTCCGGGGCTAGAGAAACCCCCTTCTACTCTACAGTTAGCAGAATAAAACTTGAAAGCGGAAAATTTGCCGAAGAATCTATGAAGCTCAAGCGTATCTTCAACAAGCTTGGCGGTGGAAGTCTAACCGTGATAGAGACTGAAGATTTCAGGGGAGGCGCTGAAGGGCTAATGGCTATAACAAAAAACATAATCGAACAGAACACCCACGAATTCTTCACATACAACCGCAAACTAACCTATTGCACACGTTGTAAAAAAAGCTGGAATGGGCTTAGACACAAGTGCCCATCATGTGAAGCCACAAGCACTTTAACAGTCTTTGACAAGTTTACACATGTTTAGAGGCTATTTAACAGCCCCTAATATCAGGGCTAGAAGCGCCATTCGCGTTACTATGCCGTTCCAAACCTGTTGGAAGTACCGTGCATGCGGCGTGTTATCCACTTCTGCGGCTATTTCATCAACTCTTGGAAGCGGATGAAGCACTATTAGATCCTTTTTTGCTTTGCTTAGACTTTGCAAGTCTATCTTGTATGAACCCTTAACTTTGATGTATTCCGCTGGGTCTGGGAAGCGCTCCTTCTGTATCCTCGTGACGTATAAGACGTCGACTTGTGAAATTACGCCTTCAAGGCTTGCTTTTTCCGTGACTGGGATTCTCTCCTTTATTGTTTGGAGCACTTCTCTGCGCATTTTTAGGGTTTCTGGCGAAATCAAAAACAGTTCAATGTTGTAAAGGCTTAGTGCATAAGCCAACGAGTGCACTGTTCTTCCATATCTCAAATCGCCTACAAAGGCTATTTTTAACCCGTCAATCTTGCCCTTCTCCTTAACGATTGTGTATAAGTCCAGAAGCGCTTGTGTTGGGTGTTCTTCGGCTCCGCTTCCGCCGTTGATTATTGGAACTTTTGCGAATTCTGCTGCGAGTCGTGCTGCGCCCTCAAGTGGATGCCTAATAGCGATTACATCAGCGTAATTATCAACTGTGCGAACAGTATCCGCCAGATTTTCGCCTTTTCTGACAGAGGCAATCTCTGCTTCTGCAAAGCCTATCGTTGAACCACCCAGCTTATGCATTGCAGCCTCAAAACTTAAACGTGTTCGCGTACTCGGCTCAAAAAACAATGTGGCTAAAATTTTTCCTTTAAGCATGTCTGAGCCTTTCTGGGCCAACGGCTCCATAGCTTTGGAAAGCCTCAAAATATAATCAATCTCTTCTCTTGAAAAATCCTTAATTGAGATTATGTCTCTTCCTTCAAACTCCATCTTAGCACCCAAAACAGATTTGCACAACTCCTAAATAACCTTTTTATTCGGATTCAAATAGGGTGGCTACATTAGATTAAAACTTTTTATCCCTGTTTCGATATAGCGTCTCTTCAAAAAGTGGGGTTTGTATGAACGAAACAGTATTACATGTTTCAAAAATTAAGGATGGAACAGTCATAGATCACATCACTGGCGGGCATGCGTTGGATGTTGTTAAGATTTTGGGCATAACTGGCCGAGAAAAACGCGTCATTACAATAGCGATTAATGTCCCCAGCAAACGTTTCAAGGTTAAGGACATAGTAAAAATTGAAGGTAGAGCGCTGAACCCCCAAGAAGTGCACAAGATTGCCTTAGTTGCTCCACATGCGACAATAAATATAATACGTGATTACAATGTTGTTGAAAAGCAGAGGGTTCAACTTCCAAAGGTGATAGAGGATATTATTAAGTGTGCGAATCCCGCGTGCATAAGCAACAGTAACGAGCCTGTTCAAGCGAAGTTTTACGTTGAAAGTGAAGATCCGCTGCTTTTAAAGTGTCATTATTGTGGTTATATTATGGAGAAGAAGGATGTTTTAGCGCAGTTTTAGGCTGTTTGACTATTCGGTTTTTTAGATAAAACTTCGCTTGAACAGGCTTTGTATGGTTGCCCTAACGTTTAAATAAGAGTCTAGACTCGTATTAAATGATTTTGTCGGCAAGAGTCCAGATGAGCTTGTTAGGCTTTCTCCGAAGGAGGCTTCTAAGCTT
>JBNAWC010000070.1:0-3559 GCA_049700035.1 Candidatus Bathyarchaeales archaeon
TTATCGCTGTTCAGGCTTTTCCTCATTTTGAGCCTTACCCGAAAGACCCGCGAGTGATCTACTTCAGCCTAGAAGATTTTGAGGAAATGAAGCGTATTGATAGGCTGATTTCGGAAAAGGGGGTTACAAGGTTTGCTGCTGGAGACTTCAGTGAACAACTGTTCGCCTTATATGATTTGAAATACATGGAACCTGTCGAAGATTGGACGATAAATTGGTGCCACTTTGACAACATCGTTAATATCGACATCATGACGGCGGCGACACAGAAGGACTTGGCGACTCAGCGCGCCACAGATTTGGACCTGAATAAGGCGCATAACATCTTCTATTTCAGATTTAACGAAGAAAAGTGTCAAAGGGAACTGCGCATAGTGAAGATGGAAGGATGCAATCACCCGCTGGATTGGATTCCATTCAAAATAACAAATAGAGGCATTGAACTTTTAAAGACTAGGGAATAGGATACTCATGGGAAAACTCTCTACGCGAGAACTTGAAAAACTGCTGAGTTGTATAAAAAGGGATTCAAGAGTTGTTGTGCCGCCGCATCCAGGTTTCGATTCAGGCGTCCACCTAATAAACGATAAATACTTGGTGGTTTCAACAGACCCGTGCATTGGAGTTCCTGAAGACTGGTTTGGATGGCTCCTCATCCATTATGCTGCTTCTGACGTTGCACTTTTTGGGGCTAAGCCAGAATACTGCGCAATAAACCTTCTGGGTTCAGTTAAAACAAAGCCAGAAACTTTTTACGCTGTGATGAAGCAAGCGTGTGCGGCAGCTGAAGAGTTGGGCATGGCGATTGTTACTGGACACACGGGGGTTTATGATGGCTTATCAAGTTTGGTTGGTGTTTGTACAGCTTATGGCATGGTTAAAAAGGATAAGTTAATAACGCCAAGCGGAGCAAAACCAGGCGACTACATTCTATTCACAAAGTCTCTCGGCTTAGAGATAGCCGTAAACTTTGCTTTAACGCATAAGACATTAGCTGAAAGACTTTTTGGAGCTCAGCGGACTATGGAACTTTCAAAACTTGTTCCAACGCAAAGTTGCGTAAGAGAAGCCTTGTTGCTGTCGGAGGTTGGCGGAGTTCACGCCATGCATGACGCGACAGAGGGCGGATTGACAGCAGCCTTAAATGAGTTGGCTGAAAACTCTAAGGTTGGCTTCAAAATAGAGTTGGAAAAAGTTCCATTTACAAAGGATGTTCAGGCGCTTGCAAATTGTTTCAAGCTTTCGGAAAAGCAAGTTTTATCCATGTCATCTACTGGAGCGATTTTAGCTGCGGTCAGCCCAGAGGCAAAGGATAATGTTGAACGGGTTTTGCGTCAAAACAACGTTGAGGCAAGTTTTTTGGGAGTATTTATAAAAAATAGGCGCAAAACGTTAATCAAAAATGGTAAAGAAACACGCTTTCCAGATGAAGCTGAAGACCCTTATGAAAGAATTCTTTCTGGAAAGCTGTAGATGTTCATGCGGTTTCCGCGGGCAAACCCGATGAGTGTTATGTTTGCTTGTTTTGCGATTTCTATTCCCGAATCTAACGCGGCAGCTATTGAGGCTACAATTGGTATTTTGGTTCTTGCTACTTTTAGGAGTATGTCTGCTGTTAGTCTGCCGCTTAATGCGAGGAAGCAGCTGTTGAAATCCGCCTTGTTTAGGGCTGCTGTTCCAATGGCTTTGTCCACCGCGTTGTGTCTGCCAACGTCTTCTGCGGAAGCTACAATTGTTCCGTCACTTTTGTAGATGGCTGCCACGTGGACGCCGCCAGTTTTTCTAAAAGTTTCAGCCATTACGTTTAAGTTTTTGACGCATTCTTTGATTAGCTGCGCCTTCACTTTAAGGTTTGAAGTTGCTTTTGGCGTTTTTCCCACAAAAGCTTCTGGCGATGCGCTTCCGCATGCGGATGAGATTATGCGTGAATAAGGCTTTGCAAGTCTTATTCTGCCTTCTATGTTGATTTTTGGTTTAAGTTTTATTTGACATGTGCCTTCATTTTTTAGGTTGATTTCCGCAATTTCCTCTACAGCCTTTGCTATACCTTGCGTTAGTAGGTGCCCCACAGCGAGTTCTTTGAGTTTTGATGGAGAGCACATTATTGTTGCATAATGCTTTCCGTTTATGTAAATGTGCAATGGTTTCTCTTCTGCAACGTAATCAAACTTTTTCTGTGCATTTCCAGTTGAAAGGTCAAGTTTAACGATTTTTACACGCTTCAACCCTTTTGCGCTTCCCCTTTTCTACCTTTTCATGTCCGAAAGGATAAAGTCAACAATTTTATCAGCTATGTTAAAGTCTGTAACTGACTGTAGTCCTCTCCATCCTGGCTGACTGTTGACATCAACAATTAATGGTCCGTTTCGTCCTTCTAATATGTCGACTCCTGCGATTTTGCAGCCTATAAGCCTTGCAGATTTTATGGCTAATTCTTCTAATGCGTTTTCCAGTTTGGTTGGTTCTGGTTTGGCGCCTTGGCTGTAGTTTGTTTTCCAACTGTTTGCTACTCGGCGCATGGCTGCGATGACGCTGTTGCCGACTACTAGTGCGCGGATATCCGAGAAGCCATGCTGCACAAACTCTTGTATGTACAGTACGTTGTGGTGGAAGTTTAGTGCCCTAAGAATTGTTGATGCAACCTCAGCGTCTCTTATGCGTGTTGAACCTATGCCGCGCGAGCCGAATAGGGGTTTTACGACTACGTCTCCGCCGAGTTCATGGAAAGCCCTTACAGCTTGTTCAACGTTTTCCGTTACTGCTGTTTTTGGCACGGGTATGCCGTTCTCTTCCAAAATCGCCAGAATATCATATTTGTCTACGCAGTGTTCTATGGCTTCTGGCGGATTAACAACGTAAATGCCATTACGCTCAAGCTTGTAGAGCAAATCCATCCTAAACACAATTTCTTCTAGGGAACCCCTCCCAATTGGACGAATTATTAGGGCATCCAAATCCTCTAAAAGGTTGACGTTGCCAATGCTTAATTTTGGCGAATAAGCGACACGCGCAGTCAATCGCGGAAAGCTAAAACAAATATGCGGTATACCACGTCTTGTTAGGGCTTCTCTGAGCTGGGTTGAACTCCAAGAATTCCTGTTTCGCGTTACTATCCCAATCTTCAAAACCGAACCTTCTCTTTAACTGTTTAACCCGTGAGAAGCTAGAGAAAAAGAATTAATTAACAATTTGGTTTTTCACCCACCCCGAGAAAACCATTCTGCTAACAGCGACTAATAGAATAGCTTAAGAATTGACTATTTTTTCCAAAGCCAGTATTCGTAGCCGTGAATAGGTTGACTTAGCCTTTTTTGCCTTATTAGATAATCCATGGTTTCTGTGAAGGCTAAGTGATAGAGCCAGCAGAAAAATTCTGCAAAGTCGGCGTATTCGCTTGCCTTACATCTTCTGAAAGTGTCTTGAATCTCCTTTAGATTCTTGTAAATTACGCTAAAAATGTAGGTGGACATGTCGTCTACAAAATTTCGGATAACATCCATGTCATTTTTTGTGTAAATTGGAGCTGTCGGCGCGAGATTTTCATCCAAATATAGCCATT
>JBNAWC010000071.1:0-2939 GCA_049700035.1 Candidatus Bathyarchaeales archaeon
TTTATGGCTAAAGCCACCGCGTAAGCCTGCAAAGCCGCGCCCTCCATTCCAAGTTCGTGAGTGTGAGTGATTTGGCTCTGGCTGTAAGCTACGGCTCGAAGCTTCTCTAAATCGTCATAATAAAAAAGCCCAACAGGGGCAACGCGCATGGCTGCTCCATTACCAAATGAGCCAGCGCCGCCGAACAACCGCCTTGCAGCCTCGTTCCAAGCCACGCCGGACTTTATCCACCTGAAAACCCGTGGTGGACCGCTGGCGTAGCCTCGCCATGGTTCTTGTTCATAATTTTTGATGAAAGTTTGCGCCATATGATTTCCGTCAAAGCCCTTGTTTGCAATCAAGGATTCTGCAACGCCAATCATCATGTGCGTGTCGTCAGTCCACCTTCCATGAAAACTTTCAGCATATACTTTCGAAGACAAGAAACCCTCAAAAGAACTGCCTAATGCATCGCCAACAGCACTTCCAATAAGGCACCCAACAAACTTAGACTTCAACATGTCCATTCAATAAAATCTATAATACTTTTACGAGTTTAGCTTTTGTCTTGTAAAAGGCGGCTTTTTCCGGCGAATGCACGTGAATTTCGAAAGGTTCTTTTATTCCACTCTTCCAGAGTTCAGCATGGACAATTGCTGGTTTCACTGTCGTTAGAATAAGTATGTCTATGTCGCTTGAATAGTTATGTCTTTTCTCTGCGACAGACCCGAATAAGTATATTTCCGCGTTTGGGTCAAGTTTGTTTACGGTTTTTTTGATGATTTGCAGATTTTTAAACGCTTTTTGTCTTTTTATGGCATTTTCTACTATCAATATTCTATGCGACATTTTCCATTATTTCCTTTACTGCCTTGGTCAGTTTTTCTGTTTCCTTCTTGGTGAATTCTCTCATTACGTATCTAGATGTTATGTAAGCATCTTCTAACATGCCCAACTCCAACAAATAGCTTTGGAACATATTTCTTATGATGCCCTTTTTGTCTTCTGAAACTATTTTAGATAGAATTTCTAGGAGTTCTCTAACGCTGTGTGTTCTAGGATAGTTTACACCATGCGCTAGAATTTTTGCTTTAAGAATAGTTGCAAAGCTTGTTCTAGGCTGAAGACAGCTGAATCGAAGAAGCCCTTGCTGGCTTGATATTCCGGGGTTTCTAGAAACTCCTTTGCTCTTCTAAGTAAATTTTTTCCTCTTCCTTTCTGGTCACGGTGCGCACTTCTCTGTGGAATTATTGATTCTGAAAATATTTAAGTGTACGCGAAGTCACCGCATTATGGTTTGAACACTATTGTTATGTATCCGTCTGGAAGAGTTTTAGTAGCCATTTTAAGTTTCATTCCAACTTTGATTTCTGTGGGTTTTACGTCTTCAAGCCATCCCATCACTTTAACGCCTTCAGAGGTTTTTGCTACGGCTATGATATATGGCTCGTATTGGGTGAAGCCTTGAGGTCTCGTTTGCACATGGGTGTAAGTTTCTAAAACTGCTTCTTCGCCTAGTTCAAGCCACTCAACTTCAGATGTTAAGCATTGTGGGCAGTCAACTTGCGGCGGGAAATAGAGGCTTCCGCATTTCTTGCATTTTGTTGTGCAGATTTTTCCTTCTCTAAGTTTTTCCCAAAAAATTTTCGTTTTGGCAACTGGTATTTTATGCGTGTAAGTTATGGGTCTGCTCGTTATTGAAGCTGGTTCTTTCGCCTCTGACATCATTTCCTCCTCCTAAGTATCGTCACCCAACAATAATGCCCTGTTCCGCCGACGTTGTGGGCTAGGGCAACATAATTTTTAAGCGGAGCTTGTCTTTTGCCCGCTTCGCTTCTTAACTGTTTTGTTAACTCGTAAATCATTGAGCAGCCGGTTGCGCCTAGGGGATGTCCCTTCGCTTTTAATCCCCCATCTAAGTTTACTGGTATTTTTCCTCCAAGCTCCGTTTGACCTTCCTCAATAAACTTGCCTCCCTCGCCTTTTTGGCAGAAGCCCAGGTCTTCGTAAGCCATTATTTCCGCTATTGTGAAGCAGTCGTGAACGGTCGCCACTTCAACGTCATCTGGTCCGATTTTAGCCATTTTGTAAGCCATTTTTGCGGCTCTCACGGCGGCTTCAAGCCCGACGTAACTGGTTCTTCTGCATATGTTGGCTGTGTCTGAAGAAAATCCCATTGCTTCAATCCAAACTGGCGCATCTTGCCCCTTAAGCTTTTTAACCTTTTCTTCAGAGGCTATTATAACGCATGCTGAACCGTCGCTTATGGGGCAACAGTCAAAAAGTTTCAGCGGCCAAGAGACAACTCTGGAGTTAAGCGCTTCCTCCAATGTTATTGCCCGTTGAAAATGCGCTTTAGGGTTCATTGTTGCATATTTGTGGGCTTTCACAGCTACCATGGCGAGGTGCTCCTCTTTTGTGCCGTATTTTGCCATGTGAGCCGAAGCGTGAAGTGCGTAATAAGCTGGGAAGGTTGTTCCGAAAAAGTGGAATTCCCAAAGGTAGTTTCCGCCGCGTCCGCCAACGGCAAGCGAAGTAGCCGTGTCAACCTCGCACATTTTTTCAACTCCCAAAGCCATTGCAACATCAACCTGCCCAGAAGCAACGCTTGCGTATGCGGTGTAAACTGCCGCGCTTCCAGTTGCGCAAGCCGCCTCAACCCTTATCGGACCTCTATCGTAAAACCCCGCATACTCGTTTATTGGAACTGCTGGATAAAGCTCATAAGTTCTTGTGCCAGCGGAGCCAACAACGCTTAACTCCACGTCTTTCGGTGTTATTCCAGCGTCTTCCACCGCTTCTTTTATTGCTTCAAAAGCAAGTTCTTGGATTGTCGCGTCGTTGCGGTTGCCGAATTTTGAGTTGCCAACACCTATTACAGCAACTTTCCTCATTCAAAGCACGCGCCATTTGAGTTTTAAAACACTATTGCAAACTACGAGACTATATGCCTATCGATT